>NZ_JBVKDQ010000005.1:249549-446282 GCF_055633755.1 Amycolatopsis sp. NPDC114484 | reverse complement strand
GTGCGGCGGTGCGGCGGTGCGGCGGTGCGGCGGTGCGGCGGTGCGGCGGTGCGGCGGTGCGGCGGTGCGGCGGTGCGGCGGTGCGGCGGTGCGGCGGTGCGGCAGTGCGGCAGTGCGGGGCTGGCGCGCCAACGTGGCATTGGGTGTGTCCCACGCACCTAATGTGGCGTTCGCATGCGTCGCACGCACCCAACGCCACATTGGGGCGGGGGCCGGGCGGGGCGGTCGTGAGGGGAACCCTGAGGGAATCAGAGTCCGTCAGGGTTCCCCTCACGGACGGGGCTGCTGTCAAGGTGGCGGGCGGTCCGTGAAGGGCTCTTTGAGGAAATCTGGTTCCCTCAAGGAGCCCTTCACGGAACGAGAGGGGCGTCAGCTGCGGATGTTGAAGGTCCAGCGGGCGTGCGCGCCGGGGCCGACGGTCAGCGTTGAGTGGCCCAGTTGTTCGACGTGCTTCGTTCCGGTGGGGTGGTTGAGGGCCAGGTCGATTTGACGCAGGCCGACCTGGTCCGCGGAGACCGTTTCGAAGCGGATGGTGGTCATGCCGTCGGTCGCGAGGGCGCCGGTCGGGAGTTCTCGTACTGTCATTCCTCCGGCGCGCAGCAGTGGCAGGGTGTTGTTGAGGTCGCGGGCGGTGATGCCCAGGCGGATGCCGGTGACGTCGCGCATCAGATGGTTGCGGTAGTCATCCGGGAGGTACCGGTTTCGGCTGGTGTCGCCGGGGTATTGCGCGGGGCCGGTGTTGCTGCGCGGGTCGGCGAAGTACTCCGCGCGGTATTCCATTCCCCAGGCTCCGAAGGTGTCGTACTGGTCTGTGGTGAAGACCCCGTTGAACCACGGGACTGGCTTGCCGTCGCCGAAGTCGCGGGTTTGCAGGAATTCCAACGGGTTCGTGATGCCTGCGTCGTGGAGGCGCTGGACCACTGCGGACAGCTGTCCGGTGTGTTCGACCGAGACTCCCAGGCCCGCCGAACCGAGGTCGCCGTCCTTGCCGGGGACGTCGCCGACACCGAACAGTTCCAGGTAGGTTTCGCGGCCCATCAGGTAGCGGCCGGTCCACTTCTCGCCGCCGGCGCCGGTCGTGGTGCGGACCTGGAAGTTCGCGAAATCCTTGAGGTAGGCCGAATGCTCGACGGCGTCGGCCGTCTCGCGGTCGAGGACGCCGTAGGAGTGGTTGAAGTGCAGCAGGGCCGGTTCTCCTGCCTGTGCGGTGCCGGTGCCGGTCGCGGCCAGGGCGAGGAGTACGGCCAGGAGCTGCAGGATCGTCCGGGTTCTTCGCTGTGTCGACATGGCGGAGGAGAGTATGGCGACCGCGGCCGGCTGGTGGGGTTTTCGGCGAAATTGACCGCAACGGCCTACTGAGAATGTCTTTCTCGTTGTCCGGTCAAGTGGAAATTAGTTCACTTGGAGCAGTGACAGTGCATCACATTTAGTAACAGAATCAGGTCCTCGTGCCACCTGATCGGGTGGCACGTCGCGAGGGCATCCGAAAGGACCTGTCATGACCACTCACCACTGGGGACCCGCCGGGAGGGCGCGCCGTCGCCTGACCGCGGCGGTGTTCGCCGCGGCTGCCGCCCTGCTCGTGGCGACCGCGCCGAACGCCGCAGCTGCACCTGCCGCAGCCGCGAGCACCTCGGCCGAGACTCCGGACAACCACCAGATGGGCGCGTCCATCCGGGCGCACGAACCGGGCGGCGCTGCGGTCGCTCCGGCGTCGGTCGAGACGACGACTGCGGGCATCGACGTGAGCAGTTACCAGGGCGCGGTCGATTGGCAGTCCTATTGGAATCAGGGCAAGCGGTTCGCCTACGTGAAGGCGACCGAGGGCACCGGTTACCAGAACCCGGACTTCACCCAGCAGTACAACGGCTCGTACAACGTCGGCATGATCCGCGGGGCGTACCACTACGGCCGTCCTGATATCTCAGGCGGAGCCGCGCAGGCCGACTACTTCGTCGCGCACGGCGGCGGCTGGTCGAAGGACGGCAAGACCCTGCCCGGCACGCTCGACATCGAGTGGGGGCCCAGTTCGGCCTGCTACGGGCTGAGCCAGTCCGCGATGGTGTCGTGGATCAAGGCGTTCAGCGACGAGTACCACGCGAAGACGTCGCGCTGGCCGGTCATCTACACGGCCAACAGCTGGTGGACCCAGTGCACCGGCAACAGGGGCGACTTCAGCTCGACCAACCCGCTGTGGGTGGCGGCGTACTCGTCGTCGCCGGGCACGCTGCCCTACGCCTGGGGCTTCTACACGTTCTGGCAGTACACCTCGACGCCGCTCGACCAGGACTACTTCAGCGCCGGTCTTGACCGGCTGAAGGTGCTGGCCACCGGCTGATCCGGTCCCGTCCGGGAGCCCCGCGCTCCCGGACGGGCCTTTCAGGACCCCGCCAGCACCTCCATGACCGCGCCGACGATTCGCCGGGTCTGCGGCTGGCACGCCGCCCACGTCGTCAGCGGGACGCTCGGCTCGACCAGTTCGCTCCACGCCCAGCCGGGCAGCATCCGGTTCGCGCTGGGCCGGCTCAGCAGCACCGCGTCCGCCTCGACGGCCTCCGCGCAGGCCAGCGCGTTCTCGTTGAACCGCGCGAGCCGCCAGTTCGGCGACACCCCGAGCCCGTGCGCCGCCGCGAGCATCTGGTCGTGCCCGGCCGGGACCTGCGCCCGCGAATGCGCGAGCACCCGGACGTCGTCGAGATCCCGCAACCGGCACTTCGCGCGGCCGAAAAGCGCGTGCCCAGGCCGGATCGCGACCCCGAACGGAAGCTCGAACAGCAACCGCCCGTGCAAGGTGGACGGCGGGTTCTGGTGGACCAGCCCGATGTCGATCCGCCCTTCGCTGAGCATCCGGAGCTGTTCGGTGCTGCTGGCGTCCAGGAACGACAACGCCGCGTCCGGCACCTGGCGGCGGATCTCCGTCAGCGCGGCGAGCACCCAGTCCTGCGGAATCCCCGGCGGCAACGCGATCTCGACCTGTTCCTTGACCGGCGCCGCGGACCGCGTGACCTCCCGCGTCGCGTCGGCGAGCCGCAGCAGCTGCCGGGCGTGCTCGTGCAACGCGCGCCCGGCCACCGTCGCCTGGACGCCGGTCGGGACCCGATCGAACAACGGCGTCCCGAGCTCGCGTTCGAGGACACGGATCTGCCGGGTCAGCGCGGGCTGCGAGATCAGCAGCGACCCGGCCGCCCGGCTGATCGACCCCTCGGTGAAGACGGCGACGAAGTACCGCAGCTGACGCAGTTCCATACCCTGGGGTTATACCCCCTTCGTTTGCACCGCGGCGCCCGACGGCGGACGCTGGTGGCGACGGGAGCCCCAGATGCCGGAAGGAGCCGCTGCCCCGATGAGCGAACGCCGAGTCCGGGTACGCCGGGTCTACGACGATGCGGAGTCCACCGACGGCTCGCGGATCCTGGTCGACCGGCTGTGGCCGCGCGGGCTGAGCAAGGACCGCGCCCGCCTGGACGACTGGCTCAAGCAGATCTCCCCGTCGACGGAACTGCGCAAGTGGTACGCGCACGATCCGGAGCGCTACGACGAATTCGCGGAACGCTACCGCGCGGAATTGGAAGAACCGGAACGCGCGGAAGCTCTGGACCACTTGCGCGCCCTGGCCGAAAAGGGTCCGCTGACCCTGCTGACGGCGACCAAACGCAGCGACATCAGCGAAGCCGCGGTGCTGGCCGACTTGCTCGGCTCCTCCTAGCCGGTTCCGGAGGCTAGTCGGTTCCGGAGGTGTCGACCGGAATGCCGTTGCGTTCGGCGTACCGGCTGCCCCACTCGTACAACGCGGTCAGCGCGGGGCGCAGCTCGTCGCCCTCCGGGGTCAGCCGGTACTCGACCGTCGGCACCCTTCCGGCCACCTCGGTCCGGTCCACCAGCCCGGCGGCGGCCAGCTCCCGCAGTTGCGCGGTAAGCACTTTCTCGGTGATCGACGGAATGGCGCGGCGCAGCTGGCCGTACCGGTGCGGGCCTTCCTTGAGCCGCGCCAGGATCACCGGCTTCCATTTCCCGCCCATGACGTCGACGGCCAGCTCGACCGCACACGAGTAGCGCGCTTTCATTCCTCCATCATCGCCTGCCGCGGGTACGCACCGGCAAGTGCGTACTAGGCGACCGGCCGGTCGAGTGCTTGGCTGGCCCGGTGATCATCGAGTACATCCGGTACCGCATTCCGGACGGCGGGCACGCGGACTTCGAGGCCGCCTACCGACGGGCGGCCGAGTCGCTCGCCGCGGCGGAACAGTGCCACGACTACGAACTCGCCCGCGCCGCCGACGAGCCGGGCAGCTACGTCCTGCGCATTGTCTGGACTTCGGCCGACGCCCACCTCCAGGGTTTCCGGGGCGGGCCCCGGTTCGCCGCGTTCTTCGCCGAGATCCGGCCCTATGTCGAGAACATCGAGGAGATGCGGCATTACGAACGCACCGAGGTGGCCGGTCCGGGCGGTGCGGTGCCGACGCTCTACGAATGGGCGGGCGGAGCAGCCGCGCTGGCGAGGCTGACCGAGGCGTTCTACGCGAAGGTGCCCGAGGACGACCTGCTCGCCGAGGTGTTCGCTGGGATGAGCCCGGAGCATCCCGTGCACGTGGCGGTCTGGCTCGGCGAGGTGTTCGGCGGCCCGGCCGCGTACACCGCCGGCCACGGCGGGCACGAACACATGATCGCCAGGCATGCCGGCCGGGCGATCACCGAACCGCAGCGGCGCCGGTGGGTTTCGCTGCTGCTGGCCACTGCCGACGAGGTCGGGCTGCCCGCCGACCCGGAATTCCGCGCCGCGCTCGCGGGATACCTGGAATGGGGCAGCAGGCTCGCGGTGGTGTTCTCCGCGCCGGACGCCGGACCCGCGGGCGACCAGCCGGTGCCCCGCTGGGGCTGGGGCTCGGCTCCTCCCTGGAGCGGAAATTGAGCTCGGCCGCGGCCGAGCGGTGCTATCCCGTCCGACGCAACCGACGAATGATTCCGCGCACCATCAGCGGTACGCAAATCGCCGCGAACAAAACCAGCGCCGCCCACGCCCCGAATCCGCCGAAGCCGCCGCTTTGATAAGCGGCAGGCTCGGCATTGCGCCAATCCTTCGACCCGCCATTGGCTTCCGAAGCGTCCGGTCCCGAAGCCGACGACGCCCCCGGTCCGGCCGAGGCCTGGGCACTGGCGGAAGACTTCGGTCCTTCCTTCGCCCCGGCCTTCGGTCCGCCGCCATTCCCGCCGTGGGTCAACGCGTCCACCCCGCCCAGTCCGGCGAAGGGATCCTGCGGCGCGGTAGCCCCGGCGCCGAGGCTGCCCTGGAACGTCGGATTGGCGCAATTCCCCGCGTTCAGCTGTTTCGGCGGGCGCCCGGCAAGCCGCGCGTTGGCGTTCATCATCTCCTGCGACAGGTTGGGCGGCAGCGGGGAATATCCGATCCGCGCCATGTTGATCTGCCCGTCGCAGGCGACGTGTTCGATGAACGCGGTCATGGTGTCCGCCTTGGCCCCGTCCGGATACCCGCCCTTGCAGGTATCCCGCCCCGCCCCGCACGGGGTCATCAAATACGAATAGGCGGAAATGGGATACGTGGACGGATCCGGATTGGCGTAAACCCCGGACAGCTCCTGGCTGAGGTCCGGCCGCAGATTCGCCTTGGTCAACGCCGCCGCGATATTGGCCGCATACGGCAGGGTGTACTTCCCGGCTTGATTCTCCACCCACGCGGTCGGCGCGTTGTACTTCTTCGCGTAACCGAATTCGTCGTACCCGATGGAAAACGGGACGCTGCCGTTGGCCAGCGTCTGGGCGATCTGGTCGGAGTCGGCGAACAGCCGGTAGAAATCCGCGTCCGGCCCCCGGGCCGGCAGCTGGATCGGCCGCACCCCGGACGGCAGTGGCCCGATCCCCTTGTCGACATTGCGGGAGACGAAATCTCCGTACGGCCCGGGCGCGACGTGCGCCACGAAGTCGTAGAACAGCGCCGTCGTGCCGGACTGGCCGCTGCGGCCGACCAGGGTGATCGGCTGATCCGGCAGGGCGAACCCGCCATTGGTCGCGCTGATCGCCGGATCGCTCCAGCGGGTGATCTGCCGCGCGAAGATCCGCGCCACCACATCCCGGGTCAAATGCAGCGTATCGACGCGGCGTCCACCGGCGTCGGTGACGTTGTACATCACCGCTACCGCGCCAGCGACGTCCGGCACGTATTGATATCCGCGCTGCTTCGCGGTAGCACCACCGCCGCCCGCCGCCTCCAGCGAACTGACTTCGGCCTCAGTACCAGCGAAGTCAACGGTGTGATCGCCATACTGATTAACCCCGGCCGGAGACCCCAATGCGCTGTAATTGACCGGAATACCGCGCGAATTAGCGCCATTCTGCCAGTCGCTCATCGCGAGCCCGACATACGTGGACCCGGACCCGTTGACCTGGCTGAACGCCTCCGCGGCCGGGGCGAGCAAAACCTGACCGGCCAGCAGCGCCCCCGCGCAGCCAAGCCCGGCCCATCTCGTGCGATGCATCGAAACTCCCCAGTTCAGCCGAAACGGCCGTGGACGTAGTCGTGCGTGCGGCTGTCTTCCGGACTTTCGAAGATCTGCTCAGTCGACCCGTGTTCGACAACCCGCCCAGGCTCGTTCTCCCCGGCGAGAAAGAACGCGCAATGATGCGAAACCCGTTGCGCCTGCTGCATATTGTGGGTCACGATGACGACGGTGACCTCGTCGGAGATCTCCACGATCGTCTGCTCGATCCGGCGCGTGGAAGTCGGGTCGAGCGCCGAGCAGGGTTCGTCCATCAGCAGCACATTCGGCTGCACCGCGAGCGACCGCGCGATGCACAACCGCTGCTGCTGCCCGCCGGACAGCGCGCCGCCGGGGGAGTTCAGCCGGTCCCGGACCTCCCGCCACAGCCCGGCCCGCTCCAGGCTCTGCTCGACCAGACCGTCCTTGTCCCCGCATTTGACGCCAGCGAGCTTCAGTCCCGCGAGCACGTTGTCCCGAATGGACATCGCCGGGAACGGATTGGGCTTCTGGAACACCATGCCGATCCGCAGCCGGGCGTGCTGTGCGCGGGTGCCCTCGGCGTAGATGTCGGAGCCGTCCAACAGGACTTCTCCGGCCAGGCTCGCGGTGCCGACGAGCTCGTGCATCCGGTTGAGAATGCGCAGGAACGTCGACTTCCCGCAGCCGGACGGGCCGATCAGCGCGGTCACCTCGTTGGCGGGCATCGCGAGAGTGACGTCCTCCAGCACGAGCCGGTCGCCGAACCAGGCGTGCACGCCGCGCGCCTCCAGCGCCGCCGCGCCCGGCGGCGGCCCGCCGAGCACCCGGACGGGTTCGCGGGCTTCGAGGGTTTCGGTCACCGGGCACTCCTGGGTTTCGGGCGGCGCGCCGACCAGCGTTTGCGGCCGATCAGCCGGGTCAGGGCGAACAGCGCGAAGATCAGCAGGATCAGCACCAGCGCGCCGATGTACCCGCGTTCCTGCGCCGAGGCCAGCGGTTCTTTGATGTAGCGGTAAACGAAGCGGGGCAAGCTTTCCTGCGGTTCGCTGAACGGATTGAAATTCATCGAAAGCGTGCCAAAAGAAGTGAACAGCAGCGGCGCGGTTTCGCCGACCACCCGCGCGATGCCGAGAATGATCGCGGTGCTCACGCCAGTGCGCGCGGTCGGCAGCACCACTGACCAGACTGTCCGCGCGCGGCTTGCGCCGAGGGCGAGCGACGCCTCGCGCAGGCCGTCGGGCACCAGGCGAAGCACGACATCGACGGTGCGGGTGACGGTCGGCAGCATGATCATCGTCAGCGCGAGCGTCGCCATGAACCCGGAGAAGCCGAGCTGCGCGGGCGGCAGGATCAGCGCCGCGTACACGAAAAGACCGGCGACGACCGAGGGCAGACCGCTCATGGCGTCCACGAAAATCCGCACCGGACGGCGGAACCGGGACCGGGTCTCGTTGAGGAACACCGCGGTGAGCACGCCGAGCGGAACGACGAAGACGAGCGCGAGCGCCGTCTGTTCCAGCGTCCCGACGATCGCGTGCAGACCGCCGGTCGCCGTCGCCGGATCGGTCGGAGCGACGGCCGACATGTCGTGCCCGAAAAACGCCAGCCGCAGGCTCGGCACGCCCTTGAGGACGATGTAGCCGAGCAGGAACAGCAACGGGATCAGCAGGCCGACCGCGCCGCTCACCACGACCGCGGACACCAGCTTGTCGACCGCGGCGAGCCGGCCGAGCCGGTCGCGGGTGACGAGGTAGAGCATGCCGAGATACAGCAGATAGGCCACGACCAGGTCGGCGAGCCAGCCCGGCGACGCCAGCAGCTGATGCATCACGAACCAGGTCAGCAGCGTCGCCGACGCGGCGCAGCCCAGCGCCACCAGCCGGTCCTGCGGCGTCGTCGCGGACGTCCGGCGGCGCACCGGAATCGGACGCACCGCCGCGATTTCCTCTTCGGCAGGGAATTCAGTGGTGGTCACGCGTCGACCCCCGCTCCGGAACGGCTGCGGGAAATGATCACCGACGCGGTGAAGTTGGTCGCGAGGGTGAATGCGAACAACACCAGCCCGGCCGCCATCAAGCCGCTCAACGCGGGCCCGGATTGTCCCGCGTTATTGGCGACGAACCCGGAAATGGTGGCGCCGCCGAATTCCAGGATATGCGTCGTCAATTCCGGGACCTGGGGCAGCAGAAGTGAAACCGCGATCGTCTCGCCGAGCGCGCGGCCGAGCCCGAGCATCGAGCCGCCGACGATCCCGCCGCGCCCGAACGGCAGCACGACGGTGCGCACCATGCCCCAGCGCGTGCTGCCCAGCGCGAGCGCCGCTTCTTTTTCCCCGGGCGGGGTCTGGGTGAAAACCTCGCGGATGACCGACGTCGTGATCGGAATGACCATCAGCGAAACCACGAGCCCCGCGACGAACATCGAATTGAACAGCACCGCGCCCGGTTTCGTCTCGAACAGCGGGAACCAGCCGAGATTGTCGGTCATCCATTGCGACAACGGGGTGATGTACGGGCGCAGGAAGCTGAATCCCCAGAGGCCGTAGAGCAGACTGGGGATCGCGGCGAGGAGATCGACCAGCCCGGTGAGGAGCCCGCGCATCCGCGGGCTGGCGTAATCGCTGATGAAAAGCGCGGCCAGCACCGAGAACGGCACCGCGACCGCGACCGCGATCAGGGCGACCACCACCGTGCCGTAGAGCAGGCCGAGAACGCCGAAACGCCCGGAAGCCGGGTCGAACTGGATCGTGGTGAAGAAGCCGAAACCGCTGGCCTCGAACGTGGGCGCGGACCGGTAGACGAGGAAGAACCCGATCACGATCAAGAGCGCGAGCACCGAAAGCCCGGCCCCGCTCGTGACGCGGCGGAAGAGCCGGTCGGCGCGCGAGGGCAGATCGGCGAGGACGAGACGATCCGGCGGCGCGGGGCCGGACGCGGAGGACGAGACGGTCACGGCAGCGAGTATTGCGAGCCGGAAGCGGGGAAAGTTGGCTGGACAGCGAAGGCCCGACGGCGCGTTCGTGAACCGGTGCCCGCGTTCCGTTCTCGTTTGTTGACGCCGCGCGCGACGGTGGAGAAGTTGAACCCATGAATCGCTTCAGACGCGTGGCGCACGTGCTCGCCGCCGGGGCGCTCGCGGTGCTCGGCGTCGCCGTCGTGCCCGCGGCGTCCGCGCAGACGAGCCCGTTGAATTACAAAGTGCAGGTGACGGGCGCGGATCCGATGAACGCGCAGAACGGGGATCCGCTGCACGTCACGGTCTCCGGGCTGCCCGCCAAGTCCAAGGCGACCTTCTTCGTGTGCCCGGCACTGTTGCGGGACGCGTTGGTCAATTCCGCGACCCGGGCACCGGATCACTCGATGACGAACCGGGTCGCTGCTTACTGCGGACGGTTCAACGACGAGCTCTCGAGCTCGACCTTCATCGGCCCGAACCCGGACCAGGGCCGAAGCGCGGCCACCCAGAACATCGTGTTCGACACCTATGCGCCCCGAGGCGCGGCCGTGCCGCATCCCGTGTTCTACGATCCCGAGTTCACCAGTTTGCCGAAAAGCCAGGACGATCCGTGGGCGAACAACCCGGACAAGAAGCAGTACTCGTTCTCCTGCGACGAAAACCATCCGTGCACCCTGACGCTGAAGATCACTGTCCCGGCAGCGACTCCCGGTCCCGCCACCGTCGTGTACGACAGTTCGATCGCGTTCCGGGCTTCCGCACGAGGGATTCGCATCCAGGGGTGCGGCGGGGTGGGGGTGAGCACGCTGACCGGCAGCATGCCGGAGCGCTTCGGACGCACCGCCGTCGCCTGGAACCAGATGCTGTGCGCACCGACGAAAGCCGCGCAACCGGTCAACATCGTGAACGAGACTGAGGACCTCGGGCTGACTTCGTTCGACAAGGGCGATTCCGACCTGGTGGTCACCGGTTCCGGGGGAACGCTTGCCGCGCAGCAGGTCCGGGCTCGAAGCTACGTACCCGTCGGGCTCAACGCGACCGTGCTCGCAGCGGTGGGCTGGACACCCACCGACCGCGACGACCGCGGCGGCCCGCTGAAGACGCGCTTGTCCGAGAACCTCGCGTTCAGCTGGGACGATCTGGCCAACCTGCTGACCAAGGGCGGCGAACTGCCGGGCACCACCGGCCGGGGCGGCATCTTCACCGACGCGTCCGACCTGGTCAAGCGCAATCCCGCGCTGGCCGCGGTCAGCGGGGCGGAGAACGCCGCTCTCGCACCCAACACGCGGGAAGGCCAGGACGGCACCGATTACTACGGGGTCACCGGCGAAGTCGGGGCCAGCACCGTGCCGTTGGTGCTCAGCAGCAGACTGAGCGGATCGCCTGCCTGGACGTACGCGCATTTCGTAAACCACGACAACAAAGTGCTGCGGGGGAGCGGCGGGCCGGTCGGCGTCGTCACCGACCTCAACGCGCTCAACCTCGGTGACGCCGGCGTCGTGCACAACGTCGATGCGAAGACCGGCCAGATCAACGTGCGCAAGCAGGTCAACACTGTGACGCTCGGGACCGGGGGCACGTGCAGGAAGGGGTGCCTGAACTGGGTCGTCACCGATTTGGCGACTGCGACCGAGAACGGCTGGACTCCGGTGGCCGTGCCCGATGGGAAGGGCGGTTATGTCGCACCGACCCCGAAGTCGCTGCAGGCCGCGGCAGCACGCACGCAGCAGGCGAAGGACGGCACCGTCCAGCTCGTCGGCAGCGATGATCCGGAGGCGTACCCGCTGACGTATGTCGAGTCCCTTGCCGCACCGCTGAATCCGCTGGTGAACGCGTCATGCGCGCCGGAAGCCGCGAAGCAGGTGCAACTCGCCACCTTCCTGAAGGCCGCGACCAACGGCGGTCAGGGCGCGATGGGGCCGGGCATTGTCCCGTTGACCCCGGATCTTCTTTCCGCGGCGCAGGCCGCCGCGGCGAGGGTCGGCACCGGCACCGCGGCCGCCTCCTGCCAGGAACACAAGGAGGCGCAGAACCCGGCTGCGCAGTCTGCTGGCAGCGGCCCCGGCACCGTTGCGGGCGGAGTGCCGCCTGGCGGCGGCTTCGGCGGTTCGGTGCCGCACTCCGGCTCGCCCGGCACCGGATCGGCGGAAGCGGCCGCGCTGGCGATGAAGGCTCCGACGCAGGCGAGCGTCCAGGAAGCGCGCAGCCTGGCCGCGGCGGTGAAGATCCCGCTGTTCCCGGGCGCGGGAGTGCTGGGCGCACTGATTCCGTTGCTCGCGCTGGTCGCGTTGGTGCTGTTGCCGTCGACCACCGGTTATCTCACCGCGGGCAAGCCGTTGCCGCCGTGGGTGAACCGGCTCGCCGGCCGGATCGTCGCATTGCGACGCCGGGCATGATCGCGACGCTTCGCGCACCGGTGCGCTTGACTCCTAAGTGGACGATTGTCGCGGCGGTCGGCTGGCTGGTCACCACGGTGTTGTGCTTCGGCATCGTCGCCTACGCACTCGGGCCGATGCTGGCGAACAACGATCAGCGGGCGGCCCTGTCGGTGCTGCAGGACCGGATGGCTCAGGCGCAAGGCGCGGCCAGCACATTGCTCGGCGCCGCGCCGGTGACGAAACCGCCGGAGTTCGGTGCGCCGGTGGCAGTGCTGGAGATCCCGAAACTGCAGGTGCAGCAGGTGGTTCTCGAAGGCGCGGAGCCGGGCGAGACGATGTCCGGACCGGGGCATGTCCCGGGAACCTCGGGCCCCGGCCAGCCGGGCAACTCGGCACTGGTCGGCCGGTACTCCGGATATGGGGCACCGTTCTCCCGGCTCGGTGAATTGACGCGAGGGGACCGGCTGGTGGTCGCGACCACTCAAGGGAAATCGGTCTACACCGTGACCGACACGGCGACCCGGGACCTGGACGAGGACCGCGATTACGGCCGCACCGAGAACGACCGGCTGACGCTCGTCACCTCGGACTCGTGGTGGCCGGGATCCGCGTCGAGCGCGACGGTGGTGACGGCGGTCCTCGACGGCAAGCCGTTCCGCCCGACGCCGCAGAACGGCCGGGCGGACGCCCAGGACGGACGCACCGGTGACCCGAGCGGCTGGGCCCGGCTGGTACTGGCGTTCGGCGGGTTCGCGGTGGTGGCGGCGGGGGCGACGGTGCTGTACCGGCGCTGGCGTTCGGTGTCCACCTATGTGCTGACCACACCGGCGTTGCTGGCCTTGGCGGTGCTCGCGGCGTCGGCGGTGTGGAGAGTGCTGCCTGCTTGGGCTTGAGCTGCCGATACCGGGGCCGGGCGCGGGAACTCCGCGCCTGGCCCCGGTTTGTCGGATCAGGTGACTCCGTCGGAATCGGCGGGCAGCGGCTTGAAGCTATACCTGAGCCAAGATGCTGGCGTGGTTGCCGTTGCAGAGCGGCTCCGAAGCCGATGATGTTGGAAGCGCGGTGTCGTGGGACGGTGAGCGACTGTCGATGGACCGTGGTACCTGAAAAACCGCTGCCCAGTAGGCGGTTGGAGTAAGGCTGGGAGGGTAGTTCGGCTGGGCTGGGAGTTTACAGCGCGAGTCCGGCCCGGCCAGGGGAAGAAATCCCCTGGCCGGGCCGGTCTGGTGCTCAGTGCGTCAGCCGACGGTGCAGGTCACACCGGTGTCGTCGGCGGCCAGCGGCTTGAAGCCGTACTGGCTCAGCGTGCCGGCGAGGCTGCCGTTGCAGAGCGGGCTCGGGCCGGCGTCGTCGAAGCCGACCGCGTTGAGAGCCGCGCCGTAGGACGGCGAACGGGTGTCCAGCACGTAGTACACGAAGCGGGCGCCGAGGAAGCCGTCGGCGAACGCCGGGGCGAAGTTCGGGGCGGAACCCGAAACCGGCGCACCGTCCGAACCGGCACCGGTCAGGGTGCCCTCGAAGAAGCCGGCGCGCTTGTCGCTGACGACGCCGTTGCCCTGCGCGACCCACTGGGCCACGGAGTAAGGAGCGATCGCGTTCGCCTGCGCGTTCGCCGGAATGGTGTTGCCCTCGTTTTCCTGGAACCGGTTGATGACGACCGGCTTGGTGGTGGGGTCGAAGCCGAGGACGGTGTTGGTGAAGAAGGACAGGGTGCCGGAGCCGACCTGGGGCAGGTAGACCGCGATAGGAGCGTCGGCTCCGCCGACCTGGTTCCAGTTGGTGATGGTGCCGCTGTAGATGCCGCGCAGCTGCGTGAGCGTCAGGGTGACGCCGGCGCCCGCGCCGGTCGACGAGGCCGCCCAGGACACGCCGTCCTTGGCGAAAGCGTAGTACTGGAACTCCGCCGGGTCGGAGGACGAACGCGGGGAAGAGGAGCGGGCGACGTCGACCGAGCCGTTGCCCGCCGAGGCGGCGGCGGCCAGCGCGGCCTTGCCCGCGGTGGAGCCGTTGGGCGGCGGGTTGGAGGCGTTGTAGGTCGTGCCCGCCGGGCTGAACTTGTCGCCGGGGACGGTGAACGACGGGCCGGTGAGAACCGGCGGGACGTTCACGTAGTTGTCGGGGTCGGTGTTCGCCGTCGAGCCGTTCGCGGCGGCGAACACCGCGGACGTGACGTCCGCGATCGTGTCGGAACCGACGGCCGCGACGACCTCCTTGGTTCCGTTCGGGCCGGGAACAGCGCTGGCGGTACCCGGGAAGATCAGGGCCGCTCCCGCGGCGACCGCGGCGGAGACGCCCACGAACCGGGCAGTACGAGCACGCATCAGTTTGTACTCTTTCTGTCTGGTCTCGGCCACGGGATTCCGTGGCCGGGACCAAACCTCGCGGGGTTCGGCAAACAGCGCCCGGTTGGTCGCGTTCCCACCCGACGGCGCGGCAGTTAATGCCCGACGAACGCGTTCAGCCCGGCAGCCGGTACTTCGTGCGCCAGTCGGTGATCCGGCCCTCCGCCGCGAATTCCGCCGCTTCCCCGATCGCGGTGACAAAGCGTTCGTATCCGTGCTGTGCTTCGATCCGGCGGCCGTAGGCGTGGCTCGCCGACGCGATCGTCCCGTTGCCCGCGCGCAGCGTCCACCGCCAGTCGATTCCGTGGTCGTGGGTCAGTTCCATGCGCGTGCGCGGGATGTTCGCGCACAGCCACTGGATCGCCGCGACGCATTCCTCCCCGTTGCGGTAGTCGACGGTGCCCAGCCCCAGCGAGGCGTTGTTCGTGCCGAGGAGCCGCCACCTCGTCGCGTTCCCCGGGCCGCCGATCAGCTGGAACCGGGGAGTCCGGCGTGGACTTCGAGCGCTTTTCATGTGTCGCAACCTCAGTCCGGCTCGGACGGCCGTCCGGTGACAAGCCGTCGCAGTCAGAATGGACATCGCGGGCGCGCCGCCGGAAAGTTACCGTCGGCGGTTAAGCGGCGACGGCCACCCGGTGAACAGCGGGTGCGTGCGGGCATTCCACAGTAGACCGTCGGCCGACGGTCACGCTCGAGATTCTTTTCGCCACTCCTGACAATGACATCGTCCCTTCCCGCGCCGGTGTTTCGCGCGCGGAGCGGTTCGCCGCGAGTTCGACTGTTCGCCGCAACCGCGATTCGGGCGTTCGGCGGCACCTGCGGCGAGGTAATTGGGGCACGCTCGGTGTCCTTCGGGGCGCGAAAATCGCGGCCCGCGCGGATGGGATCGGTATTTTGCGTCGTGGTCAAGGGGAGGGAACCGCGGTGGCGTCTACTGTGGACGCCCGGGAAAGCGCGTTTCGGATATGGTTGGCGGAATGGCTGATCTGACGCTCACCGGCCTCCGGGTCGTGGTCGAGGTGGCCCGCACCGGGTCGTTCAGTGCGGCCGCGCACCGGCTCGGCTACACGCAATCGGCGGTGTCGCGGCAGATCGCGGCGAGCGAACGCGCTACCGGAACCGCGTTGTTCGAACGGCACGCCCGCGGAATCCGTCCGACAACGGCGGGGGAAGTGCTGATCCGGCATGCCGGGCGGGTTCTGGAAAGCGTGAGCGCGGCCGGAAAGGAACTGGCCGGGCTGCGCGACCGGCTGAGCGGGCGGATCTCGGTCGGCGGATTTCCCGCCGTGTCGGCGGTTCTGCTGCCGCGGGCGGTTTCGCGGCTGATGCGCGCGCATCCGGGCGTCGAGGTGCAGCTCGCCGAGTCCGCGACCCCGGCGCAGCTGCAGTCGCTGCGGCGCGGACGGCTCGAGGTCGCGGTGGTCGTGACCGGCGACGATTTGCCGGAATACGACTTCGACAGCTTGCGCCGCGCCGAATTGCGCAGCGGAATCGGGTACGGGGTGGCGGTCGCGGAATCGCATCCGTTCGCCGGGCGCAGCTGGGTCGAACCGGACGAACTGGCCGAGCAGCACTGGATCGTCGGCGCGGGCGGCTCGCCGGAATTCGGGACGTGGCCGGGAATCGCCGGGCCGATGATCGCGTTCGCGGTGCGCGCGTGGCCGACGCGGCTGGGCCTGGTCGCGGCGGGACTGGGGATTTCGCTGGTGCCCGGTTTCGCGGCGGACTCGCTGCCCGCAGACGTCCGGTGGATCCCGGTGCGCGACGAGTGCGGCGGACTGCGGCGCCTCCTGTGGGCGGTGACGGGGGAGCAGCCGGGCCAAGCCGCGGTCGCGATGGTGCGCGCGCTGGAGGAAGAGGCTCAGCGGTCGCTCCAGCCCCAAAGGTAGCCCGGGACCTCGTCCGGACGGCCTTCGACGCCGAAATCGCCGCGGTAGAAAATCATCGGCCGCTCGTCGGCGCCCGGGTCGAGCGCGAGCACCCGGCCGAGGACGACGTCGTGGTCGCCCGCGCGGTGCACAGCCTCGATTTCGGCGTGCACGCGGAGCAGCACGTCCGGCAATTCCGGCGTGCCCCAGTGGGAAAGCTCCCAATCCAGCCCTTCGAAGCGAAGGCCGTGACGGGATCCGAAGCGACCGCAGAGATCGGCCTGCGGTTCGGCCAGCACGTTGACGCAGAACCGCCCGGCGGCCCGGATGCGCGGCCACGCCCGGCCTCCGCGGTCGGCGCAGAACAGCACCAGCGGGGGTTCCAGCGACACCGACGTGAAGGACTGGCAGGTGAACCCCACCGCCTCGCCGCCGTCGGCGCCGGTCACCACGGTGACGCCGCTGGCGAACCGGCTCAGCGCGCGGCGCATCTCCAGCGGGGTCGGTGCTTCGGTGGTTCGCATGGGCTCGACGGTAAAAGCTGCGGGCGCCAACGGCTCCCGGTTCTCTCGGTGACCGGGACTGGAGGCCCGCGCGCGTGCGGCGGCTGGCTAGCTTCGGCGGCATCCCGCACCCACGAGCAAGAGGTCAGCCATGCCGGAACTGAGCCACGACGCGACGCTGCGCGAACTTCGCACCGACCAGGGCGTGCTGCGCTACCACGAAGCAGGCGACGGCCCGCCGGTCGTGCTGCTGCACGGATCCGGCCCCGGCGTCACCGGATGGCAGAACTTCCGGGCGAACCTGCCGTCGTTCGCCGCGCATTTCCGGTGTCTGGTCCTGGAATTCCCCGGATTCGGCGTGAGCGATCCGGTCGGCCGGCCGCCGATGCCGTCCGCCGAACGCGCGGTGCTCGACCTGCTCGACGGACTCGGCATCGCCGCCGCCGACCTCGTCGGCAACTCGATGGGCGGGTTCGTCGCCGCCCGCACCGCGATCGAGCATCCGGATCGGGTCCGCAGGCTGGTGACCGTGGGCGGGATGGGCACGAACATCTTCAGCCCGGCTCCGGGCGAGGGGATCAACCTGCTGACCGAATTCGTCGAGGACCCGACGCGCGAACGGCTCGTGCAATGGCTGAATTCGATGGTCTTCGATCGCAGCCTGATCACCGAAGAACTGATCGAGGAACGGTGGCGGCTCGCGACCGCGGCGGATTCCTTGGCCAGCGCCAAGAAAATGTACGGCAAAGGCGTGCTGCAGGCTCAGGCTGCCGCGGCCTTCGACGTCACCCCGCTGTGGGCGACGCTGCGCAAGATCCGCGCCCGCACCCTCATCACCTGGGGCCGCGACGACCGGGTCAGCCCGCTCGACATGGCCCTGCTCCCGATGCGCACGATTCCCCACGCGGAACTGCACATTCTTCCGAATTGCGGCCATTGGACGATGATCGAGCAGAAAGACGCCTGGGAAAGCGCCGTTCTCGCGTTCCTGCTCCGGAAGGACGGCGAGTGATGGCCTGGGACGAGGAGTACGACTTCGTCGTGGTGGGGTCGGGCGGCGGCGGGATGACCGCGGCTCTGACCGCCGCGGCGGCCGGGCTGGAGGTGCTGGTCGTCGAGAAGGGCGCGATGTACGGCGGCTCCACCGGGATTTCCGGCGGCGGCATCTGGATCCCGGACAACCCGACGCTGCGCGCGGCCGGACACGACGACAGCCGGGCGTCGATCCGCCGTTACCTCGATTTGCTCACCGAGGGGCGGGTGCCCGCGAAGCGGCTCGACGCGTATGTCGATCACGGCCCGGCGGCGATGGAACTGCTGGAGCGCAGCAAATGGCTGCGGTTCTTCTGGGTGAAGGGCTACGCCGATTACCACCCGGAGCTCGAGGGCGGCCGTCCGCTGGGCCGGTCCGTCGAGGCGAAGCCGTTCGACACCCGAACCCTCGGCGAGGACGAGCGGTACCAGCGGCCGAACACGATGAAGGGCCCGCTCGGTCTGTGGGTCACCGCGAAGGATTACCACGATCTGGCAATGGTCAAGCGCACCTGGCGCGGCCGATGGGCGTCGGTGATCGCGGCCTGGCGGGTGTCGTCCAATGTGGTGCGGCGGCGGCACATGGCGACCGGCGGCCGTGCGCTGGTCGCGCGGTTGCGGATGGCGTTGAAGGACGCCGGGGTCCCGCTGTGGCTGCGGTCGCCGATGAGCGAGCTCGTGGTCGAGGACGGCCGGGTGACCGGGATCGTCGCCGAGCACGACGGCGCCCAGCGGCGGATCCGCGCCCGCCGTGGCGTGCTGCTGGCGACCGGCGGCTTCGAGCACAACGCTGATCTGCGGAAACGGTATCTGCCGGAAGCCGCCTGGGACGATTACAGCGGTGGCGCGCGGGAGAACGCAGGCGACGGCATCGAGGCCGGGCTGGGCGTCGGCGCGGCGACGGACCTGATGGACGACGCGTGGTGGATGCCGTCGGTGCGGCACCCGTCCGGCGCGGTCGTGCCGCTGGTGTCCGAACGGTCGATCCCGCGTTCGGTCATCGTGTCGGCCGAGGGCAGGCGGTTCACGAACGAGTCCGCGCCGTATGTCACCTTCGTGCACGCCCAGCTCGAGGGCGGACACGTGCCCGCTTGGTTCGTCATGGACGCCAAGGCCCGCGCGCGGTATCCGTTCGCGCAGATCCTGCCTGGTGTGCCGATTCCGGAGCCGTACTACGCGGCGGGAATCGCGCACCGCTCGGACACGGTGGCTGGACTTGCCGAGAAGATCGGTGTTCCGGCTGACGCCTTGGCGGAAACCGTGAAGAGGTTCAACGGTTTTGCCCGTGCTGGAGCGGACGGCGATTTCGGTCGCGGCGAATCCGCCTACGACCGGTACTACGGCGACCCGACACTGCCGAATCCGTGCCTCGACGTGATCGAGCGGGGGCCGTATTACGCGTTCCGCATCGAGGTCGGCGACCTCGGCACCAAGGGCGGCCTGGTGTGCGACGAGAACAGTCGCGTCCTGCGCGGCGACGGTTCGGCGATCGACGGCCTGTACGCCACCGGAAACACGACCGCCGCGGTGATGGGCAACGAATACGCTGGCCCTGGCGCGACGATCGGGCCGTCGATCGTCTTCGGCTATCTCGCGGCACAGCACGCGGCCGCGCGCTCGGCATGAGCGCGATGCGGGTGCGGGTGACCGAGGTGGTCCGCGAGACCGCTGACGCGCGTTCGCTGGTGCTGGAACCGATCGACGGCAGTTTCGACTATCTGCCCGGGCAATTCCTCACCGTGCGGATTCCGTCCACTGAGGACAGTGTCGCGCGGTGCTATTCGCTGTGCAGTTCCCCGCATTGCGAGGAGCCAGCGAGAATCACGGTGAAGCGCACCGCTGGCGGATACGGGTCGAATTGGTTGGTGGACAACGCGGTTGAAGGGACCGTATTGGACGTGCTGCGGCCGTCGGGAACGTTCACGCCGCGGTCGCTCGACGCGGACGTGCTGCTGCTCGCCGCCGGAAGCGGGATCACGCCGGTGATGTCGATCCTGAAGTCCTGCCTGCGGGCCGGTTCCGGACGGGTGATGCTGGTCTACGCGAACCGCGACGAGCAGTCGGTGATCTTCCGGGACGAGCTGCTGCGGCTGGCGAAGGAACATCCGGATCGGCTGACCGTGCTGCACTGGCTGGAATCGGTGCAGGGGTTGCCGACCGAAGCCGGACTTCGGGCGTTGACCGCGCCGTATCGGGAGCGAGCGGCGTTCTTGTGCGGTCCTGGCCCGTTCATGGAGCTGGCCTCGCTGGTCCTTAATGGACTCGGGGTGAAAAGCGTTGCCGTGGAAAGGTTCACCTCGCTCACCGGCGATCCGTTCGCGTCGGTGGCGGTGGCGGAGTCCGGCCCGGCGAGCACGGTGGAAGTCGAACTCGACGGTGCGACAAGGACGTTGCGCTGGCCCCGCGAAAACGTGTTGCTCGACGTCCTTCTCGCGGCCGGATTGAACGCGCCGTTCTCGTGCCGGGAGGGCGCGTGCAGTGCCTGCGCGTGTGTGCTGGTGAGCGGCGAGGTGGACTTGGCGCGCAACGAAGTTCTCGACGCGCGAGATCTCGCGGACGGGCTGATTCTGGCCTGCCAGGCGAGGCCGCGGACGGACGAGGTCAAGGTCACTTACGAGGCTTGATCGGGTCCGGTGCGCGGGATCGCCTGGTTCGAGGGTGCAGCGGGCGTACCGATTCGAGAACGCGAAAGTCTGCCCACCGTTGATGGTTCGGGAAGTGGCACCCGCGCTCGCGGAAATCCGCGTGGACGGCGGTTCGCGCACCTGAGAAGACTCCCGGTGAGCGGGATCGCGCCGGGACCGCCGGGAGGCCGTGATTACGCTCGCGTCGATTCCGGCCTCATCAGCGCGGGACCTCGTATTCCGGCGGGGATCCCCCTGATCACTTCTGGAAAGGGACCGGCATGGCACTCGACCTGAATCCGGCGAACGGACCTGTTTCCCGCGGGCGGATCATCGCGGTCTGCGCGCTGATCATTCTGCTCTCCGAAATCGCCACGTTCGAAATCCTCATGGTGTATCCGGCGCTGCCCGGGATGGCCGCGCATTTCCGGACCCTCGACGTGGCGCAGGCGGCCTCGGTGGTGACGCTCGCCGGCGCGGTCGTGCTTCCGCTCGCGGGCAAGGCCGCCGACCGCTACGGCAAGAAGCGGATCATCCTGGTGATGGGCGCGATCTTCCTGCTCGGCAGCGTCGTGTGCGCGACGACCGACGTGTTCGCGCTGCTCCTGATCGGACGGCTGCTGCAGGGCAGTCTCGTCGGCATCGTGAACATTTCCTACGCACTCGTCCGCGACGTCATCCCGCGGTCCTACGTGCCGATCGCGCTCGGTTCGGTGGTCACCGGAATCGGCATGGGCGCGGTCGCCGGCCCGTTTCTCGCCGGATGGCTGATCGACAATTTCGGCTTCCGCAGCGTTTTCTGGTTCATGGTGATCTACGTCGGCGTCCTGCTCCCGCTGCACGCGTGGCTGGTGCCGGAAAGCAAGGTGCGGGTCAACTCTTCGTTCGACATTCCCGGTGCCATTCTGCTCGGCGCCAGCCTCGGCATTCTGCTCGTCGCGGTCGGCAAGGGCGGCACGTGGGGCTGGGGTTCGGCGACCACGATCGGCGCGTTCGGGCTGGGGATCTTGCTGCTGGCCGCGTTCGTGCTGCGCGAGCTGAAGGCCAAGGAACCGCTGATCGACCTGCGGGTGCTCGTCGGCCGCAAATTCCTGCCGACGGTGGTCGCCGTCGGGCTGGTGTCGTACATGATGAACGCGCACGGCATCCTCAGCCCGACCATGTTCGAAACCCCGCACATCCCGGGGAACACTTACGGTGCCGGGCTTTCCGCGTCGCAGCTGGCCCTGTGGACGTTCCCGCTCGGCGTGGTGGGCATGGTCGTCGGCCCGCTCGGCGGCTACCTGTCGAAGCGGATCGGCGCGCGGCAGGTGCTGCTGGCCTCCAGCCTGTGCTTCCTCGCGGTGATGTTCCTCGGCTCGCGGATGTTCACCGTGCAGTGGCAGGTCGCGATCACCAGTTTCGTCGCCGGGTTCGCGGTCGGGTTCCTGCATTCCTCCAACGCGAACCTCCTGCAGGACGCCCTGCCCGAGCGGCTCGGCGGTGCGGGCAACTGCATCGCCGGCGTGATCGCGATGCTCGCGTCGTCGGCCGCGGTGACGGTGACCGGCGCGATCATGGCCGGGCACGTCCGGATGACGCTGCCCCAATCGCACGCGGTGATCTACGGCGACGCCGCGTTCACCCAGTCCTACCTGTGGGCGGGCGTCGTCGGCGTTTTCGGGGTGGCGATCATTCTGGTGATGAAGCACGGCCGCAAACCCGCGCAGGGCGGGATGATCGAAGAGAACGACCCGGCTGCTCGAGTGGTGGTCTCGCAGGGCTGACAGTGAGCCATACTGCGGCGCGTGGAACAAGCGGTGCGTACTGAGGACGGCGTCCGGCTATGGGCGACGCAGGCGGGCGACGGTGAACCGGTCGTCTTCTGCCACGGCGGCCCGGGGCTGTGGGACATGATGGCGGACGTCGCGGCTTCCCTCTCGGGAGCCGCGACGGTCTGTCGCTGGGACCAGCGAGGATGCGGCCGATCGCAGCGACAGGGTCCGTACTCGGTCGAGAGGACAGTGGCAGATCTCGACGCGGTCCGAGCCCATTTCGGCTGGGATCGCGTCGCGCTGCTGGGGCACTCCTGGGGCGCGCAGCTGGCGTTGCGCTACACGCTGGCGCATCCGGACCGCGTGACGAAGCTGGTTTACGTCTCCGGCACCGGAATCGACGACGACTCGACCTGGCACGCGGACTACCAGCGCAACCTCCGCGACGCACTCGGCGGACACCTCGCGCGATGGGAGTCGCTGCGGAACCGGGACCGGGACCGTACCGCGGAGGAAGACCGGGAGTACTGCGTGCTGCAGTGGTCGGCCGACTTCGCCGACCGGGAGCACGCGCTGCAACATGCCGAAACCATGGCTGACCCGTGGTTCGGCGTGAATTTCGACTGCAACGCGGCCCTGAACGGCGAGCGTGCGCCAAACCTGCGCGCCCAGTGCGAAACGCTGAAGACGCCAACCCTGATCGTGGACGGAACAGCCGACATCCGGCCGCGCTCGGCAGTGGACTCGCTGGAACGGGCGCTGCCGGTGGTCTCGCGCGTGCAGCTGCCAGCCGGTCACCTGCCGTGGGCGGAAGACCCGACCGGCTCCCACTCCGCAGTCAGCGGGTTCCTGACCGGTCCGTGAGGGGAACCCTGAGGGACTCTGATTCCCTCAGGGTTCCCCTCACGGACGGTCGGCTACCGCGGCGGGAGCAGCTTTCGCGTCGCTTCGTGCGCGGCCAGCGCCAGCTCCGCTCGCGGGAATCCGCCCCGCTTCTCCGCCGCGGCGAGATTCCCGCCCGCGACCCACACCGGGCCGTCCGCGAGGTGCGCCAAACCCTCTCGCGCGACGTCGTCCGGCTCGGCCACGTTCAGCCCGGGCAGGTCGAACGCCAGCCCGGCGCGCTCCATCGCCGGTGTCCGGGTGACGCCCAGCACCAGTTCCAGCACGTCCACGCCGCGCTCCCGCAGCTCCAGCCACAGCCCCTCGGCGAACACCCGGCTGAACGCCTTCACCGCGGAATACACGCTGATCTCCGCCTGCCCGAGATACCCGGCCAGCGAGCCCACCAGCATGATCCCACCCCGCCCACGTGCTGCCATCAGCGCGCCGAAGTGATATGTCAACGCGAGCTGCGCGGTGATGTTCAGCTCGATCACCCCGCGCACCCGGGACAGGTCCCCGGTCACGAACTCATGGCCGTAACTGTTCGCGCCCGCGTTGAAGACCAGCAACCCGACCTCGAGCCCGTCAGTCACTTCCCGGATCACCGAGAGCGCGTCCGGATCGAGCAGATCCACTTGCACGGTAAGCACTTCCACCCCGCGAGCCCGCACCGCCGCCGCGGTCTCCTCCAGCGGCGCGGGCTTGCGCGCGATCAGCACCAGATTGATCCCGGCCTCGGCGAGCTGATGCGCGAACGACGCGCCAACGCCTTCCGAACCACCCGCGATCACGGCCCACGGCCCGTACTTCCCGGCCGTGCTCATTCCCCAGCCACCGGAATTCCTCCGTCCGCGACCGCCCGGTCGATCGAATCGCGCAACGCATCGCAGCCGCGGAACAACTCCTCCGCGCGGGCCGACCGTTCGACACACCGCGCGGAAGCGTTGGTGTCCCACTGAATGCTGGTCTGCTGCCAGCTGCTCTTGCGCACCTTCAGCCAAGCCTCGCACGTTCCGCATCGGACCGGCCGCATCGGCTCGTCCAGCAGCCGGTTGTCGGCCCGGATCGCCATCAGACGCGCTCGCTGGTCCGGCGGCTGAGGTTCTCCGCGACTTCCTCGCGCCAGGCGGCATTCGGCTTCGCGGTGTCCAATTCGAACTCGAACCGCTCGGTCATCTCCGGCGTGACGTCCGCGACGTCCACATAGAACTGTTCGTACCAGCGCCGCAGCTGGTACACCGGACCGTCCTCCTCGCACAGCAGCGGGTTTTCGATGCGGGTCTTGTTCTTCCAGATCCGCACGTCCTGTTCGAAGCCGATCTTGATGAAGTCGCCCATCTTCCGCGCGGTTTCCTCGGCCTCGGCGGCGGAGAGCTGGTCGGTGCGCTTGACGATGATCCCGTACTGCAGCTTGAACGAGTTCGCGGTGACGGGATAGTGGCAGTTGATGAGCACGGCGTCGATGTCCATGCCCTCGTAGTGATATGTCAGCTCGTCGATCATGAAAGACGGGCCGTAGTAGGCGGCGACGGAGGTGTTGCCGAGCGACTTCGGCTGTCCGTCCTTCGCTGGCGGGCGTACGTCTTCCCGGCTCGTCCCGCGCTGCAGCTGCGTGGCGACGTGCCCCTCGAAGATGTTCTTGAAGTACGTGGGGAAAGCGAAGTGGACATAGAAGAAGTGCGCCATGTCCACGACGTTGTCGACGACCTCGCGGCAGTTCGTGTCGACGTGCGTTTCGTACCAGGTCCAGTCGGTCCAGCCGTCGTGCGTGGCGCCCTCGATGCGCGGGATGACCACCTCAGGCGGCGGCGGATTGCCCTCCGGGTCGTTCCAGACGAACAACATCTTGTCCTGCACCAGCGTCGTCCACGCCGCGGTGCGCGCCCGCAGCGGAACCCGGCGGCTGTAGGGAATCCGCTTGCACCGGCCGTCGCCGCCCCAGCGCCAGTCGTGGAACGGGCAGGCGACCTCGTTGCCCTTGATCGTGCCCTGCGACAGATCGCCGCCCATGTGCCTGCAGTACGCGTCGAGCACGTTGAGCTCGCCGTCCTCGCCGGCGAACACCACGAGTTTCTGCCCGAACGCGGTGATCGGATGCGGCTTTCCGTCGGCGAAACTCTCGGCCAGCCCGAGACAGTGCCACCCGCGGGCGAACCGCGCGGGCGCCGCGCCGGCCTCGATCACGCGAACCTCGTCCGGTGCCGGCTCCACTGTGGTCATTGTCGGATCTCCTTCCAGTGCCCCGCTTCCGCGAGGCTGAACGTAGAACGGCGGGCGGCGCCCGGGCCGGTGGCGTTCCCGGTGCCTGAGAGTCCTTTGTGGACGATCAGTTCCACGCGGGTTCGGCGGTGCGCAGCCGAACCATCGGGTACAGCTCCTGGGTGACCTGCCGCGCGGCGACCACCACCAGCGGCGCGACGCGCTCCAGCGCGGTCTGCGCGTCGCCGACCAGGGAGATCGCGGCTTCCGGCCCTTCCGGGCCTCGGATGGCAGCGGCGACACAGGAGATGTCGGCGAAGCACTCGCCGCGTTCGAAGGCGAGACCGTTGCGGTCGCGGATCCGGCCGAGTTCGCGGTGCAGCGTCACCATGTCGCAGATCGTCCGGCTGGTCTGGCGGCCGAGCGCCGGCATGATCCGGTCCTCGACCTGTTCGGCGGGCAGCCACGCGAGCATCGCCTTGCCGAGCGCGGTGCACTGTGCGGGCGCGCGGCCGCCGACGCGCGACGGGACGACCGCGGCGAACCGGCCGCCGACCTTGTCGAGATACCGGACGTCAGCGCCGTCGAGGATCGCCAGGTGCGCGACCATCCCGGTGCGCAGCTGCAGTTCGTGCAGCACGGCCGCAGTCGCTTCACGCAGTTCGAGGTGGTTGCCGCCGGTTCCGCCGAGGTTCAGCGCCCGGGCGCCGAGCGCGTACCCGAACGACGAGTGCGTCAGCCACTGCAGCCGCACGAGCTGGTCGAGGATGCGGTGCGCGGTCGAACGGGGGAGGTGGGTCGTGCGCGCGACCTGTTCGAGGGTGAGCCGGGTGCTCGGCGCGTCGAAGGCGTCGAGGATCAGCGTCATCCGCTCGACCATCGACGGCGGCAAGGTGCGGTTCTGCGAGGCGTCCGTGCCGAGAGAGTCCGTTTCGATCGCGACAACCGTCATGCTGTGCTCCTCGCGGACGAATTGAAATCATTTCTAGTTTTGACGGTAACACGGCGGCCTCCCGGGGCGTCAACACGCGGCGGGTCACGACTGCGGCACGGCTCCCGATCAGCGGGAGAAGCCGCTCGCGGCCGGCCCGGCGGCGGGTAGGCATGGCGGCATGGACATCGGCCTCGTGAGCCCCGTGGTGACCCGGCTGCCGGGGGACCCGAACGCCTGGGAGGGCACCGCCGGCATCGAAGACCTGGCCCGGATCGCCGCGGCCGCGGACGGGCTCGGGTTCGATCACCTGACTTGCAGCGAACACGTCGCGGTGCCGGTCGCGGTCGCGGAGCAGCGCGGCTCGACGTACTGGGATCCGCTCGCGACGTTCGGTTTCCTGGCTGGGCGTACCAGCCGGATCCGGTTGGTCACGCAGGTGCTCGTGCTGGGATATCACCACCCGCTGGAGATCGCGAAGCGCTACGGAACGCTCGACACGGTCAGCGGCGGACGGCTCGTGCTCGGCCTGGGCGTCGGGTCGCTGCGGGAGGAGTTCGACCTGCTGGGCGAGCCCTTCGAACAGCGCGGCGAGCGGGCCGACGACGCGCTGCGGGCGCTGCGGGCCGCGTTGTCGCAGCGGCTGCCGGAGTATCACGGGCCGCACTACGACTTCGCCGGGCTGATCGTCGAACCGCATGCTGTCCAAGCGAAAGTCCCGCTGTGGATCGGCGGCCGAACCAGGCGCTCGCTCCGGCGGGCGGTGGAACTGGCCGACGGCTGGGTCCCGTTCGGACTGTCGCTGGAGGAACTGCGGCGGATGCTCGACACCGTTGAGCCGCCGGAGGGCTTCCAGGTCGTGCTCTCGCCCGGAAGGCCGCTGGACCCGGGATCGGCGTCCTGCCGGGATCGGCTGGCCCGGGTGGTCGAGGCCGGGGCGACGACGGTCAGCGCGCGGATCGCCGCGAACTCCGCCGACCACTACTGCGAGCAGCTCGAAGCGCTCGCCGAGCTAGGAAGCGAGGTCTGACGTGGACCGGATCGCCCAGTTGGAGGCGCGGCTCGCGCGGCTGGAGGACGAACGCGAGATCAGCAGGCTGATCGCCGCGTACGGACCGCTGGTGGACGCCGGCGCGGCCGAGGACGTCGCCGCGCTGTGGACCGAGGACGGGATCTACGACGTCGACGAGATCTACCTCGAAGGCCGCGAACAACTGGCCCGGATGGTCCGGTCGAGCGCTCATCAAGGCTGGATCTCCGGCGGTTGCGCGCATTTCGTCGGCCCGCCGCACGTGACCGTCGACGGCGACACGGCGATCGCGGTATGTCACTCGCTGATGGTGGTATATCAGGACGGCCGCTTTGTTGTCCGGCGCGCCACGGCGAACCATTGGGCGCTCGCCCGCACCGACGAGGGATGGAAGGTCGCCCAGCGCACCAACCGGGTTCTCGACGGCCGCGCCGAGTCGCCCGGGCTGCTGCGGCAGGGCGCGTACGGCGAGCCAGCGTTCCGCTGAGCCGGTCCCGGTTACTGGAATCGGCCCGTCGCTGACGGCGGTGAGCAGGCACAATCACCCCGCACCGGTGCGCGAGGAGGGAGACCTTGATGAGCCTCTCCACCGATCCTCGGCAGGTGGTGGCGGCGCTGACCGCGCCCGGCGCGCCGGGTGAACTGCGCACCGAAGAAGTGCTGGGCGTGCCGATGACGGTGTTCGCCCATCGCGCACGGTCGTTGGGGGAGGTGCTGGCTGCTTCGGCGCGGCACGGCGAACGCGAGTATCTGGTGACGGCCGACCGCCGGATCACCTTCGCCGCGCATGCCCGGCAGGCGGCATCGATGGCTTGCGCGCTCCGCGACGAGTACGGGATCGGCAAGGGCGACCGGGTCGCGATCGCGGCGGCGAACAGTCCGGAGTGGGTGCTCGCGTTCTGGGCGACGGTGTCGCTGGGCGCGATCGTGGTGGGCTACAACGCGTGGTGGTCGCGGCCGGAGCTGGAATTCGCGCTCGGCCACACGCGACCGTCGCTGGTAGTCGCCGACGCGAAGCGGGCCGCGCTGCTGGACGGGGTGCCAGTGCTGACCGTCGAGGAGGACGTGCCGCGCCTGGCCCGCTCACGACCGGACGCACCGCGGCCTTCCTGCGCGGTCGCCGAGGACGATCCGGCGGTCATCCTCTACACCAGCGGCACCACCGGACGTCCGAAAGGCGCGGTGCACACGCACCGGAACCTGACGTCGGTGATCGAATTCCACCGCCTGAACAGCGAAGTCGCGCGGGCGCTCGGCGACCCGACGGATCCGTCCGCGCGGCGGTACCTGCTCGGGGTGCCGCTGTTCCACATCGCCGGGCTGCACAATCTGGTCGTGCCCCGGCTGGCCGACGGCAGCACGGTGGTGCTGCACCAGGGCGGTTTCGACGCGGAGCGAGTGCTGCGGCTGGTCGAGGCTGAGCGCGTGACGAACTGGGGTGTCGTGCCGACTATGGCGCACCGTCTGCTGGAACACGGCGACCTTGACCGATACGACCTTTCCTCGCTGACCGCTTTTACTCTCGGCGCTGCGCCTTCTTCTCCGGCTTTCCACCAACGGTTGCGCGCGGAACTTCCGGTGGCCGAGCAGGGGTTGGTCGACAGCTACGGCCTGACGGAGTCCTCGACGGCGATTTCCGTTGCTGCCGCAGCTGATCTGGCTGCTTCTCCCGGAACTGTCGGGTCTCCGATCGCGACGGTGGAGCTGGAGATCCGGGACGCGTTCGGCGAGGTAATGCCTGACGGCAGCGCGGGGGAGATCTGCGTGCGAAGCCCGTTCACGATGCTCGGTTATTGGGAAGATCCCGAAGCCACCGCCGCCGCTATCGACGACGAGCGATGGCTGCACACCGGGGATATCGGCGTCCTTTCCGGCGGCCAGCTCCGGCTCACCGCACGGCGTTCGGATTTGATCCTGCACGGCGGGGAGAACGTTTATCCGGCTGAGGTCGAGTACGTGCTCGCTGAACATCCGGCAGTGCGGGAGTGCATTGTGCTGGGGGTGCCGCAGGCCGATCTGGGGCAGGAAGTAGCCGCGGTGGTGGTTGTTTCGTCGCCGGTCGAGGCGGAGGAGCTGCGGGCGTTCGCGGCGGAGCGGCTGGCGTCCTTCAAGGTCCCGTCCCGGTGGCGGATCGGGACGGATCCGTTGCCGCGCAACGTGACCGGCAAGGTGGTGCGAAGCAAGGTGCCGCGACCCTGATCCCGTTGACCGGGAGCGCGCCCGCGCGCTCGGGTGCTCCGCTGGGAGGCTCGGGGCAGCCGGGGCCGCATCGCAATCGGACCGGAGAAAGGGAAGCGCCATGACCCATCCCGCTCTTGCCGCGATCGAACAGCGCGCGGACGAGATCGCCGCGCTCGGACCGGAGAACGAGCGGCTCGGCCGGCTCGCCGACGAAGCGGCCAAGGCGCTCCGGGAGACCGGCGCGATCAAAATGCTCCAGCCTGCCGATTACGGCGGCGCGGAAGCGCATCCGCGCGAATTCGCGGAAACGGTGATGCGGCTGGCGTCGCTCGACGGCTCGACAGGCTGGGTCGCCGGGATCGTCGGCGTGCATCCGTGGGAAATGGCGCTCTGCGACCGTCGCGTGCAAGAGGAAATCTGGGGCGCTGACAACGACACCTGGATCGCTTCGCCGTACGCGCCGATGGGCGTGCTGAAGCCGGTCGACGGCGGGTATGTCTTCAATGGACGGTGGCAGTTCTCGTCCGGAACCGACCACTGCGACTGGATTTTCCTCGGCGGCTTCCTCGGCGACGCGGACGGCGATGTCGTGCAGCCGCCCCGGAATTACCACGTGATCCTGCCTCGCGCGGATTACGAGATCGTCGAGGACACCTGGGACGTCGTCGGCCTGCGCGGCACTGGCAGCAAGGACATCGTCGTTAAAGACGCGTTCGTTCCGGAGTACCGCGCGGTCCCGTTCAGCCGGATGACCGACGGCAGCGCGCTGCGCGAATCCGGCCGCACCAACCCGACGTACGGCGTCCCGTTCACCACGATCTTCCCGCTCGGCATCACCTCCGCGGTGATCGGCATCGCCGAGGGCGCGCTGGCCGCGCATCTGGCATATCAACGCACGCGCGTGCAAATCACCGGCACTCGGGTGAAAGACGACCCGTACGTGCTGTTCGCGATCAGTGCCGCCGCCGAGGAGATCAAAGCATCGCGAATTGCCATGCTGGACAACGTTTCCCGCTTCTACTACAAGGCAGCTGCCGGTTCGCCGGTGACGCTCGCCGAGCGGGCGGCGTCACGCCGCACTCAAGTCGCCGCCGCGTGGCGTGCGGTGCGCGCGATGGACGAGGTGGTCGCCCGCAGCGGCGGCAACGGCCTGCGGATGGACAACCCGATCCAGCGATTCTGGCGCGACGGCCACATGGGCCTGGCGCACGCGATCCACGTGCCCGGTTCGGTGTTCCACGCGTCCGCGCTGACCGACCTCGACGTCGAACCGCCGCCCGGGCCGATGCTCTCCATGATCTGAACTCTCTTACCCCGCAAGGAGTTTCGCTATGACCGACATCCGAGGGCTCGGATACCTCCGGGTGCAGAGCCGGGACCTGCCGCGCTGGCGGGAGCTGACCGTGGAGGCGCTCGGCTTCGCCGAGACCTCCGGCCCGGTCCCGGACGGCCTGTACCTCCGGATGGACGAACGGGAGGCGCGGCTGATCGTGCTGCCCGGCGAGGACGACCGGGTGCTCGCGGTCGGCTGGGAGGTGCGCGACCAGTTCGCGCTGGCGGCGGTCGGGCGCGCGGTGGAGGCGTCCGGAACCGCGGTGAAAGTGTTGTCGGAACAGCAATGCCGGGAACGCCGCGTCGATTCGGCGATCACCTTCGACGATCCGTCCGGCACCCCGGTCGAGGTCTTCTTCGGCCCGGTCCTGGACCACGACCCGGTGCGGACGAAGTGGACGCAGCAGTTCGTGACCGGCGCGCAGGGCATGGGCCACGTGGTGCTGCCGACGACGAACGTCGCCGAGGTCGAGACGTTCTACACCGAGGTGCTGGGCTTCCTCCCGCGCGGCGCGGTCTCGATGCCCGGCGCGGCCCCCGGCCAGAAACCGCGCCGGGTGCGGTTCATGGGCGTCAACCAGCGACACCACAGCCTGGCGATCTGCCCGGCCCCGCACGGCGAACCGCCGGGCCTGGTGCACCTGATGGTCGAGGTCGACTCTCTCGACGCGGTCGGCCGCGCCCTGGACGAGGTCGGCAAGCGCGGGTTCTCGGTGTCCTCGACGCTGGGGAGGCACACCAACGACAAGATGGTGTCGTTCTACGTCCGCGCGCCCGGCGGCTGGGACCTGGAGTACGGGACCGAGGGAACGCTGGTGGACGAGCGGTTCTACACCGCGGAGGAGATCACGCGGGACAGCTACTGGGGACACGACTGGTCCGGCTCGGAGCAGTTGGCCGCGTTCAGTCCGCCGAAGTGACCCGGTGCTGCCCCGTTCGCCGAGGTCCGTGAGGGCCTCCCTGAGGGAATCAGATTCCCTCAGGGAGGCCCTCACAGCCTCGGTGAACCCCGGCCCCGACAGGAGCCGACCCACCTATGGCGGTGCCTCAGCTCCCTGGCCTGAGGTTCTGGCCGGGGTGAACACTCACGCGGCCTTCTCCCATACCGAGATGTGCTGGCCACTCTCGTGCGTGAACGGCTTCTTGTCCCAGTTTTCCCATCGCGACCGCAGCCGCAACCCCGCCAGCCGGGCCATCAAGTCCAGTTCGGCGGGCCACACGTACCGGAACGGAATCGCCCGGAACTCGCCCCGCCCGTCGGCCACCCGCGCGTGGTAGGAACTCATCGACTGCGTCGAGACGTCGTAAAGATCGAATCCCCAATGCGTCGCGCTCAGCTCGAACGGCACGACGGTCTGCCCCGGCGGCAGCTTCCGCAGTTCCGGCACCCCGACCTCGATCACGAAACACCCGCCCGGCTCGAGATGTGCGGCGGCGTTGCGGAAACATGCCACCTGCGCGTCCTGAGATGTCAGGTTGCCGATGGTGTTGTAAACCAGATATGCCAACGAAAAGGTCCCAGCGACCCGAGCCGTCGCGAAGTCGCCGAGTGTCACGTCGATCGCGTCGCCGCCCGGTTTGGCCCGCAACCGCGCGGCCATCGCTGACGACAGGTCAATCCCCGACACCGATATGCCTCGCGCGGCGAGCGGCAATGCGATCCGGCCGGTGCCGATGCCCAATTCCAGCGCGCGACCGTCGCCGGCGAGCCCGGCCAGGACGCCGACCGCCGGGTTCACCGCTTCCGGCGCGAACATTTCGGCCGACGATTCGTCGTACCGCGCAGCGACACTTTCCCCGAAGTAGTCCTCCACACCGGCGACGGTAACCGGCACCGGCGTGGAACGCAGGTCATTTTCCGGCTTGTGCCACCAGATCGTCGACGGCTCGGGCGGCGAATGCCATGGCGGTGCCCAGCGGGATACCCGGACCGGGGTAGTACTTCCCGGTCATGGAGGCCGCGGAATTGCCGACCGCGTAAAGACCTTCGACTGCCGAGCCGTCCTCCCGCAGCACCCGCGCGTCCGGGTCGGTCACCAGCCCGCCCTTCGTGCCCAGGTCCGACAACACCAGCCGCGCGGCGCGGAACGGCGGACGATCTACCGGCACGAGCACCGGATTAGCGAAATGCCGCGCGTATTCGTCCTCGCCACGGCCGAAATCCGCGTCGTGCCCGGATTCGGCGAACGAGTTGAACCGGGCGACAGTCTCGGGCAGTTCCGGTGCGTCGATCAGCTTCGCCAGTTCCGCGAGCGTGTCCGCCTCCACCCAGGTGCCGGCCGCCAGGTGGTCGTCCGGCCGCCCGCCCGGCAAGGCGATGGCGGGCAACCGGCCGTCCTCACGGCTGTCGAACACGATGTGCGACGGGACCCGCCGTGCCGGGTCCGCTGCCATCTCACGGCCCATCTGGTCATATGGCAGCGATTCGTTCGCATACCGCCGCCCGTCGCGGTCCACGACGATTCCGCCGCGGAAGCCGAGCGTGAACGACGCGCCTCCGTCCGGCATCGCGATTCCCGGGCACCACCAGCCCTCGTCCATCAGGTCGACGGCCGCGCCAAGCGCGATCGCCGCCTCCAGAACGTGGCCGCGGTTCGTTTCCGCGGGCGCCATCGACCAGGCCGCCGAGCCCGGCACCCCGGACTGTTCCCGCAGGTCGGCGTTCCGTTCGAACCCGCCCGCGCCGATGAGCACGCCGTAGGTCGCCCCGATCCGCCGCGGGCCGACGCCGACCACCCGGCCCTCCTCGACCACCAGCTCCTCGACCGGCGTCCCGGTGAACACGGTGCCGTTGCCGGTCGCTTCGAAGGCCAGCAGCAGCCGTCCGATCAGCGCGCGGCCGCCGTCCAACGGCGCGTCCCGGTGCCCGCGGCCGGTGCGATCGCGGTCCACCGGCGGGCGCACCAGTTCCGCGCGTGCGCCCAGCTCGGACAACGGCAGGTCGACCGGCACGAACGAGCGTCCGCCAGGCACCCGGCCGGGCCGGTCGAAGTAGTCCGGGAACGCCCGCCACTCGAACTCGAGCGCCGGATCCGACTCGAGCGCCGCGACCAGCTCCGGTGCCTTCTCCAGGAACGCTTCCTGCCGCCCGGTCTTGTCCTCGCCGAGCAGCGCGCGCAGGTACTCCCGCGCGGCCGCGGTCGAATCCGCGACGCCGAATCGCTCCTGGACCTGCGTGCCGGGCAGCCAGCAAGCCGCGCCCGAGTACGCCGACGTCCCGCCGAGCAGGTCCGCCCCCTCGACCACCGCGGTGCGCAGTCCCGCCCGGGCAGCGAGGTACGCGCCGGTCAGCGCGCCCGCGCCGGAGCCGGCTACCACCACGTCGAACTGGTCGTCGAAAGCCATGAGTCCTCCAAGTCGTCGCGACCCGGCGAGCCAACCGCATCCGCGGCGCGCCGGGTCGCGGTCATCCCACTCACCGGTAGCGGCGGCGCCCGGTGGGAGGATCGTGCGCGAGAATGGCCTGATCACGAGCGGAGGAGCCGAGGTGCCGAGAGTCGCCGAAAACCGGGCGCCGGCCACGCCGAGTTCGCCCGCGCAGCAGGAGCGCTACCGCCGGATCCTGCGAGCGGCCGCGGACCACGGCGCGGAGCACGGCCTCGACCGGATCCAGATGCTCGACGTCGCCCGCGACGCCGGCGTCGCCATCGCCACGCTCTACCGGTACTTCCCGTCCAAGACCGTTCTGTTCACCGCGCTCCTGCACAGCCAGGTCGAACAGCTGGACCGCAACAGCGTCCCGGTCGAGCCCGGCCAGGAACCGGCCGAGGCGGTCGCGCGAGTGCTGGTCGACGCCGCCCGCCGCCTGCTGGAACGGCCGCGGCTCGCCCAGGCGATGCTGCAGTCGAACAACGCGACGGTCGCGGGGGAGTCGCCGAACATGGCCGCGACAGTCGAGTTCGCCGAGCTGATCCTGCGCGTCGCCGGGGTGACGGAGGCGAGCGAGCACGACCGCCGCTTGGTCCGGTTGATCGAGCAGACCTGGTACGGCGTGCTGACGTCCCAGCTGAACGGGCACATCACGGCGGAAGAGGCCGAGGCGGACACGGTGCTGGCGTGCCGGTTGCTGCTGGCTGAGCTGGGCCGGGCTGCTGGCTGAGCTGGGCCGCTGTGGTGGGGCAGCGCGGCGGGTTGGTATCTCAGGTAGGGCGGCGTCAGGTCGGCTGCCTTGGCGCTGGTATGCCAGGTGCTCTCGTTGAGCTGAGCTGGGGCCGTCGCTGGGCGGCGGGGTTGGCGTGCTGGATTCGCGCGCTGATATCTCAGTCACGGCGTCGCACCACAGCAGAGATATGCCACGGGCCCGAGGCAGCCCGCGCCCTTCCCCAAGACCAGCCCGCACCGTTTCTCCCGGTGACCGGGATCAACCCGCCGCGCGAGGCGGCGTCCCCGTAGCGTCGCGGCCGTTCCCGGAACCCCACCTCAGGAGGCCGTCATGCCGCGCACCGTCGTCGTCACCGGAGCGAGTTCGGGGATCGGTGCGGCGCTCAGCAGCCTCCTCGCCGAGCGCGGCGACCAAGTTCTCGGCGTCGACCTCGCGGGCAGCGACATCGACGCTGACCTTTCGACCTCGCAAGGCCGTACCGCCGCCGCCGAGGAGATCGGCAACCGCACCGGGCACGTCGACGCGGTGATCACCTGCGCCGGAACGTCGAACCCCGGCGAAGCGATGGTCACGGTGAACTACTTCGGCAGCACCGAGTTCATCGAGGCCCTGCGACCGTTGCTCGCGAAATCCGAAGCGCCGCGCGTCGTCCTGGTCGGCTCGATCTCCGGAACCCAGCCGAACGACCCCGCGGTGGTCGAGGCCTGCCTGCGCGGCGACGAGCAAGCCGCGCTGACCGCCGCCCGCGAGGCGATCGCGGAGAACCGGGCGCTCCAGCTGTACCCGGCCTCGAAGTCCGCGATCGCGCAATGGGCGCGCCGGACGTCCGTCTCGGAGGGCTGGGCCGACGCGGGAATCGCGGTCAACGTGGTCGCGCCCGGCGTGGTTCTGACGCCGATGACCGACGAGCTTTTCGCGAACCCGAAGATGAAAGCCGTGATGGACAAGGCAGTCCCGATGCCACTGCACGGTTACGCGGCCGCGGAAGATGTCGCGCGAGTTCTGGCGTATTTCGCCGACACCGCGACGACGCACATCACCGGCCAGGTCGTCTACGTCGACGGCGGCGCCGAAGCGACCCTCCGCCCGGCGGCGCACTACTGATGACGACTTACGCCGAAAGCGTCCCGTTGTCGCCCGTCCCCCATGACGATGGCATCGACGCTGCTGTCGCGGCGGCCCGCCGGGTCGTCAACGCTCTCCTGCACGCGGGTGCGGACAGTGCCGCGCCGATGACGGACATCGCCCACGATCTCAACCGGATTGCCGCCCAGCTCGAAGAGCACGCGCCGGAGCGCCAGGAAAGGTTCGTCGGAATGTGGGCCGGGCGACCGCGCCACGACCCCGTCACCGGCCCGGAAAACGCGCTCGCGCCGCCGTTGAAGCTGCACGGTTTGCCCGACGGCTCAGTCACCGGCACGGTGACCCTCGGCCTGCCCTACCAGGGGCCGCCCGGCTGCGTGCACGGCGGGATTTCTGCGCTGCTGCTGGACCACGCGCTCGGCGTCGCCAACAGCTGGGGGCCCGGGCCGGACGGGATGACCGGCACGCTCAGCGTCCGTTACCACCGGACGACCCCGCTGTTCGAGGAACTGACCGTTCGCGCGCGGCAGCAATCCAGCGAGGGCCGCCGGATCCACACGACCGGCGAAATCCTGGCCGACGGTCAGGTCTGCGTTTCGGCGGACGGGATTTTCGTGGCGAAACACGTCGCGCGACCAGTCGCCCAGGACGAAGGAGGCCGATGAACACGCTCGCGGGCCGGGTGGCCCTGGTGACCGGTGCCGGACAAGGCGTCGGGCAAGGAATCGCGCTGGCGCTGGCGGGGGAGGGCGCGTCGGTCGCGGTTCTAGGACGTACGCGTGGAAAGCTGGACGAGACCTGTCGCCTGCTGGGTGAGCGGGGTGCTTCTGCGGAACCGTTCGAGTGCGATGTCGCGGACACGACGGCGATTCCCGGGGTCGTCGACGAGGTCGTGTCGCGGTTCGGCCGACTGGACATCCTGGTCAACAACGCGTATTCCGGCGCTTTCGGGCCGCTGCTGAAAATGAGCGACGAGGATTTCGCGCGCGGTTTCGCGACCGGCCCGTTCGCCGCGTTCGCGTTCATGAAAGCCGCGCATCCGCATTTGAAGGCGACCGGTGACGGTTCGATCGTCAACCTGGTCACCTCAGCGATGGTGCGCTGGGATCCCACCACCTATGGTGCTTACGCCGCAGCAAAACAAGCCCTGCGCTCACTGTCGCGCACCGCCGCCGTGGAGTGGGCACGTGACGGAATCCGGGTCAACGCGATCGCGCCGCACGCGTTGTCACCGGGTTTGAAATGGTGGACCGAGCACAATCCCGAAGAGGCCGCCGAATTCGTCTCGACCATTCCGATGGGCCGGATCGGGGAGTGCGAGGAGGACATCGGCCGCGCCGTCGTCGCGCTGGTCGGCTCCGATCTGCGCTACCTGACCGGAGCCACCGTGCCGCTCGACGGCGGCCAAGCCTTCTTCGGCTGAGCCTTCTGAGGAGACATCCCTGTGTCCGACCTGTCTTCAGCCCTCGACACCGCCGCCGCCATCCGCCGCGGCGACCTGTCCGCCGGGGAGGCCGCCGAGCAGGCGATCGCCCGCATCGAGGAGGCGAATCCGCAGCTCAACGCCGTCGTCGGCCGCCGCTTCGAGGACGCTCTCGCCGAGATCGACGCCGGACTGCCGGACGGTCCGCTCACCGGAGTCCCGTTCCTGGTCAAGGATCTCGGCACCGAAATCGCCGGCCTGCCCGCGACCCAGGGCAGCGCGCTCTTCGCCTCCACCGTGTCCACTGTGGACAGCGAATTGATCCGCCGCTACAAACGCGCCGGTTTGGTCGTTCTCGGCACCACGAACACCCCCGAATTCGGCCTCAACGCGAGCACCGAGCCACAACTGCACGGCCCCACCCGCAACCCGCACGACCCGGCGCGCTCACCCGGCGGATCGAGCGGCGGTTCCGCAGCCGCCGTCGCCGCCGGCATGGTCCCCGCCGCCCACGCCACCGACGGCGGCGGCTCGATCCGGATCCCGTCGGCAATGTGCGGTTTGGTCGGCCTGAAACCCAGTCGCGGCCGCACCACCGGCGCTCCCGACTCCGGCACGCTCGCCGCCCCGGTCTCCGTCGCCCACTCGGTCACCACGACGGTCCGTGACAGCGCGGTCCTGCTGGACGCGATCGCCGGACCACTCCCGGGCGAAGCCTTCGCCGCCCCGACCCCGGCCGGCACTTTCCTCGACGCGACCCGCCGCGCGCCCGGCCGTCTCCGCATCGGCCTGGCCACCCAGGCCCGAACCGGCGTCGACTCGCATCCCGCTTGCCTGGCCGCCGTGCACCAGGCGGCGAAACTGTGCGAGGAACTGGGTCATCACGTCGAGGAAACCGTTGCCCCGTTTGACTTCCCGGACGTCCGCACGACCGGCGGGGTGCTGATGGGCGCGGACCTGGTGGTGATCGTCGAGGACCGCTTGGCCGCGCTCGGCCGCGAACTCCAGTCTGGCGACGTCGAGCCGTTCACCGAGCTGCTGCTGGACCACTATCGAGGCCTCACCGCCAACCAGCTCCACCGCGCGCTGCGCCGGGCGCAGGAGATCGGGTGGGAGGTCGGCCACGTCTTCACCTCCTATGACGTGCTGCTCACGCCGGCCCTGCCGCTCCCGACTCCGCCGCTGGGCCTGCTGGACACGACGGATCCCGCGTCGATCTACGAGCACGCGGCCGCGTTTTCGGCGTGGACCAGCGTTTTCAACGTGACCGGCATGCCCGCGATCTCGCTCCCGCTCGGCCGGGACGACGACGGACTGCCGCTGGGGGTGCAGTTCGCCGCGGATCTGGGGCAGGAGGGGCTGTTGCTGTCGCTGGCGGCGCAGCTGGAGGAGGCCGCGCCCTGGGTGTCTCAGTAATGGGATGATCCGGTGCTGGCGAGCTGGGCCATGATCACGATGATCCCGATCGAGGTCAGGATCGCCCACAGCACGACGATGGCGGCGATGACCAGCGCGTGCCGCCGGATCGCCGCGAGCTGGCCCAGGATCTCCAGGTTGATCCTGTTCGCATAGTCCGTCGGTCCGTCCGTCTCGGCCGCGTCCTTGAGCCGCTCGGCGACCGCGGCGGGTCCGGTGAACGCGCCGGGGTGATAGCGGGGCGCGGCTTTACCGCGCTCAGAGACTCAGCCCGCCTCGCCGCTCTCCCGGTCACCGAGATCGCCGGAGCGGGCCAGTCCCTCCGTTTCCTACCGTGACAAGGTGACTTCCACGACCCCCACCCCGCCCGATCCGCTGGCTCCCGCCCGGCTCGGGCCGGTGCAGTTGCGCAACCGCGTCGTCAAGGCGGCGACCTACGAGGGGCTCAGCCACCACGGCCGGGTCACCCGGGATCTGGTCGATTTCCACGTCGGCTATGCGAAGGGCGGCGTCGGGATGACGACGGTCGCCTATTGCGCGGTCGCCAAGGAAGGCCGTACCGACCGGCATCAGATTTACTGGGCCGATGAAGCCCTGCCGGGACTGCGCGTGCTCACCGACGCCGTGCACGCCGAGGGCGCGGCGATCTCGGCGCAGATCGGGCACGGCGGGCCGGTCGCGAACCCGAAGGGCAACGGGCTTCCCGCGGTCGCGCCGAGCCGGTATTTCCACAAAACGACCCTGAGCTTCGCCCAGGAAATCGACCACGCCGGCATCGAACGCGTCAAACGCGCCCACGCCGACGCGGCCCTGCGCGCCATCGATTGCGGGTTCGACGCCATCGAAGTCCACTTAGGACACAACTATCTGATCAGCTCCTTCCTGAGCCCGAAACTCAACCACCGCACCGACGAATACGGCGGTTCGCTGGAAAACCGAGCCCGGCTCGCGCGCGACACGATGCGTGCGGTGCGCGACGCCGTCGGCGACCGGATCGCGGTGATCGTGAAAATGAACATGGACGACGGCGCACCCGGCGGCTTCTGGCTCGACGAGGCGATCCCGGTGACGCAATGGCTCGAAGCCGACGGCACCTGCGACGCTCTCGAAATGACCGCCGGTTCGTCACTGCTCAACCCGATGTACCTCTTCAAGGGCGACGCGCCGGTCCGCGAGTTCGCGGCCGTGATGCCGCAGCCGTTGAAGCTGGGCGTGCAGGCGGTCGGAAAGCACTTCATCCGCGAATACCCTTACCGGGACGCGTTTCTGCTCGAAGACGCGCGGCAGATCCGGGCCGCGGTGAAGCTGCCGATGGTGCTGCTGGGCGGGATCACCGACCGCGCGTCGATGGATTTGGCGATGCGGGAGGGGTTCCAGTACGTGGCGATGGGCCGAGCGTTGCTGCGCGAGCCGGATTTGGTGAACCGTATCGCCGCTGAGCCGGAGACGCCGTCATTGTGCATTCACTGCAACAAGTGCATGCCGACGAACTTCACCGGGACGCGGTGCGTACTGGTGGATCGGACTACGACTCGGGGTGCGGATTGGGGGCAGCCCGCGGGTTACGTGGGCTGAGTGAGTGGCGTTGCCCGGTTAGAACCGACGCGAACGCTCACGAGTCGTCGCTCGGTTGCTGTCCGGCTGGGTCGTTGCCCGGGATGCGGACTGGGGCAGACGGTCGGCCGGGCGTGCGGCAGCCTGCGACTAGAGCGCGGACCAGAGCCAGTCGGCGGGGAGGGACCTCGTGACCGGCGTTGCCGGTTAGAACCGGGATGAACGCTCACGACCCGTGGCCTGTGCCTGGGGCGGGCTGCGAGGGAGCGCGGGCTGGGCGGGGCGCTCGTGAGGTGGCATTGCCGGTCACGAACCGGCCGCAACGCTCGCGAAGCAGCGCAGCGATGCGGTTTTCGCGAGTAGTCGCGGTGGAGCGGAGTCAGCTTCACGTTTCCCGCGGAAAGTTCGTGAACCCCTTCCGATTGGTCCGCAAATACCACCCCGAAGCCGCGAGCGTCCCGCCGTCCACCGGGATTGTGTGGCCGGTGACGTACGAAGCCGCGTCCGTGGTCAGGAATTCGATCACTTTCGCGTACTCGTCCACGTGCCCGAACCGGCCCAGCGGCACCCACGTCTCGATCGCCGACGGGTCGTTGTCGCGCAGCATCGCCGCCGCGGGAGTCTGCTGGCTGTCCGCGAGATCCGGCGCGATCGCGTTCACTCGAACGCCATACCGGCCCACCTCGACGGCCAGGCTCTTCGTGAACGCCGAAACCCCTGCGTTGTAAGCGGAATACACCGCGTGCCCGGGAATGCCGCGGAAGGCTTCGACTGTCGAGTTGTTCACGATCGCGCCGGAGCCCTGCGAGATCAGATGCGGCAGCACCCGGTGCGTGAGCTTGAAGACGTGCAGCAGGTTCAATTCGTGCAACCGCGCCCACTGTTCCGGCGTGCTGTGCAGGAAATCCCGGGAAGCGGGGCGGAAATCGCCGACATTGTTGACCAGGACGTCGATCCGGCCGTCGCCCAAGCGCAGTGCGGCAGCGGTGACGGCTTCGACCACCTCGTCCGCCACGATGTCGCCGACGACCGTTTCGCACACGCCGCCGGCCGCCTCGATAGCGGTCCGGGCGGCGGCCGCGGCTGCGGGGTCGATGTCGTTCAGCACGACCGCGTCCCCGCGTGCGGCGAGGCGGCGGCTGGTCGCCCCGCCGATCCCCAGCGCGCCCCCGGTGACGATGCTGACTCGCCGGATTGCTTCCTGTGGCATGGAAAACCTCCTCATCATCAACCTAGCATTTGTTTGGTAGGCTGAGCGCTCCCGGCGAGAAGGAGCAGCATGCCTGTCAGCTTCGACCTGACCGATCGCGTCGTCCTCGTCACCGGCGGAGCGCGCGGAGTCGGCGACGGCATCGTGGCGACGTTTCTCGAGGCGGGCGCCGAGGTCGAGATCTGCGGGCGTACCGAACCCGGGAAGCTGCGCGAGGCCGGCGGCCGGAAGGCGCGGTTCACGCAGGTCGACGTGCGGGAGCCGGAGCAGGTCCGCGAGTGGCTGGAGGAGATCGGCGAGAGGCACGGACGGCTCGACGTCGTCGTCAACAACGCCGGCGGCGCGCCGTTCGCCCCGTTCGCCGAGGCCTCGCCGCGATTCCATCGCAAGATCAACGATCTCAACTTCCTGGCCGCGGCGTACGTGCTGCAGGCGGCGTATCCGATCCTGCGCGAAACGCCCGGGGCTTCGGCGGTGAACGTCACGTCGATCTCAGCGCGACGGCCCAGCCCCGGCACTGCGGTGTACGGCGCGGCGAAGGCGGCGCTGGAGAGTCTCACCACGAGCTTGGCCGTGGAGTGGGCGCCACAAGTGCGGGTCAACGCGGTCAGCTGCGGGCTGGTCGAGACGCCGGGCTCTGAGAATCACTACGGCGATCCCGCGCAGCGCGACGCGGTCGCGCGGACGATCCCGCGTGGACAGTTCGCGACGCCGGCCGAGGTCGGCCAGGCCTGTTTGCTGCTTGCTTCACCGCTCGCGAGTCATGTCAGCGGAGCGGTGCTCAATGTGGACGGAGGCGGCGAATGGCCAGCCTTCCTCCAGCACACCCCGAACGCCTGAGGAGGACCTTGCTGTGCCCGAAGCCGTGATCGTCTCCGCCGCCCGCTCGCCGATCGGGCGGGCGTACAAGGGCTCGCTCAAAGACCTTCGACCGGACGACCTCGCCGCGCAGATGGCCGGAGCCGCGCTGGCCGCGGTCCCGGAGGTCGACCGGATCGACGACCTGATGCTCGGCTGCGCGCAACCGGCCGGGGAACAGGCGTACAACCTCGGCCGGATGGTCGCGCTGCGGCTCGGCCTCGACGCGGTGCCCGGCACGACTGTGCACCGCTACTGCGCGTCTTCGCTGCAGACCACGCGAATGGCGATGCACGCTATCCGCGCCGGTGAGGGCGACGTGTTCGTGTCAGCGGGGGTCGAGTGCGTTTCGCGGTTCTCCCAAGGCAAAGCCGACGGCATGCCGGATACGAAGAATCCGTTGTACGCCGACGCGATGGCTGTGACCGAGAAGCGCGCGGGCGGCGGTCTGCAGTGGACGGACCCGCGGAAAGACGGTGCGCTACCGGACGTCTACATCGCGATGGGCGAGACCGCGGAAAACGTCGCTGACCATTGTGGAGTGTCTCGAGAGGACCAGGACGCGTTCGCGGTGCGCAGCCAGAACCTCGCCGAGGCGGCGGGGGAGTTCTGGCAGAAGGACATCACGCCGGTGACCTTGCCGGACGGCACGGTGGTGTCCACCGACGACGGTCCGCGGGCGGGCGTGACGCTGGAGAAAGTATCTCAACTCAAGCCGGTGTTCCGGCCAGACGGGACGGTTACCGCGGCAAACTGCTGTCCGCTCAATGACGGGGCGGCCGCGCTCGTGGTGATGAGCGACGTCCGGGCGCGCGAGCTGGGCATTCAGCCGTTGGCGCGGATCGTCGCCACGGGAGTGTCCGCGTTGAGCCCGGAGATCATGGGGCTCGGGCCGGTCGAAGCGAGCCAGCAGGCGCTGGGCCGGGCCGGACTGTCCGTTAAGGACATCGGCCTGGTCGAGATGAACGAAGCCTTCGCCGCGCAGGTGCTGCCGTGCGTGGATCAGCTGAGCCTCGACCTCGACCGCGTCAACGTGCACGGCGGGGCGATCGCGCTGGGCCACCCGTTCGGCTCGACCGGAGCGCGGATGGCGACGACTCTGCTGCACGGTCTCCAGGCGAACGACGCGACCTTCGGGCTGGAGACCATGTGCGCGGCGGGCGGACAGGGCATGGCGATGGTGCTGGAGCGGCTCGTTTAACTGCCGGGCGCAGGCTCCGGGAAGGGGCCGGTACCGCGCCTTCGCTCCTGTCGGCGGGACGGTTCGGCGCTCACCGAACCGTCCCGCCGACAGGATGCAGTCATGGATTCCGTCGTGATCGACCCGCCGGTGCTCTACCCCGGCACCCCCGTCGTGTTGGTGTCCAGCGCGAACGCCGAAGGGACGACCAACCTGGCCCCGATGTCGTCGGCGTGGGTGCTCGGCCGCACCGCCGTGCTCGGCTTCGGCAGCACCGGCCACACCTTCGCCAACCTGCGCGACCGGCCGGACTGCGTGCTGAACTACCCGAGCGCCGAGTTGTGGCCCGCCGTCGAGCGCTTGGCCGGGGTGACCGGCGCTCCCGTCGTGCCGATGCACAAGGCCGGCCAGTTCCGGACCGAGCGGGACAAATTCGGCGCCGCCCGCCTCACCCCGGTCCCGGCCGACCTCGTCGCGGTGGACCGGGTCGCGGAATGCCCGCTCCAAGTCGAGTGCCGGGTGACCGCCGCGCGCCATCCCGGCGATCCCGCGCTGGGCATCGTCGAGGCCGAGGTGCTCCGGGTGCACGTCCATCCCGCGCTCGCCGAACCGGATCTCCGGCATATCCGTGTTGAAGCTTGGGAGCCGCTGTTCTACGTCTTCCGCCACTACGTGGGCCGGGGATCCGAACTCGGCCGGACTTTCCGTGCTACTACGCCCGAATCCGCTCCGCTGAGTCGCCGGTGAACCTGCCACGATCCAGGACGGCTTTCCGTGCATGGTGGCGGATGTTTCAAGGGAAAGCGGCCGCGAAGAGCGTCAGCCCAGCTCCCGCTTCACGATCTTCCCGCTGGCGTTCCGCGGCAGCTCCGCGATCGCCACGAACTCCCGCGGCACCTTGAAGTTCGCCAGCCGCTCCCGGCAGTACTCGCGCAGTGCCGCCGGATCCAGCTCGACCCCGGCCCACAGCGTCACGTAAGCGCGGCCCACCGAGCCCATCCGCTCGTCGTCCACGCCGATCACCGCGGCCTCCACGACGTCGGGATGCGTGCTCAGCACGTTCTCCACCTCGGCCGGGTACACGTTGAACCCGCCCACGGTGAACATGTCCTTGAGCCGTCCGGTGATCTTGACGCACCCGTGCTCGTCCAGCTGCCCGACGTCGCCGGTGTGCAGCCATCCGTCGGCGTCGATCGCCGCCGCGGTCGCGGCCGGGTCGTCGAAGTAGCCGAGCATCACGAACTCGCCCCGGATGAGGATCTCGCCGTCGGCGCCGACCGGGACGTCCTTGCCCTCGCCGTCGACCGCCCGGATCTCCAGCCCTGGCACTGCCGGACCGGTCGTGTGCGCGACGTGCCGCGGGTCCTCGTTCGGCCGCGACTGGGTCGCCACGACGCATTCGGTGAGCCCGTACGCCTGCGCGACCTGCTCGAAGCCGAGGATTTCCAGCATGTCCGAGAACAGGTTCTCCGGCACTGAAGCCGCGCCGGCGATCGCGAAGCGCAGCGACGACAAGTCGAACTCGGCGCGGCGCGGGTGGTTGATCAGGGTGGTGAAGATGGTGGGCGCACCGGGCAGCACTGAGATACCGACTCGCTGGACTAGCTCCATCAACGCGACCGGGTCGAAGGTCAGCACCGGGTAGATCGTCGTGCCCGCGGTGATCGCCGCGACCACCCCGGCTTTGTAGCCGAAGGAGTGAAAGAACGGATTCACGATCGCGTAATTGTCGGCTGGAGTGAGCGAAGCGCCCTTCGCCCACACGTCCGCGACACCGATCGTCTGGGCGTGCGTGCTCATCACGCCTTTGGGAACGCCGGTGGTGCCCGAGGTGTACAGAATGTCCGCCACCGCGGAAGGAGTCACCGACGATTCATCGACGGTCGAGACCGACTCCGCACCGGCGAGGAATTCGTTCCACGGCAACGCAACGCCATCCGAACCGAGGTCGACCACGGTGTGCAGCCGCGGAAGCCCGGGCACCACGCCGGAACCGCCGGAACCGGAACGGGAAGCGGCCTCGGTCAGCATCGCGAGATAGTCGTTGCCGAGAAACCCGTTGCACAGCACCAGCACCGAAGCACCGGACCGCTCCAGCACCACCCGGGCTTCCTCGCCGCGGTACCGGGTGTTGATCGGCACCAGCGCCGCGCCGAGGCACTGCGCGCCCAGGAACGTCAGAATGAACTCGACGCGGTTCGGCGACCACACCGCGACCCGGTCGCCGGACTGGACGCCGACCGCGGCCAGCGCGCGGGAAACGGTGCGTACCCGCTCCCGCAATCCGGTCCAGGACAGCTGTGTCGTACCGTCGACCACGGCCGGTGCGTCGCCGTGGCGGCGGGCGGCTTCGTCGAGCAGAGCGGGAATCGTGCGAGGCGTCGACACGCGGGTCTCCTCACTGAACAAGTGCTTGTTCGGTAGCATAGGGGAAAGCAGCGGGCAGGAAGGGATCCATGCGATGACTCCGCGAACCGGCCGGGCTCCGGCGAAAAACGGCGGCACCCGGCGCGGAGAGCTGCTGGGCATCGCCGCGCAGCTGTTCGCGACCCGGGGCTACTCCCAGACCACCGTCCGCGACATCGCCGACGAGGCGGGGATCCTTTCGGGGAGCCTGTACCACCATTTCGCGTCCAAAGAAGACATGCTCCGCGAGATCCTCAAGGAGTTCATGGACGACCTGCTGGCCGCGTTCACCGAGATCGCCGGGAAGGACGGCACGCCGCGCGAACAGTTCGACGCGCTGGTGTACACCGCCTTCGCGACCATTCACGAGCGGCCGTTCGCGGTGGCGCTCTACCAGAACGAATCGGCCGTCGTCGGCAGTCTCGCCGATTTCGAATTCGTCGGGAAGACGTCGCTGAAGATCGAAAAACTGTGGCTCAGCGTGCTCCAGGCGGGCCGCGAGACCGGCGAATTCCGCGACGACCTCGAGGTGAGCCTGGTCTACCGGTTCATCCGGGACACCGTCTGGTCGTCGGTCCGCTGGTACAACCCGCGCGGAAAGCTCCGCCACGACGTCGTGGCGGAGCAGTACCTCGCGATGCTGTACGGCGGGTTGCTCGCCGGCTGAGCGGTTCAGGACCGGGGCACCTTGACCTCTCGCTTTTGGACCTCTCGATCCCGGGCGTCCAATGGATCGAGCACGGTGCGGATCAGGTCCAGCTCGTGCTCGTCGGGCTCCCGGGACACCCCGGCTCCGCTGAAGTCCAGCTCGAAGCCGGTGTTCGAGCGCACCTCGTCCTCGGTGACGCCCGGGTGCAGCGAACGCACCTTCAGCCGTCCGTCCTCGTCGTAGTCGAGCACCGCCAGGTCGGTCACCACCACGCCGAGGTCGTGGAACCGCAGCGCCGTCGAGGGGTGCGCGCGGGCCCGGTCGTTGCCGACGCCGGACACGATGTCGACCCGGTCCACGAACACCCGGCTCGAATGCCGGCTCACCCAGTAGTCGGTGCGGTGGTTGACCGTGTTGCCCGGCGCGCCGCGCATGCCGATCAGCTGGCGTTTCGGTTTCCGCCAGTCGCCGATCAGCGAGATGTTCTGGTTGCCGAACCGGTCGATCTGGCTCGCGCCCATCATCGAATGCCTGCGCCCGGTGTTGAGGATGTCGAAGATCCGGCCGAACGGCGCCCAGCCCTCGACGGTGCCGCCGGCCGCGGCGGTCTTGCCCAGCGGCGGCGGGTCGGCCATGAAGTGGCATTCGCCGTCGGACAGCACCAGTTCGGGGGAGTGGGTGAGGCGGGCCAGCCGCGCGCTGATCGCCGGGACCGTGCCGACCGCGTGGGCCAGCACCTCGCCGGAGCCGCGCCACGCGTCGGAGCACGCGGCGACGCAGACCTCGGCGCGGGTCGCGGGGGCATTCATGCGGACTCCTTCTCGGTCGCGCGGTGGAAGGCGCGCACTGCTTCGTGGTAGCTGGCCTCGTCGCCGGTCAGGAAGGTCTCGCGGAACTGCTTCCACGAGACCTCGTCCTGCGCCGACTGCGCGTAATGCCGCTGGAACGCCTCGTCGCGGCCGTAATCCGGGTCGCACGACGTGAAGTGCGCGCCGTTCGGGGCCTCGATCACGCCGTTCACGAACATCCGGCTGATCAGCAGCGACGTCGATCGTTCGGTGGCGGTGAGGTCCTCGGTGTCCACGATCTTCTCGACGCTCAGCAGCGTCTTTTCCGACGCCATCGCGAACAGATCGTCGAAGTACGGGTCGGGGCCGAGGAACTGGCCGTTGCCGAGGGTGTCGCTGCGGTTGAGGTGCAGCAGCGAGACGTCCGGGCGCACCGCGGGCACCGCGAGGTAGACGTCGTCGTCATAAGGCGACGCGACGGTCCGCAGCTCCGGGTTCATCAGCAGCACGTCGCTTTCCAGCCCGGAGCGCGTCGGCAGGAACGACAGCCGGTTGGCGCCCGCCCGCAGCGCGGCGACGAACATGCCCTCGTCGTACTCGGTCGTCTCGACCCGGCCGCCCTCGCGCGCGGCGCGGAAATGCGGGTCGAGCGGGATCGTGTCGAGCGAGACGAACCCGTAGATCACCCGGCGCACCTTGCCCGCCGCGCACAGCAGTCCGACTTCGGGCCCGCCGAACGTGACCAGCGTGAGGTCTTCGACGTCGCTGCGCAGCAGTTCGCGCACCATCGCCATCGGCTTGCGCCGCGACCCCCATCCGCCGATCCCGACGGTCATGCCGGACCGGACGTACTCGGTGACGCCGTCCAGCGTCATGGACTTGCCGCCCATTCGTTCCTCCAGTGTTGTTCCGCTCAGCCGGGCAGTTGCACCAGTTCGACGCGGACCCGGTCCGGGTCGAGCACGTACACCGCGCGGCAGCCGGCCATCGGATGGCTGGTGACGATCGGCTCCGACACCGCCGCGACCCCGCGTCCGCGCAGCCTTTCCAGCGTCGCGTCCAGGTCGTCGACGGTGATCGCGACGTGCGCGGCGCCTGCCTGCCCGTGGTCCGGGTCGATCCGCGTCGGCGACCCGTTTTCGTACTGCAGCAGCTCGACCACCGTGTCGCCGTCGTCGGCGGACACGAAGCTTTGGCGCACGATCACTCCGGGATATCCGGTGACCTCGTCGATCCGCGGACCGCTGCGCTCGAACGGCCCTTCGACGCTGCCGCCGAGCAAATCTCGGTAGAACCCGGTCGACGCGGCGAGGTCGTGCACGGTGATTCCGACGTGGTGGATCATAGCCGCGTCCGGTGTTCGCGAGCGTCGCCGAAGAGGTGCGCCAGCGCGTGCGCTCGTTTGAAGTACAGCTGGGCGTCGTGCTCCCAGGTGATCGCGATTCCGCCGTGCAGCTGGACGGTTTCGGCCGCTACCGCGGTGAATGCTTCGCTGCACCAGGATTTCGCGTACGCCGCCTGCCGGACGAGATCGTCGCCGTTGCCTGCCGCGAACCCGGCCGCCCACGAGATCGAGCGCGCGGTTTCGACCTGCACCAGCATGTCCGCGACCCGATGTTTCAACGCCTGGAAGGAGCCGAGCGGACGGCCGAACTGTTCGCGCTCCTTGAGGTGCGCGACCGTACGGTCCAAACAGGACTGTGCGCCGCCGACTTGCAGTGCGGTGCAAGCGATCGCGGCGATGGCGTGCAGCCGGGGGAGCGCTTTGGCGAAGTCCTCCGCGAGCAACGTCGCCGGGGTGTCGCGGAACTCGACCTGGGCGAACCGGAGCGTCTGGTCGACCGCTGGGGTCGCTTCAGCGGTCGCGGCGGCTTGAAACAGCGCGGGGCGTCCGTCTGCCATGGCAACCACGAGCAGGTGAGATGCCTGTGCGCCGTCCAGCACCAAAGTCGCGGTGCCGTTCAGGACGCCGGAGGACGCGACCACGTCCGAACCGTCGGTTCGATGCCGTCCGGCACGATCCGCCCAGGCCAGCGCGACGACCTCGCCGGCAGCGATTTCGGGGAGCAGCTCAGGCGCTTCCGCGGCCAGCAATGCTTGCGCGGCAAGCACTCCGGACCCCAGCAGCGGCGACGGGGTCAGGCTCGCGCCCAGCTCCTCCAGTACGACATGTGTTTCGAACAGGCTGAATCCGCCCCCGCCGTACTCCTCGGGGATGGCCAGCGCCGCGACACCGATCTGCTCGCACAACGCGGACCACAGTTCGGCGTCGTATCCGGTCGGCGAATCGATCGCCGCCCGCAGATCGGTCTTCGCGGCTCGTCGCTGGACCAGCCCGCGGACGGCAGCGGCGAGTTCCCGCTGCTCGTCGGTCAGCGCGAAGTGCATCAGCGGCCCCTCATCAGGCTCTCCAGCACCCGCGCGCGGTGTACGCCGGGCGTGCCCCAACAGCCCACGAGCGCCCGGACGCGCAACAGCCACAGGCTCAGATCGCATTCGAGCGTGTAGCCGATCGCGCCGTGCAGCTGCAGTCCGGTGCGCGCGGCGAGCTGGGCCGCGTCCGACGTCGCGACCTTCGCCGCCGAGATCGCGCGGGCGCTGGGCTCGCGGGCCGCGCCGAGCAGCAGCGGGCGGGCGAAATCGAGCGCCACCCGGACGTCTGCGGCGGCGTGCTTGAGCGCTTGGTACTCGCCGATCACGCGGCCGAATTGCCGTCGTTGGCCGAGGTAGGCGACTGTGTCGGCCAGCATTCGCTCGCCGCAGCCGAGCAACTCTGCCGCGCAGGCGAGGCTGGCGAGGTCGAGCGCCTGTGCGCGCTTTTCCGGGGAGAGCGGCTGAACCTCGGCCGCGGCGGTCACCTCGAACAGATGCCGAGACGGGTCAACCGACTCCAGCGATCGGCCGATTTCCGCCCGGGACAAGGAATCGCCGACCACGAAGACATCCGTCGCGACATCAGCGTCCAGCGCGTACGGCGTCATTGGCGCGCTCGCGAAAGTCACCACCGAGTCCCCAGCGGCGAGCGCGGACAGCAACGAAGCGTCCGTGAGCAGCGCGGGTGCGGCGGCGATCGACTCGATCACCGGACCCGGGACGCCGTGGTACCCGAGGCGCTCGAAGGCCACGATCAGATCGACCGGTGTCCCATCGACGCCGCCGTGTTCCTCGGGCACACCAAGCGCTGTGACCCCCAGCTCGGCCAGCTGCTTCCACAGCAACAGCCCGGATTCCGGCCGCTTGGCCGCCCAGGACCGGTTGACGCCGGGGACGTCGGCCGCGCCCAGCAGGGCGTCCAGCGCTTCGGCGAACGCGCGCTGTTCGGCGGACAGCCGGAACTTCATGCTTGTGCCTTCCTGCGGTCGCCGCGGGGGAGGCCGAGCAGCCGTTCCGCGACGATGTTGCGCTGGATTTCGTTGGTGCCGGCGTAGATCGGGCCGCCGAGGGCGAAGAGGTAGTCCTCCATCCAGCCCCCGTCGGCCGTCGCGCCGGGGCCGAGCAGCTCCTGGTCCGGGCCGAGCAGGTCCAGCGCCGTTTCCTGGATGCCGAGGTCGAGCCCGGTCCAGAAGAGCTTGTTCACGCTGCCCGCCGCGCCGACGTCGCCGCCGTTCTGCACGTGGTCGACGGTGTCCCAGGTGTAGAGCCGGTAGGACTCGGCCTTGATCCAGGCGTCGGCCACCCGATCCCGCAGGTGCGGGGCCTCGGAGCCGCGCTCGGCCCAGAGGTCCAGCAGCCGGTCCGCCGCCGCGAGGAACCGCCCCGGCGAACGCAGCGACAGGCCGCGTTCGTTGCCCGCTGTGCTCATCGCGACGCGCCAGCCGTCGCCGACCCCGCCGAGCACGTCCTGATCAGGCACGAAGACGTCGTCGAAGAAGATCTCGGCGAAACCGCAGTCGCCGTCGAGCTGTGCGATCGGCCGGACGGTGACGCCGTCGGAATCGAGCGGGAACAGGAAGTAGGTGAGACCGCGATGCCGTTCGGCTTCGGGGTCGGAGCGGAACAGGCCGAAACCCCAGTCGGCGAACGGGGCGCGGGAGCTCCAGATCTTCTGTCCGTTGAGGACCCAGCCGCCGCGTTCGGCGTCGCGGACGGCGGTGCTGCGGATCCCGGCGAGGTCGCTGCCCGCTTCGGGTTCGGACCAGGCCTGCGCCCAGATCCGGGTGCCGTTGGCGGTGCGCGGCAGGTGCCTCTGGCGCTGGTCGTCGGTGCCGTGTTCGAAGATGATCGGGGCCAGCAGCGAGATGCCGTTCTGCGCGATCCGGGTCGGCGCGCCGCTGAGGTAGTACTCCTCCTCGAACAGCACCCACTCGGTCAGCGTCGCGTTGCGGCCGCCGTACTCGGCGGGCCAGGTGACCACGGACCACCGGCCCTCGGCGAGCTTCGCCTCCCACTCGCGGTGCGCGCGAGCGCCGTCTTCGGTGTCCATCGACCGCAGCGGGCCGGGGCTGTTTTCCTCCAGCCAGGCGCGAGCCTCCGCGCGGAACTCTTCTTCCGCAGCGGTGAATTCCGGGCTCATGACTCTCCCGCGGCTTTCTTGTTGGCCTTCGCCATCGACCGCGCGTCGAGCCCGGCGAGAGAATCGGTGTCCAGCTCGGCGTTGTGCGCGTGCGCGGCGTGGTGCAGGCCGAACACAGAGTCCATTCCGGACCGCATGCCCATCAGGTCTTCGGCCTGGTTGACCGCCTTCTTCGTCAGCGCCAGACCCAGTTGCGGCATCTGCGCGATCCGCTCGGCGATCGCGAACGTCGCCTCTTCGAGCTCGGCGCGCGGCACCACGTGGTTGACCATGCCGAGCGCCTGCGCGCGGTCCGCGCCGAACCGGTCGCCGGTGTAGAGGAATTCCTTCGCCGCGCGCGGGTTCATCACCCACGGATGCGCGAAGTATTCGACGCCCGGGATGCCCATCCGCACGACCGGGTCGGAGAAGAACGCGTCGTCGGAGGCCACGATGAAATCGCACGACCACGCGAGCATCAGGCCACCCGCGATGCACGCGCCCTGCACCATCGCGATCACCGGCTTCGGGATCTCCCGCCAGCGCCGGCACATGCCGAGGTAGACCTCCGACTCGCGGGCGAAGCGCGAATCGACGCCCGCCCGGTCGGTGTGGTCCCACCAGATGACCGCTTTGCGCTCGAAGCTCTGGTCGATGTCGCGCCCGGGGGTGCCGATGTCGTGCCCGGCGCAGAAGTGCTTGCCGTTGCCCGCCAGCACGATCGCCTTGACGTCCGCGTCGTCCACCGCCTTCGTGAACGCGGCGTCCAGCGCGTAGGTCATCTTCGAGTTCTGCGCGTTGCGGTACTGCGGCCGGTTCAGCGTGACGACCGCGACCGGACCGCGCACCTCGTACGTCACGACCTGCTCGTCGGTGCTTTCTTCGGTTCCGCTCAACGCGCATCACTCCTTCTCGGTTCGGCGGCGATGCTACCAAACAAGTGCTTGGTTTGGTAGCGTGGCGGGACCGGCACCGGCGGACCAGGAGGACGGGTGGATCTTCGCTACACCCCCGAGGACGAGCAGTTCCGCGCCGACGTGCGCGAGTGGCTCGGCGACCACCTCGCCGGCGAGTTCGCCGCGCTGAAGGGCCTCGGCGGGTCCGGGCGCGAGCACGAGGCGCCGGAGGAGCGGCAGGCGTGGAACCAGCACCTGGCGGCGCACGGCTGGACGTGCCTCGGCTGGCCGGTCGAGTACGGCGGGCGCGGGCTGAGCCTGCTGCGGCAGGTGATCTTCCACGAGGAGTACGCGCGCTCCGATGCGCCTGCTCGGGTCAATCACCTTGGCGAAGAGCTGCTCGGGCCGACGTTGATCGCGCACGGCACGGATGAGCAGCGGCGGCGGTTCCTGCCGGGGATCGTCGGGGTCGCCGAGCTGTGGTGCCAGGGCTATTCCGAGCCTGGCGCGGGCTCGGACCTTGCCGGGGTGCGCACGCGCGCGCGGCTGGACGGCGGCGAGTGGGTGATCGACGGGCAGAAGATCTGGACGTCGCTGGCTCAGCACGCGCAGTGGTGTTTCGCGGTGGTGCGGACCGAGGCGGGTTCCCGGCGGCACGCCGGGTTGTCGTATCTGCTGGTGCCGATGGACCAGCCCGGGGTCGAGGTGCGGCCGATCCGGCAGTTGACCGGGACCAGCGAGTTCAACGAGGTCTTCTTCGACGGGGCCCGGACTGAGGATTCGCTGGTCGTCGGCGCGCCGGGGGACGGGTGGCGGGTCGCGATGGCGACGCTCGGGTTCGAGCGCGGGGTGTCGACTATCGGGCAGCAAGTCGGGTTCGCCCGGGAGCTGGCCGGGATTGTGGCTACTGCCAAGGCGAATGGGCGCTATGACGATCCGGTGGTGCGGGATCGGCTGGCGCAGGCATCGGTGGGCCTCGAAGTGCTGCGGGTGCATGCGTTGCGGACGCTCAGCGCGTACGAGGCCGGGTCGCAGGGGCCGGAGGCTTCGGTGTCGAAGCTGTTGTGGGCTCGGTGGCATCGGGAGCTGGGGGAACTGGCGATGGACGTCCGCGGGGGTTCTGCCTTGACTGCGGCCGGTTCTTACGATCTGGACGCTCAGCAGACGCTTTTCTTGTTCAGCCGGGCCGACACGATTTACGGCGGGTCGGACGAAATTCAGCGAAACATCATCGCCGAGCGGGTGCTTGGCTTGCCTAAGGAGCCGCGACCGTGAGTGTTAAACCGGAACAGCCTGCGCCGGATTATGTGCCGGGGCACGGGTTGCTTGCCGAGCGCGTGGTTGTGGTGACTGCGGCGGCAGGGGCGGGGATCGGGGCGGCTGTTGCCCGGCGGTGCCTGGAGGAAGGTGCTCGGGCGGTCGTTATCGGGGATACGCATGAGCGACGGCTCGCTGAGGCGGCTTCCAAGCTGGGGGCGGAGTTCGGGGCGGAGCGGGTCGCGTCGGTGGTTTGTGATGTGACCAAAGAGGAACAGGTCGCTTCTTTGCTGGACGCCGCGGAGCCGTTCGGCGGGGTTGAGATCATGGTCAACAACGCGGGTCTTGGCGGTACGGCTTCGATTACCGAGATGACCGACGAGCAATGGTCGTTGGTGCTCGACGTGACGCTTACCGGGACTTTTCGGTGTATTCGTGCGGCTTCTCGGCGGATGATCGCTCGCGGTACCCGCGGGGTGATCGTCAACAACGCTTCGGTGATCGGCTGGCGGGCGCAGGAGGGACAGGCGCATTACGCGGCGGCTAAGGCGGGTGTGATGGCGTTGACCCGGTCTGCGGCGATGGATTTGGCTCCTTCCGGGATCCGGGTCAACGCGGTTTCGCCCAGTCTCGCGATGCATCCGTTCTTGGAGAAGGTCACGACCGCCGAGTTGCTGACTGAACTGAAGGGGCGCGAGGCGTTCGGCCGGGCTGCGGAGCCGTGGGAAGTCGCCAATGTGATGGTGTTTCTCGCTAGTGCGTATTCGTCTTATCTCACCGGTGAAGTCGTCTCGGTGAGCAGTCAGCATCCCTGATTCTGGAGGATTCGTGCCTGAGGCATATGTGGTCGACGCCGTTCGCACTCCGGTGGGGCGTCGTGGCGGGTCGCTCGCCGGAGTGCATTCCGCTGATCTGGGAGCGCACGCGATCACCGCGCTCGTCCGGCGGACCGGCATCGATCCCGGTGCGGTCGACGACGTCGTGTTCGGGTGTTGCGACACGATCGGGTCGCAGGCCGGGGACGTCGCTCGGACTGCGTGGCTGGTGGCCGGGTTTCCGGAGCACGTGCCGGGGGTGACCATCGACCGGCAGTGCGGGTCTAGCCAGCAGGCCGTGCATTTCGCGGCGCAGGGGGTGATGTCCGGGACCGCGGATCTCATTGTTGCCGGGGGAGTGCAGAATATGTCTGCGATTCCGATTTCTTCGGCGATGGTGGTGGGGCAGCAGTTCGGGTTCAGCACGCCGTTCGCGGAATCGCCTGGGTGGCAGGCCCGGTATGGCGATCAGGAAGTTTCGCAGTTCCGCTCGGCGCGGATGATCGCCGAGAAGTGGGGGCTTTCCCGGGCTGCTCTTGAGGAATTCGCCTTGGAGAGCCATCGCCGTGCCTCGGCCGCTATCGATTCCGGTCGGTTCGAACGGGAGATCGTGCCGGTGGGGTCGTTTTCTGTGGACGAAGGGCCGCGCCGGGATACGACATCGGAGAAGATGGCCGGGCTCAAGCCGTTGGAGGAGGGGAGTCCGATCACGGCCGCGGTGGCGTCGCAGATCAGTGACGGTGCTGGGGCTTTGCTGATCGCGTCCGAACGGGCGGTGGCGGAGCATGGGTTGACGCCTCGGGCTCGGGTGCATCACCTCAGCGTGTATGGCGCGGATCCGGTGTGGATGTTGACCGCGCCTATCCCGGCTACTCAGCGGGCGTTGGAGAAGACCGGGATGTCTGTGGCGGACATCGATCTGTTCGAGTGCAATGAGGCGTTCGCGCCGGTGGTTTTGGCGTGGATGCGGGAGATCGGTGTGCCGCATGAGAAGGTGAATGTGAATGGGGGCGGGATTGCGTTGGGGCATCCTATTGGGGCTACTGGGGCTCGGTTGATGACTACTTTGCTGCATGAGCTGGAGCGGAGTGGGGGGCGGTTTGGGCTGCAGGTGATGTGTGAGGGTGGGGGGCAGGCTAATGTGACTGTTTTGGAGCGTTTGTAGGAGGGAGGGGGCTCGTCGCCTGGGGGCGACATTGCGCCTCGTTTGTGAGAGGGCACCCCGAAGCTGATTGTGATGACAGTCTGCGGGGGCTTGTCAAGGCGGGAAAGATGCCTTGACAAGCCCCCGCAGACTGCATTTTTGGCTTCGTATCGGGGTGCGGGGGTGGTGTGGGTGCTTGGTTGAGTTGGGTGCGTTGGTGCATCGGTTGACCGGCTGTTGGCTAGCAGTGCGAACCGTCACGCTCTTCTTCGGGACTACGTGCAGGAAGGACGACTGGTCGGGATGGTGCCGCGTCGTGGCCGATTACTTTGCCGCCGTCCCGGTTGCGGTGGGGTGGGTGTGGTCTGTGAGGGGAACCCTGAGGGAATCAGAGTCCTCGGATCCTCACTCAGTCCAGCAGGGCGGAGGTGGACTTCAGTCGTTCTTGTGCGCTGTCCACGATTCGGGTCACCAGTTCCGCGCAGCTCGGCAGGTCTTCGATTACGCCGACTACCTGCCCGGCGGCCAGCATCCCGGCTCGGGTATCGCCTTCTACCAGGCCTGCTTTGAGCAGCATGGGGGTGTTCGCGGCCAGTATCGTTTGCGTCCACGAGCGGTCGCTGCCGCGCTTCATGCGCAGGCCGTCGGCGACCAGGGACGGCCAGGATTGGCCGCTCAATCGCTTGAAATCCGTTGTCCGGCGCAGGGTTCGGGTCATTCGCCGCGCGAAGCCTTCCTTCGTGAGGCCCTCGATGAACGGCGTGCGCAGCAAGCGGTGTGGCATGCCGTCGGCTTTGGTGGTGACGACGGTGCCGTCCAGGCCGAAGCCTAGGTAGGTGCGCTTGATTTCGTCCGGGACCGCGCTGTCGCTGGTGAGCAGGAAGCGCGTGCCCATGCCGATTCCGGCCGCGCCGTAGGACAGGGCGGCGGCTAGGCCGCGGCCGTCGAAGAAGCCTCCGGCGGCGACCACTGGGATATCAACTGCGTCCAGTACGGATGGCAGCAGCAGGGTGGTGGCGGTGGGACCGGTGTGGCCGCCGCCTTCGCCGCCTTGCATCATCACCAGGTCCGCGCCCCAGGAGGCGACCTTTTCGGCGTGGCGTGCGGCGCCGACTGTGGGCATCACGACCAGGCCGTGGTCCTTCAAGCGGGCGATCAGGTCTTTTTTGGGGGCCAGGGCGAAGGATGCCACCTTGACGCCGTGCTGTATCAGCAGTTCGGCGCGTTCGGTGGCGTCGCCCGCGTCGGCGCGCAGGTTTACGCCGAAGGGTTTGTCCGTGCGCTGTTTGACTTCCTTGATGGCGTGGTCGAGCTCGTCGTAGGTCATCGTCGCGGAGGCGAGGATGCCCAGGGCGCCGGCGTTGGCGGTCGCGGACACCAGGCGCGGGCCGGCGACCCAGCCCATGCCGGTCTGCACGATCGGGTGGGTTACGCCGGTCAGCTCGGTGAGCGGGGTGCGGAGAGGCACGGGTCTCCTCGAGAGGTCAGTCGTTCGCCGGGCGGCCGGTGGCGACGAAGGCGTCGCGGTGTTCGTCGGCGGCTCCGACGAGGTTGAGTTCGAAGGTGTAGCCCTGTTCGTAACGGTAGCTGCGGTTGACGTCGATCGGGTCGATGCCGTTCAGCGCGGCTTTGGCGGCCCGGATGACGCGCGGGTCCTTCGCGGCCACCTCGGCGGCCAGGGCGAGCGCGGCGTCGTGCAGATCGGCGGCCGGCACGGTTTCCAGTACCGAGCCGTGCTGTACCAGGTCGTTCGCCGCGATGGTGCGGCTGGTGAAGTACAGCGTGCGCATCAGGTGCTGGGGGACCAGCCTGGCGAGGTGGGTCGCCGCGCCGAGGGCGCCGCGGTCCACCTCGGGGACGCCGAAGTACGCGTCGTCGGCGGCGATGATCGTGTCGCAGTTGCCGACCAGCCCGACGCCGCCGCCGAGGCAGAAGCCGTTCACCGCGGCGATCACCGGCACGGCGCATTCGTAGATCGCCTTGAATGCCAGGTAACAGCCGCGGTTCGCGCCGACGAGGGCGTCGAAACCGGTGGTGCGCTGCATTTCCTTGATGTCGACGCCGGCGTTGAAGCCGCGGCCCTCGGCTCGGAGCAGGACGACGTGCACCGCCGGGTCCTCGCCCGCCTCCCGCACGGTTTCGGCGAGGCGGAACCATCCGGCGACCGGCAGGGCGTTCACCGGCGGGTAGTCCATGGTGACCACGAAGGTGCCGTTGTCGTGGAGCTGCGTGGAAATCGTCACGTGCGTTCCTAACCTAGCGATTGCTTGGTAGCCTAACACTTGCTTGGTTTACGGGGAACCGCCTCGCTGGCCGGAAGACGAACGGAGATGATGTGAGCGGGATCTTGGAGGGCCGGGTCGCGATCGTGACCGGGGCCGGCCGCGGACTCGGCCGCGAGCACGCACTGGAACTCGCCCGCCAGGGTGCGCGCGTCGTGGTGAACGACCTCGGCACGTCGGGGGCGGGAGAGGGGGCGTCCGACGGTCCGGCCGGCGAAGTGGTCGAGGCGATTCGCGCGCTGGGCGGCGAAGCGGTGGCCAACGGCGCCGACGTCGCGGACTTCGCGGCGACGGAAGCGTTGGTGCGGCAGGCGGTCGAGGAGTTCGGCGGGCTGGACATCGTCGTGAACAACGCCGGCTTCGTGCGCGACCGGATGATCGTGACCACCAGCGAACAGGAGTGGGACGCGGTCGTCGCGGTGCACCTCAAGGGGCATTTCGCGCTGATGCACCACGCCGCCGGTTACTGGCGCGCGGAGGCGAAAGCCGGGCGTACGCGGGCGGCGCGGATCATCAACACCACCTCCGGCGCGGGTCTGCAGGGCAGCGTCGGCCAGGGCAGCTACAGCGCCGCCAAGGCCGGGATCGCCGCGTTGACGCTGGTCGGAGCCGCGGAACTCGGCCGGTACGGCATCACGGTGAACGCGCTGGCCCCGGCCGCGCGCACCCGGATGACCGAAGGCCCGTTCGCGGCGCAGATGGCCGCGCCGGACGACGGGTTCGACGCGATGCACCCGGGCAACGTGTCGCCGATCGTCGCGTGGCTCGCCAGCGAGGACGCCGCGGACGTCACCGGCCGCGTGATCGAGGTCGAGGGCGGCCGGATCTGCGTGGAGAACGGCTGGAGCCACGGCCCGTCCCGTGAACTGGACCGCCGCTGGACCGCCGCCGAAGCCGGCCCGGCCGTGCGCGAGCTGCTGAAGGAAGCGCCCGCGCCCGAACCGGTTTACGGTGCGCAGTGAGCGGCCCCGCGGACTGGAAGGGCCGGGTCCTCGGCGAGCGCACCGTCGCCTACACCGACCGCGACCCGATCCTCTACGCGCTCGCCATCGGCGCCCGGCCGGACGAACTCGACTTGGTGTTCGAGGACCGGCTTCGGGTGCTGCCGCCGTTCGCGCTGACGCTCGCCCAGTGGGCTCCGGACGTCCTCGGCTCGGCCGGGGCGTTCGAGGTCGGCAACGCGGTGCACGGTTCGCAACGGCTGCAAGTGTTGAAGCCATTGCCGCCTGCGGGCGAGATTTCCATGCAGGCCAGCGTTCCGGAGGTGTGGGACAAAGGCGGCGCGGCGGTTTATGACGTGGCCGTCGAATCGGACTACTTCGTCGCGACCTGGTCCTTGTTCTGCCCCGGCATCGGCGGTTTCGGCGGTGAACGCGGCCCCGGCCGTCCGCCCGCTTTGGACAGTCCGGATTGGACCGTGCCACTGTCCACTGCGGACAACCAAGCCGTGCTCTACCGGCTGCTGGGGGACCGGCACCATATCCACGTCGACCCCGCGGCAGCGGCCGGAATCGGCCAGCCGCGCCCGATTCTGCACGGCTTGGCCACCCTCGGCGCGGGCGCTTTGGTCGCGGCCCGCCAGGTCGGCGCACATCCGGCGGATCTGACGTCCCTGGAGGGCCGCTTCGCCGCGCCGGTGTTCCCGGGCGAGGAATTGCAGGTCGAAGGCTGGTCCGACGGCGGCCTGCGGATCACGTCGGAACGCGGTCCCGTGGTCGACGGCGGACGTGCCCACTTCGGATAGAGGAACGCGCATGAAGGTCTTGGTCATCGGCGGCACCGGCATGATCGGCGCGAACACCGCCGCGCACTTGAGCGGCGCCGGCCACGCCGTGACGGTCGCCGGACGGCACGAACCCGACGCCGATTCCCTGGTCGCGGGCCTGCCGGTGCTGCTCGGCGACTACGCCCACGACGGTTTCGACGAGGCCGCGCTGGCTCCGTTCGACGCGATCGTTTTCGCGGCCGGACAAGACATCCGGCACGTCTCCGGCTGGGGCGACGAGGAATTCTGGCGGACGTACCAAATCGACGGCGTGACCGCGATCGCGTCGCGGGCGAAACGGGCGGGCGTCGGCCGTTTCGTCCAGATCGGCAGCTATTACCATCAGGCCCGGCCGGATCTCGCGGAAGCGAACCCGTACGTCGATGCCCGCCGCCTGGCCGACGAAGACGCGCGCGCTCTGACCGGGGACGGGTTCGCCGTGTGCACGCTGAACCCGCCGTCGATTGTCGGAATGGCCCCCGGCCGGTCGACGCGGCAGTTCGCGAAAATGCTGGCTTGGGCTGACGGTGAGTTAGCCGGGAAGGTGCCGGACTTCGCGCCGCTCGGCGGTACGAACTACCTGTCCGTGCGGAGTCTGGCCGAGGCCGTCGAAGGCGCTTTGCTGCGCGGGGAATCCGGCGCGGCGTACCTGGTGGGCGACGAAAACCTCAGCTTCCGAGAGTACTTCCAGCTGATCTTCGATGTCTCCGGCTCCGGCCGGACTCTCGAAGAACGCGACGAGGAACACCCGTTCCTGCCCGACCGGGTCCTGATCCCCGGCCGCGGCGCGACGATCTCGTACGAACCGGACGCCCGCGAGACGGAGCTGCTCGGCTACCGCCGCCGGGACGTGCGGCCGATGCTGGAGGAGATGGCCGCGGCGGTGCGGTGAGTCGTGAGCGCGGTTCTGACCGGGACTGCCGCTCACGACGTCTCGGTGTCGGCCAGACCGACGATGTCGCTGGCCGCAAACGTTTTCCGCGGGTCGCGGCCGGCGAAGTACGGCGTGATCGTCCGCTCTAGCTCAGCCGGGTCGAACGCGCCCTGTCCGGACACGAACCGGTGCTCGACGGTCGGCGGGGCGAGCAGCGCGACCATGTCTCCGTACACGACGAACACCTGCCCGTTCACCGCCTCCGCCGCCGGGGAGCCGAGGTACGCGACAAACGCCGCGACCCGCTCCGGTGCGAGGATGTCCAACCCGCCCGCGCTGCGTCCGGCCGCGAAGATCCCGTCCGTCATCGCCGTCCGGGCGCGCGGGCAGATCGCGTTCGCGCGGACGCCGTAGCGGCTCAGTCCTCGCGCGCAGGACAACGTCAGCGCGGCGATCCCCGCCTTCGCCGCCGCGTAGTTCGGCTGCCCGGCGCCGCCGAGGAGAAACGCCTCCGAGGACGTGTTGATCAGGCGGCCATAGGTGGGTTTGCCGGTGCTTTTGCTGATCTGCCGCCAGTGTCGCGCCGCCGCGCGGGACAGTGCCGCGTGGCCCTTGAGGTGGACCCGGATGACGTCGTCCCAGGATTTCTCGTCGAGGTTGAAGAGCATCGCGTCGCGGGTGATGCCGGCGTTGTTGACGACGATGTCGAGCGAGCCGAAGTGCTCGGTCGCCGCGGTGACGAGGTCTTCGGCGTACTGCCAGTCGCCGATGTCGCCCGGAACGGCCAGCGCCCGGCCGCCCCGCGCTTCGATCTCGGCGACCACCTTGTCCCCGGCGTCGCTCACATCGTTGACCACGACGTTCGCCCCCTCCGCGGCGAGCGCGAGCGCTTCGGCCCGGCCGAGTCCGGCGCCGGCCCCGGTGACGATGGGGGTGCGGCCGGCCAGGGCGGTGCTGGGGTGGGACACGGGGCCTCCAATGCCGGGACGGGATGCCGTCATGGTGCCGATGGCGGGCCGGTGCCGTTGCGGCCGCTCCCGGTGAGTGGCATCGGCGGTTCTTGGCGGGGAGAAGTGCTGCACGCTGGCTTGCGGTCGGAACGCCGGGTTGATGCCGTACGCACGCTGGGCCGGGCCACTCCCGCTCACCAGTACGCGCGCTTGTCCCGCCCGCCGGGACGAAGCTAACCTCCAACCAAACGCTTGCTCGATTACCAGGGGCCGGTCCGGCCTTCCCCGCGAGAAGGAGATCCGGGCTTGAAAGACACGACGCCAGTCCTCGTCGACGCGGTCCGCACGCCGTTCGGCAAACGCGACGGATGGGTTTCCGCCCTGCACGCCGTCGAGTTGCTCAGCCGCGTCCAGCGGGGTGTCCTCGACCGCACCGGTGTCGATCCGCACACGGTCGAGCAGGTGATCGGCGGTTGCGTCACGCCGCTGGGCGAGCAGCACGGACATGTCGTCCGCACCGCCTGGCTCTACGGGGGCCTCCCGACCGCGACCGGCGCGACCACCATCGACGCTCAGTGCAGCACGTCGATGCAGGCGTCTTTCCTGCTCACCGGGCAGATCGCGAACGGGACGGTCGACGCGGGTGTCGCGTGCGGCGTCGAGCTGATGTCCCGTGTGCCGCTCACACCGAAGCAGGGGACCGGCACTGGTACACCGAGGCCAGCCGACTGGTATCTCAACACCCCCGATCAGTACACCGCAGCGGATCGCATCGCCCGCAAGCGCGGGCTGACCCGGGCGGACCTCGACGCGTTCGGCCTCCGTTCTCAGCACAACGCGCGAAAGGCTTGGGACGCTGGGCTTTTCGACCGTCAAGTCCTCCCGCTGACCCTGCCGGACGGCCACCAGATCACCCGAGACCAGGGACTCCGCGAGACCTCAGCGGAAGCGCTCGCCGGACTCCGCACCACCGTGCCGGACGGTCTGCACACCGCGGGCACCTCGTCGCAGGTCTCCGATGGCGCGAGTGCCGCGCTGTTCCTGTCCCGAAGCCGCGCCGACGAACTGGGCCTCCGCCCGCGAGCGCGGCTGCTAGCCCAGTGCGTCATCGGCGGCGACCTGGAGTACCTCCTCGACGGACCGGTCGCAGCGGCGCGGAAACTCCTCGACCGCACCGGTCTGACGGTCGGCGACATTGATCTTTTCGAAGTCAACGAGGCGTTCGCCGCCGTTCCACTGTCCTTCGCGCAGGTGCACGAGATCCCGGAGGACAAGCTCAACGTCCTAGGCGGCGCGATCGCGCTCGGCCACCCGGCGGGAGCGACCGGCCTCCGGCTTCTCGCGACGGCCGTCGAGGAACTCGAACGACGCGACGCCAGCCTCGCGATGATCGCGATCTGCGCCGCGGCCGCCACCAGTTGTGTGCTCGTCGAACGGATCTGAACCATGCCTATCGCCTTGTCCGAGGAACACCGCGACCTGGCCGCATCCGCTGCCGGGTGGGCTATGCGGCATGCGCCGATCGCCGAGACTCGCGCGGGGTTAGGGGGCCAGCCGGGTTCGGGGGAAGCCCCGGCCGAGGGGCAGCGTGATCTGGCCGGGTCCGCCATGCAGTGTGCGTCGGTCGTCGAGACTCGTGCTGGGTTGGGCGGCGAGCCGGGTTTGGGGGAAGCCTCGGCTGAGGGGCAGCGTGATCTGGTTGAAGCCGTCGTGCGGCGTGCGCGGGTCGTCGAGACTCGTGCTGGGTTGGGCGGCGAGCCGGGTTTGGGGGAAGCCTCGGCTGAGGGGCTGCGTGATCTGGTTGAAGCCGTCGTGCGGCGTGCGCGGGTCGTCGAGACTCGTGCTGGGTTGGGCGGCGAGCCGGGTTTGGGGGAAGCCCCGGCCGAGGGGCAGCGTGATCTGGCCGGGTCCGCCGTGCGGCATGCGCCGGACGGCGAGATTCGTGCCGCGTCGGGCGGCCAGTTGGGTTTCGGGGGAGCCCCGGGCGCGGGGCACGGAGACCTGGCTGAATCCGTAGACCGGCGCGTGCCGGACGTCGGGACTGGTGCCTTGTCGGGCAGTCAGCCGGGTTATGGGGAGGAGCACCGCGACCTGGCCGAATCTGCCCTCCGGTGCGCGCCGGACGGCCAACCAAGGCGGTCTGACCTCTGGAAGGCCCTCACCGAACAAGGCTGGCATTCCCTGCACCTGCCGGAATCCGTCGGCGGCCAAGGCGCTGGCCTGCTCGAACTCGCCGTGGTGGCCGAGCAGTTCGGCCGTCACCTGGTGCCTGGTCCGTTCCTGCCGACTGTCACCGCCAGCGCCGTCCTCGCTGTCGCCGAACCGACGGAGGAGTTGCGTGCGTTCGCCGCCGGGGCGACCGGTGCTGTCGTACTTGACGGCCTCCGTGCTACCAGCACCGCCGACGGTTGGTATGTCAACGGCACCAGTTGTCCGTCGCTCGGGCTCGCGGACGCGGAGATCGCGGTGGTCCGCGCTCAGCAGGTCTGGTTCGTGCTACGGCCAGAGCCCAGCCAGCTGATCCCAGTCGAGGACGTTGATCTGACCAGATCCGCGGCGCGGCTGAAGCTGGAGAACTTCCTGGTATCTCAGGAGAACCTCATTGAGATCCGTCCGGAACGCGCGGAGCTGGCCCTCGCGGTCCCGGCGGCGGCGGAGGCGGCGGGGCTGTGTAGCTGGGCTCTGGACTGCGCTGTCGAGCACGTCCGCACCCGCGTCCAGTTCGGGCGTCCGATCGGCTCCTTCCAAGCGGTCCAGCATCAGGCGGCGGGCATCCTCCTGCAACGCGAGATCGCCACGGCCGCTGCCTGGGACGCGGCCCGGGCGGAGCGGCATTCCCTTGCGCAGCAGGCACTTGCCGCGGCGCAGGCTCGGCACGCCGCGCTCCCGGCCGCGGTGGACGCGTCCGTCGGCTGCGTCCGTCTTCTCGGCGCGATCGGCTTCACTTGGGAACACGACGCGCACCTTTACTGGCGGCGCGCCGTCGCGTTGTCCGGATCCCTCGGCCGATCAGCCGCCCGGACCCTCGGCGAACGCGCCCGGACCACGACCCGCGACCTGACGCTCGCCAGCCCCAGCGACTGTGCCGAATTGCGCCGCCAGGTCGCGCCCGTCCTTGATCAGATGGCCGCCGAGCCGTCGATCCGCGTGCTCGCCGACGCTGGTCTCGCCGCACCGCACTACCCGAAGCCGTACGGCCTGGACGCCGGACCGCTCGAACAGGCCGTCATCGCCGAGGAGTTCGAGCGGCGCGGGATTCCCCAGCCCACCACGGTGATCGGCGAATGGGTCCTGCCGACTCTGCTCGTGCACGGCTCGCCGGAGCAACGCGACCGGTTCGTTCTGCCGAGTCTGCGCGGTGAGGTCCGCTGGTGCCAGCTGTTCAGCGAACCGGGCGCCGGTTCGGACCTCGCCTCGCTTACCACCCGGGCGACCAAAGTGGACGGTGGCTGGCGGATCTCCGGACAGAAGGTCTGGACGTCGCTGGCCCACGAAGCGCATTGGGGCGTCTGCCTAGCCCGGACCGACCCGGACGCGCCACGGCACCGGGGTATCTCGTACTTCCTCGTCGACCTGGCCGCGGAAGGCGTCACCGTCCGGCCGATCAGGCAGGCCACCGGACGCGCGGAGTTCAACGAGGTTTTCCTGGACGACGTGTTCGTCCCGGACCGCGATCTCGTCGGCGAGCCGAACAGCGGCTGGCGGCTCGCGACGACCACGCTGGCCAACGAACGGCACAACATGGGCGCGACGCTCGCGCACGGTTCGTCGGACCGGATCCGCCAATTGCTTCGCGACAATCCGGATGATCTCGACGCACTGGCAGCACTCGGCCGGTGCGCGTCGCGGGAACTGACGCTCGCCACGCTCGGCCTCCGCGGTGTGCTGGCCCGGCTCGCCGGACTGGACCTGGGAGCCGAGGTCAGCGTGCAGAAGGTGTTCAGCGCGCTCGCCCAGCAGGAGGGTTCGCGCGAGGTGATCGCCCTGCTCGGCCCCGGTTCGGCGAGCGCGGAGGGCGGGCACGTCATCGACCATCTCGGCCTGCCCGCCGTGCTGTTCGGCGGCGGCACGGTCGAAATTCAGCTCAATCTCATCGCTCAACGGGTCTTGGGATTGCCCCGCTGACCCCGACTACTAGGAGAGAAACGCATGCATCCGGAGCTGTCGGAGCGCTCGCGAAGGCTCCGCGCGCAGTTGCGCGAGTATTTCGCCCGCATCATCGACGAGGACGACCGCCGCGCGCTGGCCGAGCAGACTGAGGGCGGCCCGGTGTTCGACCGGATCCTGCGCCGGATGGGCGCGGACGGCTGGCTCGGCCTCGGCTGGCCGGAGGAATACGGCGGCCGCGGCGAGGACCCGGAAGCGCTCTTCGTGTTCTACGACGAGGTATTGCGCGCCGGTGCCCCGCTGTCGCTGGTCACGTTGAACACGGTCGCGCCGGCGTTGATGCGTCACGGCACCGAGGAACAGAAGAAGTTCTTCCTGCCGCCGATCCTGCGCGGCGAGCTGATGTTCGCCGTCGGCTACACCGAACCCGGCGCGGGCACCGACCTGGCGTCGCTGCAGACGCGGGCGAAGATCGACGGCGACTCGCTCGTCGTCAACGGCAGCAAGATCTTCACCAGCGCCGGCATCTTCGCCGACTGGATCTGGCTGGCCGTGCGGACCGATCCGGACGCGCCCCCGCATCGCGGCATCTCCGTCGTGCTCGTGCCGACCGATACCCCGGGTTTCTCCGCCACCGAAATCCATACGGTGGGCGGGATCAGCACCTCGGCGACGTACTATGAGGACGTCCGGATTCCACTGTCCAATGTGGTCGGCGAGCTGAACAACGGCTGGCGGCTCATCACCAGCCAGCTCAACCACGAACGCGTCGCCCTCGCCGCGCGCGGCGGTATCGCGAACCAGATGTACGACGCGGTGCTCAAGTGGGTGCGGGAGGAGCCGTTCGGGCCGGGAACGGTGTATGACCTGCCGTGGGTCCGGCACACGCTGGCCGAGGTGTATGCGCTGCTCAGTGCCACTGACCTGATCAACCTGCGGCTGGTCGCGGACGTCGCGGCGGGCACCCTCGGCGGCGGGGATTCCGCTGCTGCCAAGGTCTTCGGCACCGAGGCGGTGGTGACCGCGTACAGCCGGCTCCAGGAGGTGCTCGGCGCTCGTGGCCTGCTGCGGCCCGATTCGCCCGGTGCGGCGGTGAACGGGCGCGTAGAGACGCTCGCCCGGCGCGCGCAGAACAACACTTTCGGCGGCGGCACCAACGAAGTGCTGCGGGAGATCGTCGCCGCGAAAACCCTCGGCATGGCGCTGTCCGCACGCCGTCGTCCGGAAAAGGCCAGGAGCTGACATGGATTTCGACCTCAACGACGACCTGGCCGCGGTCCGCGAGCTGGCCGCCAAGATCTTCGCCGACCGCGCGACGGTCGACCGGGTGGTGGCCGTCGAGAAGCAGGGCGGCTTCGACGCCGACCTCTGGCGAGTGCTCGCCGAAGCGGACCTCCTCGGCATCTGTCTGTCCGAAAGAGACGGTGGAGCGGGTCTGGGGATGTCCGGCTTGGCGGTGCTGCTCGAAGAAGCAGGCCGACACGTCGCGCCGGTTCCCTTGTGGAATGTGATCGCGGGCGGTGTGCTGCCGGTCGCCCAGTTCGGCACCGAGGAGCAGCGGAACCGGATCCTGCCGCGTGTGCTGGACGGTTCGACGCTGCTGGTCGGCGCGTTCGACGACACGGTTTCGGTGACCGCGACCCGGCGCGGCGACGAACTCGAACTCACCGGTGAAGTGGTGTCGGTTCCTGCTGGCGGGCAGGCCGATCTGGTTTTGGTTCCGGTCAAGGAAGACGATCAAGTCCATTTAGTACTCGTGCCGACGGTCCACCTCAACGTGACCTCCGTCGAAGTCACCAGCCGCGAAAGTCATGCGTCAATCGTCTTCAACAGAACAAGGGCCGCCGCACAGGACATCCTGGCCTCCGGCAATGACGCTCTGCAGTGGACACTCCGCCGTCTCCGGGTCGCGCTGGCCGCCGTCAGCGTCGGAGTGTGCGCCCAGGCGTTGACGACCACCGCGAAGTACACCTCGGAGCGAGTCCAATTCGGACGTCCACTGTCGACAAATCAAGCTGTCGCTGTGCGGGCAGCTGACGCCTACCTCGATACCGAGGCGATCCGCGTCTGCACCCAGCGCGCCGCCTGGCTGCTGGACGAGGGCCGCGAGGACGAAGCGGAAATCGCCGCACTGGTGGCCAAATGGTGGGCGTCGCGCGGGGGACTGCGGGTCGTGCACGCGACCCAGCACCTGCACGGCGGCATCGGCGCGGACATCGACTATCCGATCCACCGCTACTTCCTCTGGGGCCGCCAAATCGCCTTCACCCTCGGCACCGCCGACGCACTCGCCGCCGAACTCGGGGACCGGCTCCCGTCCGCGCCCCCTATCGGTGCCCCGGCTTAGGAGACTCTCGTGCCCATCGACCTCGACAAGGCCCTCAACGCCCCGCCGCGCACCCAACAGCTCGCCTGGACCACCCGGGACGTGCTGTTGTACCACCTTTCCCTGGGCTCCGGCACCACGCTCCGGTACAGCTACGAACGAGACCTGGAGGTCCTGCCCACCTTCGCACTCGTTGCCGGGCAAGGAATTTCCGCTGGGGACAGCCCCGCGGAGGGTTTGACGCTGCCAGGCGTAGACGTCGATCTCACGAAACTGTTGCACGCCGGACAGGTCGTCACCCTCCACCGCGACCGATTGCCGACGTCCGGCTCGGCGGAACGAACCACCCGGATCGCGGAAATCCAGGACAAGGGCCGCGCCGCGGTCATCGTGCTAGCCCACGAGGTCGCCGACGCTGACGGTCCACTATGGACCTCGAAGATGTCCATCTGGGCCCGTGGCGAGGGCGGCTTCGGAGGAGATCCGGGCACCGCGCCTGGACCGAAGAAGCCGGAAGGCGACCCCGCACATGTCCTGGACGTCGCCACGACCGCCGACCAAGCCCTGCTGTACCGGTTGAACGGCGACCGCAACCCGCTCCACGCCGACCCGGAATTCGCCGCCGCAGCAGGCTTCGCCGCACCGATTCTGCACGGGCTCGCGTCCTACGGCCTGGTCGCCAAAGCCGTCGCCGACCACTTCCTCGACGGTCACCCCTCCCGGCTCCGCGAGCTGGGAGCACGCTTCGCAGGCCCGGTAACCCCCGGCGAAACCTTGAGGATTTCGTTGTGGCAGCAGGAAAATGCCCTGGCCCTCAACGTGACCTGCCCCGAACGCGACGACGCGGCCGTCCTCACCGACGCCTGGGCCCGCACGACTTCAGGAGGTGCGTGATGGGCACTCCGGTCATCGTGGACGCGATCCGGACCCCGTTCGGAAAGCGGCGCGGCGCGCTGTCCGGCATCCACGCGGTCGAACTGCTCGGCCACGTGCAGCGCGGAATCATCGAACGCACCGGCATCGACCCCGCGCTGGTCACCGACGTCATCGCCGGATGCGTCACGCAGGCCGGGGAACAGTCGAACAACGTCGGCCGCTTCGCCTGGCTGCACGCCGGGCTCCCGGACGAGACCGCGACCACCACCATCGACGCGCAATGCGGGTCCGCGCAACAGTCCGTGCACCTGATCGCCGCGCAGATCGCGGCCGGGCTGGTGGACGCGGGGATGGCGTGCGGGGTCGAGTCGATGAGCCGGGTGCCGCTGCTGAGCAACCTCGGCGACGCGGGCCGTCCGCGTCCGGAGTCCTGGAAGGTCGACCTGCCCGCCCAATACGAGGCAGCCGACCGGATCGCGGCCCGTCGCGGGCTCAGCCGCGCGGATTTGGACGCGTTCGGCCTCCGCTCGCAGCAACGCGCCCGCCGCGCCTGGGACGAGGGCCGATTCGGCCGTTCGATCCTGCCGGTCCCGCTCGAGAACGGCCGATTCGACCGGGACCAAGGCCTGCGCGACACCAGCACCGAGGCCCTCGCCGGACTCGCTCCGATCGAGGCGGACGGCCTGCACACCGCGGGCACCGCGTCGCAGATCTCCGACGGCGCGTCGGCCGCCTTGCTGGTCGCCGCCGACCAGACCTTCGGACTGCGCCCGCGCGCGAGGCTGGTCGCGCAGACCATCGTCGGCGCCGAGCCGAAGTACCTGCTGGACGGGCCGATCCGCGCCGCCGAACGGGTCCTGGGCCGGGCCGGGATGACCGTCGCGGACATCGATCTGTTCGAGGTCAACGAGGCGTTCGCGTCGGTTCCGCTGTCATTCGCCCGCACGCTCGGAGTCGACGAGGACCGGCTGAACGTCAACGGCGGCGCCATCGCGATCGGCCATCCGGTCGGCGCGACCGGAATCCGGCTGCTGGCGGAGATCGTCGACGAGCTGGAGCGCCGTGACCAGACGCTGGGCTTGGTGGCGATCTGCGCCGGCGGCGCCCAGGCGACCGCCGCGATCGTGGAACGGCTCTGAGATGTATTCGCTGAGCGGTTTCGACGGCAAGGTCGCGGTGGTGACCGGTGCGGGCCGGATGCGGTCGATCGGCCGGTCGATCGCGGTCGGGCTGGCGCGCGCGGGGTGCGCGGTCGTGGTGACCGGCAGCGGCCGCGCACCCAGCCAGTTCCCGCCGGAAGAGCAGGCCGCGGGCTGGCAGGACATCCAGTCCGTGGCCGACGAGATCCGCCAGTCCGGCGGCCGGGCGTTGCCGGTGGTGAGCGACGTCGCCGACCCAGCGCAAGTCGACCGTCTGCTGGCAGGAGTTCTCGACGCCTTCGGCCGCGTGGACATCGTCGTCAACAACGCCGCCGCCGCACGCGGCCCCGATCGCGTGCCGGTGCTGGACCTCGACGTCGAGACCTGGGACCGGGTCCTCGCGGTCAACCTGCGCGGGCCGTTCCTGATGACCCGCGCGTTCGGCAGGCGGCTGGTCGAGCAGGGCGACGGCGGGGTGTTCGTGAACATCTCCTCGATCGGCGGGAAGCTGTCCGGGGCCGGATCGGCGGCCTACTCCGCGTCGAAAGCCGCGCTGCAGTCGTTGACCTCCTCGACAGCCAAAGAGCTGGGCGGGCACGGGATCCGGGTGAACGCGCTGTGCCCCGGCGTCGTCGGCACGAGCAGGCTGGACGACACGGACCCGGATTCGTGGGCCGAGTACGTTCGCGCGCAGGTGCCGTTGCGCCGTGCCGGCGAGCCGGCCGACATCGCGGCGGCCGCGGTGTTCCTGGCCAGTGCCGAGGCGGGCTGGGTCACCGGGCAGTGCTGGAACGTCGACGGCGGGCAGCTGACGATCCGTTGACCGACACCGATCACTACGGGAGGCGACCGATGACCGATCGGGACGACATCATCGCGCGGCTGACCGCGCCGGGCGCGCGGTTCGAGATCCGGCCGGAACCGGTCGCGGGCCGGCCGGCGAAGGTGTTCGCGCGGCGGCATCGGTGCCTGACCGAATTGCTGGAGGCCTCGCGCGAGTTCGGCGACCGCGAGTATCTGGTCACTGTGGACAGTCGGCTCACCTTTGCCCGGCATTACGACGCGGTCGCCGCGCTCGCCGCGGTGCTGCGGACCGAATACGGCGTCGGACGCGGGGACCGGGTCGCGTTGTGCGCGGCGAACTGTCCGGAGTGGATTGTCGGATTCTGGGCGGCGGTTTCGCTCGGCGCGATCGCGGTCGGGATGAACTCGATGTGGGCCGCGCCGGAGGTCGCGCACGGCCTCGATCTGACCACGCCGAAGGTCGTGCTGACCGACTCGGCGCGGAAACCTCTGGTCGCGGACCGGTATCCGGTGCTGGAGTTCGGCAGCCCCGGGTACCGGGCACTCCTCGACCGCCACGAAGGCGCCGCGCTGAAACCGCAGCCGGTCGACGAGGACGACCCGGCCGTCATCCTCTTCACGAGCGGCACTTCCGGCCGTCCGAAGGGCGCGACGCACTCGCACCGCAACGTGCTCGCCGCCGTCTGGTTCCACCTGTTCAACGACGCGCTCGCGGCGGAATTCGGCCGCCCGGCACGGGATCGCCGGTTCCTGCTTGCCACGCCGTTGTTCCACATCGCCGCCTTGCACAACCTCGCCGTCGTGCGGCTCGCCGTGGGCGACACCGCCGTGCTGCACCAAGGGAAATTCGACCTCCACCGGGTGCTGGAGCTGGTGCAGACCGAGCGGATCACCAACTGGGGCGCGGTCCCGACGATGCTCTCGCGCCTGGTCGAAGCCGATCTGTCCGGCTACGACCTGAGCACGCTCAAGACAGTCTCGGTCAGCAGCGCGCCGTCGACCGCCGAGCTGAAAGACCAGTTGCGGGACGCGTTGCCCGGCGCGGCCTCCTCGCTGAGCACCAACTACGGCCTCACCGAATCGTCCACCGCGGCGACCCTCGCGACTCCGGCCGAACTCGTCGCCGATCCGGACACCGCGGGCCGCCCGGTGCCGAACATGGAAGTGCGGATCCGCGACACCGAAGGCCGCCCGGTCCCGGACGGCACCGACGGCGAGATCCACCTCCGCGGCCCGCAAGTGATGCTCGGCTACTTCAACGACCCGGCCGCGACGGCGGCCGCGTTCACCGAGGACGGCTGGTTCCGGACCGGCGACCTCGGCCTGCTGCGCGACGGTGCGCTGACCGTGCTGAGCAGGCGCAGCGACCTGATCCTGCGCGGGGCGGAGAACATTTACCCGGCGGAGGTGGAGGAACAGCTCTCCGGACATCCCGGCGTCGCCGAGTGCATCGTCGCCGGGCTGCCGGATCCGGACTACGGCCAGATCGTCGCCGCGAAGGTCGTGCTTCGGGCTGAGTCCGAAGTGGACGCGGACGGCCTGCGCGGCTATCTCGCCGACCGGCTGGCCAGGTACAAGGTCCCGACGGCTTGGTTCCTGACCCGGGATCCGTTGCCGCGCAACGCGACGGGGAAGGTAGTCCGGCGGCTGGTGCGATGGGAGTGAACCGCGAGGAGTGGGAACCGCTGCTCGCCGACCTCGCCTCCCGTCGCTCGGCCGCGCGGGCGATGGGCGGCGAAGAACGCCTGGCCCGGCTCAGCGGCCTGCACGCGCGCGACCGGATCGCCGCTTTGCTGGATCCCGGCAGCTTCGCTGAGCTCGGATTGCTCGCCGGGGAGCTGCCCGCGGACGGTTTCGTCGCCGGAAGCGGCAGCGTCGGCGGGAAGCCGGTTCTGGTCGGCGCGGAGGACTTTTCCGTCGCGGGCGGGTCGATCGGCGTCGCCGCGGCGTCCAAACGGGAACGTCTCGCCCGGCTCGCGGGACAGGAACGCGTGCCGCTGGTGATGTTCCTGGAGGGTGCCGGACACCGGCCGTCGAACAGCTTGCACCCGCATCGGCCGGCCCCGAACGATCTCCAGGCGCTGGCCGACCTGTCCGGGAAAGTGCCGGTGGCGGCGGTGGTCGCCGGACCGTCGGCCGGGCACAGTGCGCTCACCGCGGCGCTCGCGAACCTGGTGATCCTGGTGCGGGGGGACGGGCAGCTGTTCTCCGCCGGTCCGCCGCTCGTGCGCGCCGCCTTGGGCGAGGAAGTGTCCAAAGAGGAACTAGGCGGTGCCGACATTCACGCGGTCCATAGTGGACTTGTCGACCTCGTCGCCGCCGACCTCCCCGAAGCGATCGAGCAGGTGCGCCGCTACTTGAGCCTGCTCTCGCCGTCGGTCGTGGCAGCCGAGCAGGAACGGCGGACGGACGCGCTCCTGGACCTGATCCCGCCGAACGACCGCGTGCCCTACGACATGCGGCCAGTGGTCGAGGAACTGCTCGACCGTGAAACCTGGTTCGAGCTGGGCCGCGACCACGCCGCTTCGATGCTGACCGGGCTGGGCAGGCTTGGCGGGCACGTCATCGGCGTCGTGGCGAACCAACCGGCAGTGCGCGCCGGAGCGATCGACACTGCGGCGGCCGACAAAGCGGCCCGGTTCATCGAGCACGTCACGGGATTCGGCGTGCCGCTGCTGATGCTCGCGGACAACCCGGGCTTGCTCGGTGGTCGCGACCAGGAACGCGCGGGCGTCTTGCGCGCGGGTGCGGGGCTTTTCCTTGCCCAGCACCGCGCGGACGTGCCGAAGTTCCACGTGACGATGCGCAAGGCGTTCGGTTTCGGCAGTTCGGTGATGGGCCAGAACGCCTTCGACCGGCAGACCCTCAGCCTCGCCCTGCCCGGGGCGACGCTCGGTGCCATGCCCGCACGCGTCGGTGCGGCGGCCTCGAAGGCGGACATCGCGACCAGCCAAGCGCTTGCGGAAAACGAGGCGGCCGGACCGTGGCGGCTCGCGAGCGCGGCCACCTATGACGACGTCGTGCACCCGGGGGAGCTGCGGAATCGGCTGCTGGCGGGGATGCGGCTCGTGAGCGGCTATCGCGGTTAGAACCGGGACAGCCGCCCACCCAGCGGGAGTGGCGCTTGTCCGGCCGCCCCGCCGCTCCTACCGTCCTGCCAAACGCTTGCTCAAGGAGGGGTGATGACCGGTCTCCGGACGGACTTCGCCGAGTTCACCGGCCAGCAGGCCGAGCCGCCGCGGGTGGCCCGGTACGCGGTGAACGAGGCGATGATCCGCAACTGGGTCGAAGCGGTCGACGACCGCAACCCGGCGTACGTCGACGAGGCCGCGGCGAAGGCGACCGGCCGTCCCGGCATCGTCGCGCCGCCCGCGATGTGCTCGACCTGGATCATGGCCGGGTACCGGCGCTACCGCGAGATCCAGGAGCTGCGCCGCGAGGGCACGGTGGAGGATTTCGCGTACTCGCGGCTGATGAGCGTGCTCGACGCGGCCGGCTACACCTCGGTGGTGGCCACCGACGTCGAGCAGGAGTACGTCCGCGAGATCACCCCGGGCACGCACGTGACCTGCCACTTCACCATCGAAGCCGTCTCGGAGTGCAAACGCACCGCGCTCGGCTACGGCCATTTCGTCACGCTGCGCAAGCACTACGTGGACGAAGCGGGGGAGTTGCTGGTCGACGAACGCTTCCGCATCCTGCGGTTCCGCCCGGCCGAGCGGAGCGTCTGATGGGGGAGCACACCGCGGTCCCGCGGCTCACGATCACCCAGGACAACCAGTTCTTCTTCGCCGCCGCCCGCGAGGGACGGCTGGAGATCCAGCGCTGCACCGGCTGCGGCGCTCTCCGGCATCCGCCCGGCCCGGCGTGTCCGGTGTGCCGGAGCTTCGCGTGGGACACGGTCGTCGCCAGCGGGCGCGCGGTATTGCACAGCTGGACGGTGCTGTATCACCCGAAGGACCCCGCGTTCGACTACCCGCTCGCCGTCGGACTCGCCGATCTGGAGGAGGGCATCCGGCTGGTCGCGGACATCGCCGGGGTTAACCACGACCGGCTCGAAGTCGGTTTGCCGCTGCAGGTCGGGTTCAGCGAGCACGCGCACGGCGAAATCCTCCCGCAGCTGAGGCCGCGAGACCCGAAGGAGCACATCCGATGACCCTGGCTCTCGGGGACCGTCTGCCGGAGCTGGCGATCCCGTTCGACCGCACCGCGATCGTCGCCACCGCGATCGCGTCGCAGGACTTCGAGGACGTGCACCACGATCCGGGCAAGGCGCGGGAACGCGGGATGCCGGACGTCTTCATCAGCATCAACGCCACCAACGGGTTCATCGACCGCTACGTCACCGATGTCTGCGGGCCGGCGACGCGGATCCGCAAGGTGTCGCTCCGGCTCGGACTGCCGTTGTTTCCCGGTGACACGCTCACTTTCGCCAGCGAGGTTATTGAAGCGGCGGACGGGGCGGCGACGATCAAGGTCACCGGAAGCCATGAACGCGGCGTGCATGTGACGGCTCGTGTGGAGGTGGCGGCATGAGCGCAGCTTGCAAGCGAATCCTCGATGTTCATGCCGACGCCTCGCGATCGACCAGTGTGCAACTCCTTGTGGAGGTGGCGGCATGAGCGCAGCTTGCAAGCGAATCCTCGATGTTCATGCCGACGCCTCGCGATCGACCAGTGTGCAACTCCTTGTGGAGGTGGCGGCATGAGTGGCTTCGCGCGGCAGGCCGCGATCGCCGGGATCGGCGCGACTGAATTCAGCAAGAATTCCGGTCGCAGCGAATGGCGACTCGCCTGCGAATGCGTCCTCGCCGCACTCGCCGACGCGCAGATCCCGGTCGAGGAAGTCGACGGATTCGCGCTGTTCACCATGGAAACCAACCCCGAGATCGCAGTCGCTCGGGCGTTGGGAATCCCGCGGCTGAAGTTCTTCAGCCGCATCCCGCACGGCGGTGGCGGGGCCTGCGCGCCGGTGCAGCAGGCGGCGCTCGCGGTCAGTTCCGGGGTCGCGGACGTCGTCGTGGTGTACCGGGCGTTCAACGAACGCTCCGGGCACCGCTTCGGGGCCGGGCCTCCGCCGTTCGCCTACACCGCGAATACCGATCAGGAATACCGGAACTGGATCAATCCGTACGGCCTGCTCACTCCCGCGCAGCAGGAAGCCTTTCTGGCGCGGCGGTATCTGCACAAATACGGGGCGACGAGCGAGGACTTCGGCCGCGTTTCGGTGCTTTCCCGCAAACACGCGGCGGTGAACCCCCGAGCGTGGTTTCACGGGCGTCCGATCACGCTTGAAGACCACCAGTCGTCGCGGATGATCGCCGATCCGTTGCGGCTGCTCGATTGCTGTCAGGAAAGCGACGGCGGGCAAGCGCTGGTGATCGTGGGCGCGGAGCGGGCGCGCGACCTCCCGCATCCGCCCGCGGTGATCGCCGGGGCGGCGCAAGGCGTTGGGCCGCAACAGATTTCGATGAGCAGCTACTACCGGGAAGACATCGACGAAATGCCCGAGGTGCAGCTGGTCGCCGAGCAGCTGTGGGCGCAATCGGGCGTGGGGCCGGAGGGAATCGACGCCGCGATTCTGTACGACGCCTTCACGCCGATGGTGTTGCTGCAGCTGGAGGAATACGGATTCTGCGGCCGTGGCGAAGCGAAGGACTTCATCGCTGACGGAGCGCTCGAACTCGACGGACGGCTGCCGGTAAACACCCACGGCGGCCAGTTGGGGGAGGGATACCTCCACGGGGTCAACGGGATCGCCGAGGGCGTCCGGCTGATTCGCGGCAGCTCGGTCAACCAGCCCGCGAAATCGTTGGAGCACGTGCTCGTGACTGGCGGATCTCCGGTGCCGCATTCCGCGATCGTGCTCGCGGCGGACCGCTGACCGAAGGGAGGGCCGATGGAGACGTTCGCGGAAGTAATCCGCTCCCGGCGCGGGGACACGCACGAGGGGCTGCGGTTCGAGGGCCGGAGCTGGACGTGGGAGGAGGTCGTCCGCGAGGCCGCGGTGCGGGCTTCGCTGCTGCGCACGTTCGAGCCGGGGCCAGGCCGGTCGCAGCGGCATATCGGGGTGTTGCTGCAGAATCTGCCGGATTTCGTGTTCTGGATTTTCGCCGCCGCGGTGACCGGCGACGTCCTGGTCGGCATCAACTCCACCCGGCGCGGCGCGGAACTGGCGGCGGACATCAGCCACACCGACGTCGACGTGCTGGTCACCGAACCGTTGTACGGCGACGAGGTCGCGAGCCTCGAGCTGCCGGCTGTCCGCCGCGTCCTCGACGTCGAATCGGCGGAGTACCAGGACCTGCTGGCCGCGCACGCGGGCGCGGGCCTGCCCGCGTCCATCCCGGACCCGGCGGCGATCTTCCTGCTGCTGTTCAGCTCCGGTTCGACCGGCACGCCGAAGGCGGTGATCTGCGGCAACGGCCGCCTCGGCCGGTTGACCGACGCGCTGGCCGAACGCGTCTCGCTGCACCGCGATTCGGTCACCTACCTGTGCCTGCCGATGTTCCACGGCCACGCGATCATGATGAATCTCGCCGCCGCGGCGAAGGTCGGCGCGACTGTCGTCCTGGTACGGAAGTTCTCCGCGTCGCAGTTCGTCCCGGACCTTCGCGCGCACGGCGTGACCTACTTCAACTACGTCGGCCGGGTGCTCAGCTACCTCGTCGCGCAACCGGAGCAGCCGACCGACGCCGACAACCGGCTGGAGGTCGCCTTCGGCTCGGAAGCCGCGCCGGGCGAATCCGCCGAATTCCGCCGTCGATTCGGCTGCGAGGTGCGGGAAGGCTACGGCTCCAGCGAAGGCGGAATCCGCATCGTGCCGGAACCGGACGCGCCGCCGAACGCGCTGGGCCGCCCCGCGCCCGGAATGCGCGCGGAAATCCGGGACCAGGACAACCGGGAATGCCCGCTCGCGGAATTCGACGAGAACGGCTTGCTGCTGAACGCCGAGGACGCGACCGGCGAGATCGTCGCGGTGGGACGCGGGAAAACGTTCGAGGGCTACTACCGCCATCCCGCCGCGATGGCCGAGCGGCTGAAGTTCGGCGGCGAGGACTTCTGGACCGGCGACCTCGGCTACCGCGACCGCGACGGCTACCTGTACTTCGCCGGCCGGGCCGCGGACTGGCTCCGCGTCGACGGCGAGAACTTCGGCACCGCCCCGGTCGAGCGGATCCTGGGCCGCTACCCGGGGTTCGCCGCGGCGCACTGCTACGGCGTGCCCGATCCGAAGACCGGAGACCTGCTGATGGCGTCGGTCGTTCTCGCGGAGGATGCCGCATTCGATCCGGAGGAGTTCGACGAATTCCTTGCCGCACAACCGGATCTCGGTACGAAATGGCGACCGACCTTCGTCCGGATCCTCGACGAGGCCCCGGTCACCGGCAGCGGCAAGGTCGACAAAGCGCCGTTGCGCGCACAGGGCTGGGAGGACGACCGGGTCTGGTACGCGCCGAGCCGGACCAGCTCGTACCGGCCGCTCACCGCGGAGGGCCGGAAGGCGCTGCGGGCGGAATTCGCCGCGCACGGCCGGGAAAACTCGCTGCCCGCGGCGTCCCGGCGCTGATCATCGCGGCGGGAGGCCCAGCGAAATCGAGGCGAACGCTTCGCGCAGCGTCGTCGGCACAGTCTTCTCCAGACTCTCGTCCAGGAACCGGTTGAGCACGGTGGTCATCGCCGCGATCGCGACGTCGGACACCAGTTGCGGATACAGTTCGCCGGCCCGCGTCCCGGTGCGCTCGGCGATCGCCCTGACCAGATCGCCGGTCTCCACCCGCGCCAGCGCGGTGCGCATCTCCGGCGTCGCGCTCCACGCTTGCACCGTGCTGAGCTGGTCGGATGCTGGCTGACCGTAGGGAACTCCGTCGGCGCGCAACGGTTCGATGAGCGCTTCGGCGAGTGCGGTCCACAGGGGTTCGTGCGCCGGACGCTCCCGCAGCAGTTGCGCGCTGAGCCGGATCCGGTGCCCGTGCCGGTAGGCGACCGCGTCGTATTTCGTGGCGAAGTAGTTGCTGAACGTCCGCAGCGACACCCCGGCCCGCTCCGCGATGTCCTCGCGGACAACGTTGTCTGGACCTCTCTCGTACATCAGCGCCACGGCGGCGTCGCTCAGCGCTTTGCGCGTGTCGAGCTTCTTGCGTTCTCGCAAGCCGAGCGGTCGTTGGTCAGCCATGCTGCCCACGGTATCCAATCGGGCGCCGCATTCGTGTGGCCGACCGGTTTTGTTATGGACGAGCGCCGCGCAGGAACTGTTCGACGGCGGTGTCCACGAGCCCGTCGAGCAATTCCGGCGGAACGAGGGCGCCGTTGCCGATGGTCGCGATTCCTTGCAGCGTCGCGAACAACACGACCCCGATCCGCTGCGGCGGCCCGTCCCGCAACGCGCCCTGCTCCTGGCCCTCGACGATCAGGTCGTTCATCAGCCCGAACGGCGCTTCGGCGGCCTGCACGATCCGCGACGCGCCGGGGCGGTGCTTGCTGGTGTACATCAGTTCGAGCAGCGCCGAGTTCTCGGTGGCGAAGCGGGTGTAGGCGGCGGCCGCCGCGTGCACGCGGCCCGGGAAGTCGTCCGCGGTCTTCAGCGCGGAGCGCAACGCATTGTCCAGACGCGCGAATCCGGCTTCGGCGAGAGCGTCGAGCAACGCCTGCCGATCCGGGAAATGCCGGCGAGGCGCGGCGTGGCTGACGCCGATCTCCCTGGCCAGGTCGCGCAGCGACAGTTGATCGGCCCCGTGCGCGCGCAAACCGCGTTCGGCCGCGTCGAGCAGTGCGGTGCGGAGGCTGCCGTGGTGATAGGGGCGGTCGTCGGACTGGTCGGGCACCGGGCCAGTCTAGCAGCATGTTTCCGTTGACAACATTGTTGTCGGTGCCTACTTTGGGGGCATGGACCCTCTCGCGGAAAACCAGACCGGCCGCACCGCCGTGATCACCGGTGCGAACAGCGGATTAGGTCGCGCGACAGCCGCGGCACTGGCAGCCAAGGGCGCGCGGGTGGTGCTCGCGGTGCGCAACGTGCGCAGCGGCCGCGAGGCTGCTTCGGAACTGCCCGGCGACGTCGAAGTCCGCCGGCTCGACCTCGCCGACCTGGCGTCGGTCCGCGCGTTCGCCGCGGGGTTCGCGGAGCCGATCGACCTGCTGATCAACAACGCGGGCATCATGATCCCGCCGCTGGCGCGCACCGCGGACGGGTTCGAATCGCAGTTCGGGACCAATCATCTCGGCCATTTCGCGCTCACGAACCTGCTTTTGCCGCGGATCCGGGGCCGGGTGGTGACAGTCTCGTCGAACGGGCACCGGGTCGGTTCGATCGATTTCGCCGACCTGAACTGGGAACGCAAACCATACCGGGCGGTGGCGGCGTACGGGCAGTCGAAGCTCGCGAACCTGCTGTTCACCGCGGAACTCCAGAGGCGGCTGACTGAAGTCGGTTCCCCGGTGCTGGCGACGGCGGCGCATCCGGGGACGGCGGCGACGAACCTGCTGAAGGTGGAGACGCCGGTGTTGTCCTCGCTGGCGAAAGCCGGTACGCGGCTGGTGGCGCAAACCTCGGAGGAGGGTGCGCGGCCGACGCTTTATGCCGCGTTGGCGGATGTTCCCGGCAACAGCTTCGCGGGGCCGCGTGGGTTCTTGCAGAACCGCGGTGCGCCGAAACTCGTTGGCCGGTCTGCGAAAGCTCGGGACGGAGAGACCGCGCGTCGCTTGTGGACGGTGTCCGAGGAGCTTACTGGGGTGCGGTTTCCGTTGCCTGTTTCGGCCTGAGGCGTTTTTTCGTCTTTCCGGGTGGTGCTCGGAGAATTGTGATCAGCGGCCCGATTCCGTCGCCCGAGCCTGTCGCGCTTCATGCTGGCGGGGCTCCGGTTTCGGTCAGGAACGCGATCAGTTCCTTGGCCAGTCGCTCCGGCTGGTCCTCCGGGATCAGCGTGCCGCTGTCCGGGATTTCGACCAGCCGGCCGTCCGGGAAAAGCTCGGCGAGCCGCCGTCCGTGGTCGGCGGGCATCATCCGGTCCCGGTCCGCCCAGACGACCAGGACCGGCCGGTCGAACGTCCGCAGCCGTTCGGTCCAGGCGAGCAGTTCGCGCCGCGGCGGGCTTCCGGTGGCGAATTTGACGAGGTCCCGGCGGATTTCCTTGTCCTGCAACGCCGGAGCGAACCAGCCGTCGAGAATGTCGTCCGGGATGCGGCTTTCGCACATCCCGCCATAGGCCGCTTTGGCGTGCCGGTAGAACGGCGTCCGGCTGATTTGGGTGAGCAGCCACGGCCCGCCGGGGAGCCGGAGCAGGTTGACCGCCGGGCGCGCGGGCTTGGGCGGGAAGTTGTCGAAGGCCTCGCAGGCGACCAGCGCGAGCCGTCCGGCCCGGGCCACGTGCTCGGCTGGTGCCATCCCGTCGGCGACGAGGAATTGGCCGCCGCCCCAGTCGTTGAGCACGATTGTCGCGTCGTGGAGATCGAGCGCGGCGAGGAATTCGCCGAGCAGCCGGGCGACGCCGAACTGCGTGAGGTCGGCGCCGGGCCGCATCGGGGAGCGGTGGGCGCCGAGCGGCAAGGTGGGCAGGAGGCGGCGGTAGCCGGTCAGCAGCGGGACGACCTTGCGCCATTGCGTGCCGGACATCGGAAACCCGTGCCCGAACACCAGTGCCGGGCCGGTTCCGCCGGTGTCGGCGTAGTCGATCGGCCCGGCGGACAGTTCCACGCGCGGCATCGGACCTCCCTCGGGTCTCGCGATTAGAGCGATCACTCTAGTCGCGAGACTAGGCCGGTCCGGGGCGGCGGGTCAACCCGGCTCGGTGCGGGATCGCGGTCTCCGGGGATGGCCGCTCGGCGTGGGTCTCTGGCGCGCGGGGTTCGGCGGTCGGTCAACCCGGTCCGGTGCGTGGTCCTTGGCGGGACGGTTGTCGCGACCGCTTGGCGAGTAAGGCTTTGGCGCGTGATGTTGTGCGAGACCCCGCCTGCCGGTCAATCCGGCCTGGTGCCGGAAGGTGGTCTTCGGCGGAACGGTTGGGGCAACTGTTCGGCGAGCGGGTTCGTGGTGTCGCGCTGCGCCTTTCGGCGGACATGCCGCCGGAGTTCGCCGTTCCAAGCCGTGTTCTCGCTGGGCTGGCCGGAATTGTTCGCCGTCATGGCTTATTTTCCGGTGAAGACCACGCGGTTTCCGTCCGGATCGACGAGCGGCAGAATGCGCGTGCCGCCGCCGGGTCGCGGTCCGTCGTGGGCGGCTCCGGCCTTCGTCGCGTGGGCGGCGGCCGCGTCGAGGTCTGTTTCCTCGAGGACGACCGTCGAGTGTCCGGCCCGGTCGGGTTCGGACCACACCTGCAGGCCGAAAGTGTCGCCGAGGTGCCATTCGAGCAGGCCGGGCATCGGCCGGGCGTCCGGGCCGCGGTCGAACAGGGCCGCGTACCACTCCTCGGCCCGCGCGAGGTCGGAGACGGTGCACTGGGCGAGCACTCGACGGATCATGACCGGTCCCTTCGTAGTGGTTTCGATCTGCAAGCACTATCAGGAGACCACAAGTGCTAGCGATATGCAAGCACTTGGCCTGTCCGGTGCCGGGCGGCCGCCGGATATCCGCTCCGATGAACGAATCAGGCGAATTGCTCCCGCTGCGCCCAAGGACGGTTTTCTTCCCGGTGCGGAAATCTGTGCCGCGGCCCGGAGGCAGCGTTCATCTCCTGTTTCTCCGGCGGTTTTCCCTTGTCTTTGTGCGCGGCCTGGAATACGCCGGTCGCCGTGTCCGGCGGCAGAGACGAGGAGGACTCCCGTGTCGAGAATTCGTTGGCGTGCCGCGGTGGCGATGGCCGCGGCCGGTACTGTCGCGGCGGCTGTGCCCGCGCTGGCCGCGCCGGTGCGCACCGAGCACGTGCTGCTGCTTTCGGTCGACGGTCTCCACCAGTCGGACCTGGAGTGGTACACGCGCACCCGTCCCGGGTCCGCGCTGGCCGCGCTCGCGGCGCGCGGCACCGAATACGCGCACGCGAACACGCCGGTGCCGTCGGATTCGTTCCCCGGCATGGTCGCGCAGGTGACCGGCGGCAACCCCGCGAGCACCGGGATCTACTACGACGCCACCTACAACCGGGCGTTGCTCCCCGCGGGCACGACGTCCTGCGCCGGTGCGAAACCCGGGTCCACAGTGGACTACACCGAGGACCTGGACCGCGACAAGGACGCCATCGACGCCGGGCAAGGCCTGCCGAACCTGCCCGACGGAGTCCTCGCGATGACCGGCAACCCGCGTTCGCTGATCAACCCGGCCGCGCTTCCCGTCGATCCGGCAACGTGCAAACCCGTTTATCCGCACCAGTATCTGCGAGTGAACACCGTGTTCGAGGTCGCCCGGCAGGCCGGGCTGCGCACCGCCTGGTCGGACAAGCATCCGGCGTACGAAATGCTCAACGGCCCGTCCGGGAGCGGCGTCGAGGACCTCTTCACTCCGGAGATCAACAGCAAGGCCCCCAGCTCCAGCGACTGGACGAAGGACAACTCCGCGACTCAGCGTTATGACGGCTACAAGGCCAAAGCCGTCCTGAACGAGATCGACGGCTTCGACCACAGTGGACAGAACCGCACCGGTACGCCCGGGGTGTTCGGCATGAACTTCCAGTCCGTCTCGACCGCGCAGAAGCTTCCGCTCTCCGGCGGCCAGCCCGGCGGATACCGTCCGGACGGCACCCCGGGGCCGGTGCTGGAGTCCGCTTTGGACTTCGTCGACCGGCAGGTGGGCGCGTTCACGGCTGAATTGCGAAACCGCGGCCTCGACCGTTCGACGACGGTGATCCTCTCCGCGAAACACGGCCAGTCGCCGATCGACCCGTCCGCACTGACCCGCATCGACGACGCCCCGCTGCTCGCCGGCCTGAACGCCGCCTGGCGGGCCGCGCACCCCGGCGCACCCGACCTGGTCGCCCAATCGACCGACGACGACGCGATGCTGCTGTGGTTCACCGACCACTCACCGTCGGCGGCGGCGTTCGCGCGGCAGTACTTGCTGGCCCAGTCCGGCACCGGGAACGGCAGCACCGGTGCGCCGAAACCGTTCACCCACGCGGGCCTGACGGCGGCCCACGCCGGAGCCGATGCCGCCCGCTACTTCCAGGCGCGCCCAGGCGACCCGCGAGTGCCGGATCTGGTCGGCGTCGCCCAGCACGGCGTCGTGTACACCGGCGGCCACTCGAAAATCGCCGAACACGGCGGCGCGGCGGCGGACGACCGCGCGGTTCCGCTGGTGGTCAGCGGCGGGCACGGGACGAGGATCCCGGCGGCGGTCGAGACGACCCAGATCGCGCCGACGATCCTGCGCCTGCTGAACCTGGACCCGCGTGCACTGGCGGCGGTGCGGGAAGAGGGGACGGCTCCGCTGCCCGGCCTGGGCCGCGGCTGATCCGGACCTCGGCCCGGCTCTCGTTCGAGGGGCGGGCCGAGGTGGGCGGACAGAGGCGATTCGACGGGCGGGCTGGGCGGCTGGAGGTGTTGGGGCGTCTGGCTGAGCGGGGCCTGGTTTGCCGGGATGCGGTGGTCGAGTTGGCGGGGCGGCGGGGGCGTTGGAAGGTCCGGCGGAGTGGGGAGCGGGCCTGGTTTGTGTGTGTGGGCTGCCGAGTTGGCGGGGTAGCTGGGGGTGTTGGAAGGTCCGGCGGAGTGGGGAGCGGGCCTGGCTTGCGGGGATGCGCTGGCGGAGTTGGCGGGGTGGCTGGGGGCGTTGGCGGAGTGGGGAGCGGGCCCGGTTTGTCGGGATGCGCTGGCCGGGGTGGCTGGATGTGCCGGAGGGCCTGTCCGAGTGAGGACACGGACTTGGTTGGCAGGAACGCGCTGGTCGAGCGGGCGGGGTGGCTGAATCGGCCCCGGGTTTTGTCGGGCACTGCGCTGGAGTCTGCGCCACAGGGCGGGGAATCTGATCAGGCTCGGCGGAGGTGATTCGGCCAGGGCATGGGGACGAGTCGCACACTGCCAGGGTGGCGTGACAGATGCGGGATCCGGCGAAGCGCACCGGGGCTCTGTGGGTTGGCAGGCAGGGGCTTGCTGGAGCGGCCTCGGCTCGTTCGGCAGTGCGGTGCGGGACCCGGCGGAACGGAATCTCAACCGGAGCGGCGAGCCTGGCCGGGGTCGGTGGGGTGCGGGGGACTCCGCGGTCGGGGGCGTGCTGGAGCGGTCGGGCTGCTCGGTGGAGCCGGGCTGGGCTGGTCCGTGCAGTGCAGGGGATTCACCGGCGCAGCGGCCCGACCGGCTGATGCGATCCGCCCGGCGGAACCTGCCCTCGTCGGCGCAGGGAAGCCATAACTCAGCCGATCGCGGAAGCCGGGCGAGGCAGCAGCCCGCCCCGCCGTCCTATCCCTCGGCAACCGCGCCAATCCCGGCATCAACCCTGTTCACCGGCATATTATGAGCAAAAGCTCACCTCCGGAGGAGACCCGCGATGCCCGGAAAGCGTCTGCAGCCGCGCAAGGAGCCCCGGCAGGTGCGCGGCGAGCTGACTCGCCAGCGGATCCTCGTAGCGGCCGCGCAGGTGTTCGCTGAGATGGGGTACGCGGCGGGCACCACGAATCGCATCGCGGAGCGGGCTCGGGTGTCGATCGGGTCGTTGTATCAGTACTACCCGAACAAAGATGCCGTCCTCGTCGCGTTGGCATCTCAGCATCTCGACGCCGGCGCGGAAACCCTTCGCCGCCACCGGGAAACCGCTGGGCCGCCGGAGACGCTGGACGGTGCGCTCCGCGAACTCGTGCGCCTCGCGATCCAGAACCACCTCGACGATCCGCAGCTGCTGCGCGTGATGGCCGAACAAGCGCCGCGCTCCGCGGAGTTGCTGGAGCAGGTCGCGCGGTACGAGGAGGAGCGGGTCGCCTACGTGCGCGGTCTGCTCGAACCGGAAGCGAACGTGTCCAATGTGGACATGGCGGCGCGGATCGTGGTGAACACGGTGGAACTGCTCGTGCACAAGATGATCGCCGGACCGGAGCCGCTCGATCTTCCCGTGTTCGAGGACGAGCTGGTGGCCATGCTGACCCGCTACGTCACGGCGGGCTCCGAGCGGAGCAGCGGATTGCGCCATTGAGTCGGCGGACGCGGTGGGGCTGTTTGTCAAGTGGCGGACATCACTGTGGACGTCGTGATCGATCAGGCGATCGATTCCGTGATCGCGGCCACGGCGGAGCGGCGGGTGACGAAGGCGGGACCCGGCGGGAGGGGGCGGGAGCGGTTCGGGCGGGTAGTCGGCGGTTTCCCGGCTCGGCCGCAGCCGCAGGTCGCCGCGGCGCAGCGGTCCGGCTCTTCCCGGTCGTTGAGACGGCCCCGGGCTATGACCGTGATCTCGTCGCGCTCGTGGTCGAAAAAGGGCCTCCGGTTGGCTGCCGGAGGCCGGACGGCATGGGAGTATCCAGCGCATCTGTACCTGAAGCGGGCGAAGTCGGACCAGGTGGCGACCCAAAACGCCGTCAGGCCCGGCCGGCGGATCTTCCGCGAACGAGCGGGAAGGAGACAGCATGCTGATCGGGGTGCTCAAGGAGGCACAACCGGGGGAGACGCGCGTCGCGGCGACTCCGGAGACGGTGGGCAAGCTGCGCGGGCTGGGCTATGACGTGACGGTGGAGCCGGGCGCCGGGCTGGCGTCGGGGTTCTTCGACCAAGCGTATGAGGACGCGGGCGCGGCGGTCGGGCCGATCGCGGAGGCGGACATCGTGTTCGGGGTGAACGCTCCCTCGTCCGAGCAGTTGGATGCGGTGAAGCCGGGGGCGACGGTGGTCAGCCTGCTGGCCCCGGCGTTGAAACCGGAGCTGGTGGAGGATCTGGGGAAGCGGCCGATCACGGCGCTGGCGATGGACGCGGTGCCGCGGATCAGCCGGGCGCAGTCGCTGGACGTGCTGTCCTCGATGGCGAACATCGCCGGGTACCGCGCCGTGGTGGAAGCGGCGCACACGTTCGGGCGGTTCTTCACCGGGCAGGTGACCGCGGCGGGGAAGGTCAACCCGGCGAAGGTCCTGGTCGTGGGCGCGGGTGTGGCCGGGTTGGCGGCGATCGGCGCGGCGGGGAGCCTCGGGGCGATCGTGCGGGCGACGGACCCGCGCCCGGAGGTCGCGGATCAGGTGAGGAGTCTGGGCGGGGAGTATCTGTCCATCGAGGACCCGAACGCCGAAGTTTCCGCCACCGGATACGCGAAGGAGATGGGCGACGACTACAAAGCGCGCGAGAAAGAGCTGTACGCGACGCAGTGTCGCGACGTCGACATCATCGTCACGACGGCGTTGATTCCGGGGCGTCCGGCACCGCGGATCATCACCGGCGAGATGGTGGCGTCGATGAAGCCGGGTTCGGTCATTGTGGACATGGCCGCGGCGAACGGCGGCAACGTCGAAGGCTCTGTCGCGGGCGAAAGCATCGTCACGGACAACGGGGTGACGATCCTCGGCTACACGGATCTCGCGGGCCGTCTCCCGGCGCAGGCGTCCCAGCTGTACGGCACCAACCTGGTCAACCTGATGAAGCTGATGACCCCGGAGAAGGACGGCCAGCTGGTCGTGGACTTCGACGACGTCGTGGTCCGGTCGATCACAGTCGTGAAGAACGGCGAGCTGACCTGGCCGCCACCGCCGGTGCAAGTCTCGGCCGCTCCGCCGAAACCCGCGGCAGCGGTGGAGAAGAAGGAGGAGCCGAAGAAGGAGCCGATGTCCTCCGGTCGTCGGCTCGGGCTCGTTTTGGGTGTGGCGGCGGTGTTCCTGTTGCTGGCGGCGTTGGCTCCGGCGGCCCTGTTGCCGCATTTGACGGTGTTCGCGTTGGCGATCGTGATCGGGTATTACGTGATCGGGCACGTGCATCACGCGTTGCACACGCCGTTGATGTCGGTGACGAACGCGATTTCCGGGATCATCGTCGTGGGTGCTCTGCTGAATCTGGTCAGCGGCAACACAGTGGTCGTGGTGCTGGCGGCGGTGGCGACGTTGCTGGCGACGATCAACATTTTCGGCGGGTTCGCGGTGACGCGCCGGATGCTCGCCATGTTCTCCCGCAGCTGACCCGGAAGGCCTTCTTCAGATGACTGTGCACACTGCGAGCCAGGCTGCCTACATCGTGGCCGGGCTGTTGTTCATTCTCGCGCTGGCCGGGCTGTCCCGGCACGAGACCGCGCGGGTCGGAAACTATTTCGGGATCGCCGGGATGGTCGTCGCGCTGATCGCGACCATCGCGCAGGCGGTGTCCGGGGAGATCACCGGGACGTCGATCGCGTTGATGATCATCGCGATGGTGATCGGCGCGGGGATCGGGCTGCGGCGGGCGGCGGTGGTCGAGATGACCGGGATGCCCGAGCTGATCGCCCTGCTGCATTCGTTCGTCGGTCTCGCCGCCGTTCTGGTGGGCTGGAACGGCTACCTGCAAGTCGAATCCGACCCCACCGGCGGCGAAGCCCAGCATCTCGATGCGCTGGGGACGCTGGGGATCCATCACGCCGAGGTGTTCATCGGCGTGTTCATCGGGGCGGTGACGTTCACCGGGTCGATCGTGGCGAACCTGAAGCTGTCGGCGAAGATGAAGTCCGCGCCGCTGATGCTGCCCGGCAAGAACTTCCTGAACCTGGGCGCGCTGGTGCTGTTCGTGGCGTTCACCGCGTGGTTCGTGGCCAGTCCCGCGTTGTGGCTGCTGGTCGTGGTCACTGTCCTCGCGTTGGCGCTGGGGTGGCATCTGGTCGCGTCGATCGGCGGCGGGGACATGCCGGTGGTCGTGTCGATGCTGAACAGCTACAGCGGCTGGGCCGCGGCGGCGTCGGGGTTCCTGCTGGAGAACGACCTGCTGATCATCACCGGCGCGCTCGTCGGCTCCTCCGGTGCGTACCTGTCCTACATCATGTGCAAGGCGATGAACCGGTCGTTCATCTCGGTGATCGCGGGCGGGTTCGGGATCGAGGCGGGACCGTCGGGGGACAAGGATTACGGCGAGCACCGGGAAATCACCGCCGAGGGCGCGGCGGAACTTCTCACCGCCGCGTCCAGGGTGATCATCACCCCGGGCTACGGGATGGCGGTCGCGCAGGCCCAGTACGGGGTCGCGGAGCTGACCCGGAAACTGCGCGACAAGGGCATCGAGGTCCGCTTCGGCATCCACCCGGTCGCCGGACGCCTGCCCGGCCACATGAACGTGCTGCTGGCCGAGGCGAAGGTGCCGTACGACATCGTGCTGGAACTCGACGAGATCAACGACGACTTCTCCGACACCGACGTCGTCCTCGTCATCGGAGCCAACGACACCGTCAACCCCGCCGCCGCCGAAGACCCGGGCAGCCCGATCGCGGGCATGCCGGTGCTCACCGTCTGGGAAGCGGAGAACGTCGTGGTGTTCAAGCGTTCCATGGCCTCCGGCTACGCGGGCGTCCAGAACCCGCTGTTCTTCCGCGAAAACTCGGCGATGCTCTTCGGCGACGCCAAGGACCGCGTCAACGACATCCTCTCCGCGCTGTGAATCAGGAGAAACGCATGAAAGCCGTACACATCAAGGATCTCGAAGGCCCGTCGACCGTCTCCGTCGTCGAGGTCGATCCGCCCGCGCGCGCTGCCGACCAGGTGCTGATCGACGTGCACGCGGCCGGGGTGTCGTTCCCGGACGTGCTGCAGACGCGCGGGCTGTACCAGGTGAAGCCGGAGCTGCCGTTTGTCCCGGGCGCCGAGGTCGCCGGGGTCGTGGCGGAAGCTCCGGACGGCGCGGCGGTCAAGGCCGGGGACCGGGTCGCGGCGCTGCCGTTCCTGGGCGGGTTCGGCGAACAGGTCGCGTGCGCGGCGGACGCGGTGTTCCCGATTCCGGACGACCTGGGCTTCGAGCAGGCGGCGGCCATCCCGTTCAACTACCTGACCGCGCACTTCGCGCTGTGCCGGCGCGGCCGGATGGCGGCCGGGGAGACCGTGCTGGTGCACGGGGCCGCCGGCGGGGTCGGGACGGCTGTCATCCAGGTCGCGAAGGCGTTCGGCGCGGGCAAGGTGCTCGGGGTGGTGTCGACGCCGGAGAAGGGCGAGGCGGCGGTCGCGGCCGGCGCGGACGAATACGTGCTGGCGGACGGGTTCAAGGACGCGGTGAAAGCGTCGACCGGAGGCCGCGGCGTCGACGTGATCGCGGACGTCGTCGGCGGCGACCGGTTCACCGATTCGCTGCGCTGCCTCGCCGCGGACGGGCGGATGCTGGTCATCGGGTTCACCGGGGGCTCGATCCCCGAGGTGAAGGTGAACCGGTTGCTGCTCAACAACTTGGACGTCGTGGGCGTCGGGTGGGGCGCGTACGCGCTGCCGCGGCCGGGGTACCTGCAGGGGCAGTGGGCGGAGTTGCTGCCGAAGCTCGAGGCCGGGGCGATCGTGCCGCCGCTGGGCGGGAGTTACCCGCTGGCTGAGGTGCGGGAGGCGCTGGAGGCCATCGAAAACCGGAAGGCGATGGGGAAGCTCATCCTGACTGTGCGTCCATAGTGGACTGGCGGGCGGGAGGCCCCGGGCGCTGACGGTGATCGGGGCCTCCAGTTCAAATAGTCCTATGTAGACGGGGCTGCAGGCTGACGGCGGCAAGGTTCAGTCACGAGAGACCAGCTCTGCCGCGTCCTCGACGGACAATCGGCCGCCACGTTCGAATGCGCTGGCAAATCCGGAACCGAGAACTGCTTGTGCCGCTTCGGTAATCCGGTCCACGTCGCCCCGCTCGGCGGCGGGCAGCGGGGCGTCGACACTGCGCCGTGCGGCGTCGGCGGCACCGAGCAGCAACGCCGCGGACTGCGGATCCACTGTGCCCGCCAAGCCTTCCAGAGACAGCGCGAAAGCGCGCGGCTCGGCAAGCAGCCGCGCGTATTCCAAGCCTCGCAGGTGATACTTCTTCGCCTGCACCGAATTTCCCCGGAGTTCGGCGACGAAACCGAGTTCCGCGTACAGCAGGTGGTCGCCCGCCGTCGAGGAGAGGCCGTGGTACTCGTCGCGGAGGCGGGTCAGGCGGTGTTCGGCGGCGTCGAGGTCGCCGGAGCGGCGGGCGCCCAGGGCGAGGCCCATTTCGGCGTGGATCCGGCCGTAGGTGTAGCCGTGGTCGGCCGCGATGCGGAGGGCTTGTTCGTGCAGGTCGCGGGCTCGCGGCCAGTCGCGTTCGAGCAGGGCCAGGCGGCCGAGGCCGGACAGTCTCGCCGAGACTTCCGCTTGCAAGCCCAGTTCCCGCGCGATGGCGAGTCCTTCGTGCTGGCGGCGAGCGGCTTCGGCGTAGTCGCCCTTGATTTCGGCGAGCGCGGCCAGCGGCGGGATGGTCTGCATCTCGCCCCACCGGTCGCCGAGGCGGCGGAAGAGCTCGGCGCTGCGCAGGCCGTCCCGGCCGAGTGCGGCGAGATCCCCGCGGACGAGGCTGAGCATGGCGCGCAGGGCGAGTGCCGCGGCGACGCCCCATTCGTCGTCCCCAGCGGCCGCGAGGGCGCGCGCGTTCATCTCGTGGCTGGCGGCGAGGTCGCCGACGCTGAACAAACTATAGGCGCGCAGCCACCGCGCACGAACGCCGTCCGGGGAATCGGGCGGGGCTGGTTCGCCGGTCAGCAGGGCGAATGATCCATTGAGGACAGTGAGCTCAGGATCCTTTGCGGCGACCCGTAAAACAGCCGCCAGCATCCGCCGGCCTTCGGTGAGCCTGCCTCGCAACAGCCACCACCAGGACAACGCTTTCGCCAGCCGCGCCGCTTCGGCCGATTCCCGGCAGATCGCCTCGTCCAGGGCGGCGCGCAGGTTGCCCGCTTCGAAGTCCAGCCGGATGAGCCAAGCCTGTTGCCCAGGGCCGTGAAGTTGGGCGTTCTCGGCGATTTCCAGGTAGTGGCGCAGGTGCCGAGCGTGGGTGGCGGCAGGATCCGCCAGCCGTTCGACGGCATAGGCGGCCACGGATTCCAGCAGCCGGCACCGAACCCCGGCCGGTCCGTTCGCGACGGCCACCAGCGACCGGTCGACCAGCCGGAGCACGAGATCGAGCACGTCGCCGTCTCCCGCGCAGACGGCTTCGGCGGCGGCGAGATCGAAACTGTCGCGGTGGACGGCCAGTCTGCTCAGGACAGTCCGTTCGGGTTCGCTGAGCAGGTCCCAGCTCCAGTCGAGCACCGCGCGCAAGGTCTGCTGCCGCGCCGGAGCGCCGCGCGACCCCCGGGTCAGGACGGCGAACCGGTCGTTGAGCCGGGCCGCCAGTTCCCGCACGCCCAAGCCGCGCACGCGAGTAGCCGCGAGTTCGAGCGCGAGCGGAAGACCGTCCAGGCGGCGGCAGATTTCGGTGATCGCGTCGAGGTCGCCCGCGAAATCCGGGGCGGAGGCGGTCGCTCGTTCGGTGAACAGCCGCACGGCATCCTCGGGCGGCAGCGGTTCCACCGCGAACACGGATTCGCCCGGCAGTCCGAGCGGTTCCTGGCTGGTGGCGAGAACGCGCAGGTCACGGGTGTTGCGGAGGAGCGATCCGACCAGTTCGGCAGCGGCTTCGACGACGTGCTCGCAGTTGTCCAGGACGAGCAGCATCCGCTGGTCGCGCAGGGCGGTGGCGAGTTGGTGCAGCGGGGAGGCGGAGCCGCGGATTCCGAGTACGGCCGCGACTGTTTCGGCGAGGTCGTCGGCGGTGCCGCGGACGCCAGCGAATTCGACCAGCCAGCAGCCGTCCGGTGCGTGCCGAGGAGAACTGACGCCCGCTGCGGCCAAGGCCAGCCGTGACTTGCCGACCCCGCCCGGCCCAGTCAACGTCACCAGCCGGGCCGACAACCCATCCAACTGGGCGAGCGCCTCCTCCCGGCCGATCAACGGCGTCAGCGGGCGGGGAAGATTTCCGCGCGGTTCGGCGGCCAGCCCGGGATCTTGCCGGAGCAGCGATTCGTACAGCGCGCGCAGCTCCGGGCTCGGGTCGACGCCCAGTTCCTCGGCGAGCCGGGTGCGGAGATCCGCATAGGAGGCAAGGGCTTCGCTCTGCCGCCCGCGCAAGTACAGCGCACGCATGTGGGCTGCTCGCAAGCCTTCCCGGAGCGGATTCCGCGCGACGACCTCCGCCAGATCGTCCGCGGCGGAGTAGTCGCCCGCTTCGACCTGGGCCTTGGCCTGTTCTTCCACCGCGGCCAGCCGCAGTTCGGCCAACCGGTGCGCGGCCGGTCGCGCGAACTCCTCGTCGGCGAAGTCGGCGAACGCCTCGCCTCGCCACAGGTCGAGCGCTTCGGCGAAACGCGCAGCGCGGGCTCGGGGATCCGTCGTCGCGCGAGCCTGCGCGACAAGCTCGCGGAACTGCGCGGCGTCGGAATCTTCGATCCGCAGCCGGTAGCCCGCCGGATGCCGCTCGACGCCGTCCCGGCCGACGATCCGGCGCAGCTGCGACACCTTGGCCTGCAGCGCACCGGCTGGTTTGCCGGGCGGGTGGTCGCCCCAGAGGTCCTGGATGAGCCGGTCCGAGGTGACCGGCCCGCCGTCGTGTGCGAGCAGCGTCGCGAGGAGGGTCCGTACTTTCGCCTCGGGCACGGTGCTCAGCGCGCCTGTTTCGTCCCACACTGCGAGCGGGCCGAGCACCCCGAACCGCATCGCCCTGCTCCCGTCACGCCATCAGATCACCGTCAGTCGATCGTAAGCATTCCCGAAGACCCGGTCCGCACAGTGGGCGTATGAGCCCCACCTCCACCGCCGTCGCGCCCACCCAGCGGCTTCCGCTTTTCGCGCTGCTGTCGCTCGCCACCGCGGTGTTCATCACCAGCCTCACCGAAACCCTGCCCGCCGGGTTGCTGCCCGCGATGAGCGGCTCGCTCGGCGTCAGCGAATCCGCGACCGGCCAGACCGTCACCGGCTACGCGCTGGGCACCGTGCTGACCGCGATCCCGCTGTCCACCGTCACCGCGGGCTGGCGGCGCAAACGGTTGCTGCTGACCGCGATGGCCGGATTCGCCGTGGCCAACACCGTCACCGCCGTGTCGTCGGAGTACAGCCTGACGATGGTCGCGCGGTTCGTCGCCGGCGTCGCGGCCGGTCTCGCGTGGGCGCTGCTGGCCGGTTACGCCCGACGTCTGGTCGCTCCCGCCTTACAGGGCCGTGCCATCGCAATCGCCATGGCTGGTATCCCAGTCGCGCTGTGCCTCGGCGTGCCCGCCGGGACCTTCCTCGGCCAGCTTGCCGGGTGGCGTACCGCGTTCCTCGCCATGACCGTGCTCACCCTGGCGCTGCTGGCCTGGATCGGCGCGGCCGTGCCCGACTTCCCCGGTCAGGCCGGGGGAGCGCGCCCGAAGATGCTGCCCGCGCTGCGCATCCCCGGAGTCGCGGCGGTCCTGTTCGTCACGCTGGTGTTCGTGCTCGCGCACACCGTGCTGTACGCCTACCTCGCCACCTTCCTCACCGGCCTCGGCATGGGCGGCGACACCGATCTGGTCCTGCTGACCTTTGGCCTCGCCTCGATCGCGAGCATCTGGATCGTCGGCGCGCAGATCCACCGGCGGCTGCGGTTGCTGATGGTCGTCAGCGCGCTGCTGGTCGCGGTCGCTGCGGCGCTGCTCGCGACCGAACCCGCGCTGGTGTACGCGGCGGCCGCGCTGTGGGGCCTCGGCTGGGGCGGGGTGCCGACCTTGCTGCAAACCGCGGCCGGGGACGCGGGCGGCGAGTCGGCGGACACGGTCCAAGCGATGCTCGTCACGCTGTGGAACGCGGCGATGGCGGGTGGCGGCGTCGTCGGCGGAGTGCTGCTCGGCGTGGCTGGCAGCGGTTCGTTCCCGTGGACCGTCCTGGTGCTGATGGCACCGGTGCTGGCGGTCGTCCTGCTCGCCCGGCGGCGAGGCTTCCCGGCCGCTTGACCGCGCCGCCCCGGCGATCTTGGATGGAACCGTGCCAGAGCCTGTGAACACCGATCTCGGAAGCTACCTGCGACGGATGCGCGAGCGACTCCAGCCCGCCGAGATCGGCCTGGTCAGCCGCGGTTCCCGGCGGGTGCCCGGGCTCCGGCGGGAGGAGGTCGCCGCGCTCGCCGGGGTCAGTTCGACCTACTACACGCGGCTCGAGCAGGCACAGACCGCGCACGCGTCGCCGGAGGTGCTGTCCGCGATCGCCCGCGCGCTGGACCTGAGCGCGGCGGAGGAAGCGCACCTGCTCAAGATCGGCACCACCGCGCCCGCCCGGCCAGTGCGGCCGGCCACGACCGACGAGCTGACCCCGCGGACCCGGATGCTGGTGAACACACTCGGCGACGCGGCTGTCGCGGTGCTGAATTTCCGCTGCGACATCCTGGCGTGGAATTCGCTGTTCCACAAGCTGTTCGCCGCGCACCTCGATTTCGCCGCCCCGGACGGGGACCGCCCGAACGTCATCAAGCTGAACTTCCTCGACGACAACGTGCGCGCGCTGTATGCGGATTGGCCGCTGGAGGCACAGCAGAACGTCTCCTACCTGCGCTACATCGCCGGGGACCACCGGCACGACCCGCGGCTGGCCGAGCTGATCGGCGAGCTGACCATGGCCAGCGGGGACTTCGCGAAGCTCTGGGTCGGCCAGACGGTCGGGAACTGCACGGCCGGGACGAAAACGTTCCGGCACCCGCTGGTCGGGCAGTTCGACCTGATGTATCAATCCGCCGAGCTGGGCGACGGGACGATCTTGAAGATATATCACGCGGAACCGGGCTCCTCGCACGAAGCGGCGGTGAAGCTCCTCGCCACCGGTCTGAGCTGACCGCAGCCTGCCACTGGCAGTGCTAGTCACCGCAGGGATCTGGCTGTTCCCGCCGCGGACGGCGAACGTTGGCCGCATGACGACCGATACGGCTCACGTCCGCCTGACCGGCCGCCGCGCGCTGGTGCTCGTGGTCCTGCTGGCCGCGCAGTTCATGCTGGCGGCGGATTTCTCGGTGCTGAACGTCGCGCTCCCGCGAGTCGGGGCCGACCTCGGCTTTCTCCCCGGCGATCTGCAATGGATCACCACCGTGTTCGCGCTGTGCGCGGCCGGCTGCACCCTGGTGTTCGGCCGCGTCGGCGATTACCTGGGCCGCCGCCGGATTTTCGCCGCCGGGATGGCCGTGCTCGCGGTCGCGTCGGCGGTCGGCGGCCTCGCCGGTTCACCGGCGGTGCTGCTCGTCGCCCGGACGCTGCAGGGCCTGGCCACCGCCGCGGTCACCCCGGCCGCGCTCGCGATGCTCACCGTCGCGTTCCCGGAACCTTCCTTGCGCACCAAGGCATTGGGGCTCAACGGGGTGATGATGAGCTCCGGCTTCACCGTCGGCTCGATCCTGGGCGGGCTGCTCACCGACCTGCTGTCCTGGCGCTGGGCGTTCTTCCTCAACCTGCCGGTCGCGGTCGCCGCGCTGGTCGTCGTGCCGTTCGTGGTCCCGGAAAGCCGGGCGGAAAACCGCCGCACCCTCGACGTGCCCGGCGCGGTGCTCATCACCACCGGATTGTTCGCCGGCGTCTACGGGATCACCCGCGCCGCTGAGTCCGGTTTGGACACCGCGACCCTCTTTTCGCTGGCCTTGGCGGCTTTCCTGCTGCTCGCGTTCGTGCTCGTGGAACGGCGGACCGCCGACCCGCTCGTGCCGGTAGCCATCCTCCGGCACCCGGACATCGCCTACGGCAACCTGGCCGCGCTGTTCCTCTTCGGCGGCGAGACCGCGCTGATCTTCTTCACCGGCCTGTACGTCCAGAACGTCCTGGGCTACTCGTCGCTGGTCGCCGGGCTGGTGCTGGTGGGCATCGGGGCCGGCCAGATCCTCGGCGGCAGCGTCGGCCCGAGGATTCTCGCCAGGATCCCGCCGCGGACGATGCTCGGCGTGGCGCTGGCCGGCCAGGGCGCGTTCATGCTGCCCGGCCTGTGGCTGGCCGCGACCAGCGGCTGGCTGGCGATCCTGGTCGCCGCCGAGTTCGTGAACGCGGTCTTCTCGATGCTGGCGATGCTGTCGTTCCTGGTGCTCGCCACCTCGGCGGCGGACGCGGATACCCAGGGCCTCGCGACCGGAATGGCCACGCAGAGCCAGCAAATCGGCATGGCGGTCGGGATTCCGTTGCTGAGCGCGGTTTTCACGAGCGTCACCACCGGCGAGCTGGACGCCATCCGCGTCGCGCTCGGGGTGGATGCGCTCGCCCTCATCGGCGTGGGTGCGGTTGCTTTGCTCCGCAAAGGAAAGCGTTAAACGCTCTTCGTGAGATAGACCGCCCCGTGAATGTGATTCCCGAGCGTGTTCGCGGGCGGTTCGGCGACCTGGTACCCGGCGCGCCGGTACATCGTCAGGTTCCGCTCGCTGCCCGACCCGGTGTAGAGCACCAGGCTGGTCGCCTCCGGCGGAGCCTGCTGCTCGGCGTAGCTCAGCAGCCACCGGCCGATGCCCTGCCCGGCGAGATCGGGCGCGACCATCAACCGGCCGATTTCCCAGCGGTCCTCCTCGAGATGGGCCCGCACCGCGGCGACGAGCCGCCCGCCGATCCGGACCGTCCACACGCGAGTGGCCGCGATCCAGCCGCGCACGGTGTCCAGATCCTCGTGCAGCGCGGGGACGTCGAAGGTGTCGTTGACGATCGCCTGCGGGACCCAGCAGCACCGTTGCAGCACGAGGAGTTCGGCGGCGTCGGCGGCCTGGGCCTCGGACAGCTGGGCATCGGCGAGCGGCAAAGCGGCGAAATCGGTCACGTCTCCCGATCTTGCGCGCCGGGGGAAACCCTGTCCAGCGAATATCCGGACGCTGGCCGCCGCCGCGCCTGCCGGCCGGAACGGCTCGGCGGTCGCAGCGCTTCGTTTTCCGGCCCGGCGGGCAGCCCGCGTGCCTGCCCGCCGGGCCCGCTCACCTCTCCGAACCCTCCACAGTGGACAGGACGGTAGCGGCGAGCTCCCGCAGCACCGGGGCCGGATCGTCGTGCAGGTAGAAGTGCCCGCCGGGAAACACCTTGACGGAGAACCGGTCCCCGGCGACCTCGCGCCAGCCCGCCAGCCACTCGGGCCCGGCGAGATGATCGGTCTCCCCGCCGAAAACCGTGACCGGGCACGGCAGCCGCACCGGCCGGCCGGTGTCGTAGAACTCCTCGACCAGCGTCAGGTCCGCGCGCAGGGCCGGGAGCACCAGTTCGAGCAGTTCCGGCCGTTCCAGCACCTCCGGCGGGGTGCCGCCCAGTTCGGCGATCGACCGGATCAGCGCCGCGTCGCCGCGGTCGGTGAACCGGCGGGCGGGCGGCGCGCCGGGCGGCCGGACGCCGGACACGATCAGCTGGGCGGGCAGCGGGCCGCCGTTCCCGGCCAGCCGCCGGGCGACCTCGTAGGCGAGGTAGGCGCCCATGCTGTGGCCGAACAGGGCGAACGACCCGGACCGCAACGGCGCGAACAGTTCGCCGGCTAGCGCGGTCGTCAGCTCGGCGAGGTCGGAGTACGGGGTTTCGAACAGGCGCGGGCCGCGGCCGGGCAGTTCCACCGGGATGAACTCGGGGTCCGGCCGGCGGGTCCAGGGCAGGTAGTGGGCCCCGCCGCCGCCGGCGTGGGGGAGGCAGTAGACCGGGAAACGGCCGCTCGGCGCGGCGTCCCGGTGCCACGGGGTCCAGCCGGGAGCGGGGCGGGTCGCGGTCACGGCGCGGTGCTCAGGTGCTCGCGGGTGAGCTCGCCTCGGATCGCGTGCTCGTACAGCTGCCGGGTCCGGCGGTCCGGTTCGACCTGCAGTTCGTCCCGCAGCCGGACCTCGCACAGCCGGTACCAGCGGATCACCTGGTTCAGCTGCCCGAGCAGCCCGTGCAGCACCATCAGCGACCGGTAGACCTTCTCGTGCAGCGGGTCCACCTCGAGGATCCGCATGCAGGAGCGGACCGCGCCCTGGAAGTCGGCCTCGCGCAGCTGGCTTTCGACGATGTACTCCATCGTGCACAGAAACCGGCTGCGCAGCCATTCCCGGTATTCGGCGGCCCACGGAAGGTGCACGCCGGGCAGGAAATCGCCGGGGTAGAGGCCGGCCGCGCGCTGGTAGCGGAGCAGGGCCCCGGCGTCGTTTCCTTCCCGCTGCAAAACGTAGCCGTAGTCGACCAGCTCGTTGAACCGCTCGAAATCGACGAGCACGTTGTCGGCGCTCAGCCGGTAGCCGCTCTCGGTGGTGACCAGCCGCAGCGACGAGCGGGGGCCGTCCTGCGCCCCGTGCTCGGCGAGCACCCGGCGCAGGACGTGCGCGGCGACCTTGAGCGAGCTGGAACCGTTGGACCAGGCCGATTCGGGCCAGAGCGCGTCGTTGAGCTGATCGCGCGAGACGCCGCGCCCGCGCCGCAGCAGCAGGAATTGCAGCAGCTGGCACGCTTTGCTCGCGCGCCATCGTTCGATCGGTTCCCCGTCGACGGCCACCTGAAAGCCGCCGAGCGTGCGCACGACGATCGATTCGTTCATCGGGCCGAGGGCGAGGCTGCCGGAAAAGATTTCGGCGAGGTGGTCCTCGCCATTCGGCGCCGCCGGGTCGCGGAGTGGTTTTCGGGCAGTTTCATTACTGGACATGAGGCCTCGATCCAACTATTCGCGGGGAAATCAGAAATGGTTTTGTTTTCGATATCGAGGAGTTGTGCCGAGCCTAAGCGGCGGCCGGCGGAAGCCGCAAGACGGCGCGGGCCGGTGATCGTCTCGCCGGCGGGACGGTGTTTCCCGCCGCCGTTTCGCCGCGTCCGGGCGAGAATCCGGCAGCCCGCGAAAACCGGCGAATCGGCGGCGGTATTAGCCGTCTGGCCGGGTTCCGTTTCCGGCGATTGCGCGCCCCTGCCGAAGAGGTGTCGTCAGGGCACAGTTGCCGGTGCGGACGGGCAACCGGGCGCGCCGCCCCGGATCGCGGACGAACCGCGCCGGGCGGGCACAACGGGCGGCCCGGCCGCGAAACGGCGCCGAACGGGGCCCGTCCGCCTCGGTCCTGACTAGCTGTGGTCGCTTGACTACTTCGCCGCCGAGGACTTGACTGCGTTGCTGCGGCATGGTTTCTCTTGAAGATATGATCGGCCTCGTCCGCGCGCCTTTGCCGGCGCGAGAGCGGTATTCCGCGAGTGTGCCCGATGTGCCGCTCGGCGGTACCTCTCCGGGCGGGGTTTCCGACTCTCCGGCGCGGGCGCGGCGGCCCGTTCGGGCAACTGCGCGGCGAGGCGGCGAACGGTGCCGCGGCGGCCCGGTCTGCGATAACGGCCGCCTCGCGGGCTAACCGGGCCGGGCGTCCCGCCGGAACGCCGTTCCCGCCGCCGCGGGATTTGCCGCGAGGGCGGTAAATGCCTTCTCTCGTCGCTTCGGCAGTTCCGGTCCGGCCCGGTACTCTTGCGTTCCCATGATTACGCCGCCCCCAGACCGCAGGAGCATCTTCATGTCTTGTCAGCGCCGTGCTCGGCGGACGGCTGGGAAAAGCCTCGGCGGAAGACCGGCGCAGTACCAGATAACCATGTTCTTGTCGAATTTCCGGTGCGGCGGGAAGCGGAACGGTTCGGGCGGAATTCGATTCCCCGCCCGGGAAAGCCTGCGGTGAACCGGATGTCCAGTACGGGGGAGGGGCCGCGGCTGCGGGTGAACGTCCTGGGGCCGGTGGAATGCCAGGTCGGCGGGGACCGGGTCCGCCTGGGCGGGCTCGTGCAGGAACGCGTGCTCGTGGCTCTCGTGCTGGAGGCGGGCCGTCCGTTGCGCGTCGCGCAGCTCGTCGGCGCGGTATGGGACGAAACGCCGCCCGCGACCGCCGTCCACCAGGTGCGCAAGGCGGTCGCCGGCCTGCGGCAGCTCATCCCGGACGGCGCGGAAGTGCTGGTCACCGAGTCGTCGGGGTACCGGATGCTGCTCGAGACCGGGCAACTGGACCTCAAGGAATTCTCCGCGTCGCTCGCCAGCGCCCGGGACGCGCTGGCCAAACGCGAGGCGGACCAGGCGGCGCGGCACCTGGAGCACGCGCTCGCGCTGTGGCGCGGCCCGGCCGTGGCCGGCGGCGAGGGCGGCCTGTCGATCCAGGCCGCGAACACCGCGCTGCTGGAACAGCGCGCCGCCGCGATGGAGCAGCTGATCGACCTGCGGCTGGCCCGCGGCGAGCATTCCGAACTGGTCGGGGAACTGCGCACGCACATCGCGGCGCACCCGCTGCGGGAACGGCTTCGCGGCCAGCTGATGTTCGCGCTGTACCGGTCGGGCCGTCAGGTCGAGGCGCTCGACGAGTTCGCCCGGGTGCGCGCGCTGCTGTCCGAGGAACTCGGCCTCGACCCCGGCGCGGACCTGATGAAGCTGCACGAGCAGATCCTGCGCAACGATCCCGGCCTGGCCGCGCCCGCGGCGCGCCAGGTTCCGGAAGAGGCGCCGGCCCGTGCGGAGCCGGAGAAACCGGTCAAGGCGTACTCGCTGCCCAACGACCTGACCGACTTCATCGGCCGCGAATACGAACTCGGCATCCTCAAGTCCTATATCGACCGGGCTCCGCAGCAGGGCCCGTGCGTCGTCGCGATCGACGGGATGGGCGGGGCGGGCAAGACCTCGCTCGCGGTCCGCGTGGCGTATTCGGTTTCCGACCGCTACCGCGACGCGCAGCTTTATCTCGATCTGCGCGGTTTCACCCCCGACGAGAAACCGATGACCGCGTTCGCCGCGGCCGAGGCGCTGCTGCGGATGCAGGGCGTCCCGATGGACCAGCTGCCGGACGAGCCCGCGGCGCGGATCAACCTGTGGCGCACCGCGGTCGCCGACCGGAGCGTGCTGTTGCTGCTGGACAACGTGTGCGACGTGGCGCAGGTCCGGCCGCTCCTGCCGCCGAATTCCCAGTCGCTGGTGCTGATCACCAGCCGGAACCGGCTGATCGACCTCGACGGCGCGCACTGGATGTCGCTCGGCACGATGACCGACGAGGACGGCAACGCGATGGCCGCCGCGGTGCTGAGCACGCGGCGCGCGGCGGCCGAACCGGAGGCCGTCGCCGAACTGGTCGAACTGTGCGGGCACCTGCCGCTCGCGATGCGGATCGCGCTGGGCAGGCTCGCGAACCGGCCGCGCTGGTCGATCGGGTACCTCGTCGACCGGATGAGCGACGAATCGCGCCGGCTCGACGAACTGCGCTCAGGCCAGCGCGGCGTCGACCTGACGCTCAAGATCTCCTACGAGGGCCTCGATTCCCGCTACCGCGCGGCGTTCCGGCTGCTCGGGCTCCATCCGGGACGGGACATCGACGTCGACTCCGCGGCGGCGCTGCTGGGGTCGTCGGAGAACGAGGCCGAAGACATCCTCGAGGTGCTGCTCGACGCGCACATGCTGCAGCAGCACGAATTCGGGTACTACGCCTTCCACGACCTGGTGCGGAGTTTCGTGCAGCAGGTGCTGCGGGTCTCCGGCGCCAGCCCGGCGTCCGAGGTCCAGGAAGCCCTGGAACGGCTCCTCGACTATCTGGTCGGGGCCAGCGACCAGGTGTGCGACATCCTCTTTCCGGGACGGCTCCGGTTGTCCCGGCGGCTCGATCCCGGACGGCCGGTGGCCCGGCAGCTGGACGATCCCAAACTGGCGCGGGAGTGGCTGGCGCGGGAGCAGTCGACATTGGAGGCGGCCGCGGTGCTGGCGCACGAGAAGGGGTACGACCGGCACGTCGTGCACCTGGCGCGCAATGTGGTGTTCCAGTTTGACGCGGTGGGGTTGTACACGGCTTTCGCCGAGCTGGCCGAGCTTTCCGTGGCGTCGTCGCGGCGGCTGGGGGATCCGGAGCTGTTGCGGTTGAGCCTGTCCAATCTCGCGGTGGCCGCGTGGAAGCTCGGGCGGTTCGAGACGGGGATCGCGGCGGCGGCCGAGGCGCTGGAGATCGCGGGGGAGCTGGGGGATCGGCGGGGGTTCGCCAAGGACACCGGGATGCTCGGGCTGCTGACGGGGACGGTCGGGCGGTTCGAGGAAGCGCTGCCGTTGCTGCGGGATTCGATCCGGATGAAGCGGGAGCTGGGGGCCGGGCGGGCCGAGGCTGAGTCGCTGGTGAATCTCAGCTCGCTGTATGAGCAGTGGGCGCGCTATCCGGAGGCGGCGGAGGCCGCGTCGCGGGCGGTGGAGCTGGACAGCGAGCTGGGGATTCACGAGCACGAGGTGATCGCCCGGATTGATCTCGCGCACGCTTATCTCGGGGCGGGGGAGGCAGGGAAGGCGGATGAGCAGCTGCGGCGGGCCCGGGCAGTGGTGGAGGAGTTCGGGGCGTCGGCGGGGGAGGCGGCGCTGGCGTTCGCGTTGTCGGCGGTGACCGCGCACCAGCTGGGGCGGGAAGAGGAGGCGGAGCGGTTCGCCGAGACGGGGCTGCAGCATGGGCGGGATCATTGGACGCCTATTCGGCAGGTGGAGATCGACAACCTGATCGGGCGGCTGCGGCGGGGGCAGGGGCGGTTCTCGGAGGCGGTTTCGCATTACGAGCGGGCGTACCGGGTGGCGGCGGCGATCGGGTATCGGGTGGCTGAGGCTCGCGGGCTGGTGGGGGCTGGGGAAGCGGAGACCGCGGTGGGGCTGGGGGAGGTCGGGCGGGGGCATTGTGTTGCCGGGAACGGGATTTTCGACGAGTTGGGGGTGCCTTCGGTGGCTCGGGGGTGATCGGGTTTCGGCGGCGGTTGTGATTCGGGGGCAGGGGTTGCGTGGGGCACCCCGAAGTTTGATTGTGCTGACGGTTCGGGGGTGCTTGTCAAGGCGGGAAAGATGCCTTGACAAGCACCCCCGAACCGCAGGGAGGCTTCGTATCGGGGTGTGGGGGAGGGGCTGGGTGCCTCGATGGGTGGGTGTGTCGGCTGCGGGTTTGTGGGGTGTGGAGGAGTTTTTGAGGGCTAGGTCCGTGAAGGGGGCCCTCGCGTCCGGTCGCGGGTCGTGAGGGGCCCCCTGAGGGAATCAGAGTTCCTCAGGGGGCCCCTCACGGACGGGTGCGCGGGTCAGTCCGTGAGCGGTGAGTCCAGGTTGGCCAGTGCGGCTTCGGGGGAGATGCCTTCTGCGGGAGGCGGAGCGTCGGGGACGTGCGGGTCGGTGGTGGCGGGGACGGCGGCGAACCAGCGGGGGCGCGGGGGGTCCAGCGGGGCGCCGGCCAGGGCGCGGAAGAGTTCGGTGCGCAGGTCGAAGCCGGTGGCGGTTTCCAGGAGGTCCGCGGTGCGGTGGGCGTTGAAGCCCGGTGTCGCGCGGATCAGGTACGGTTCGCCGCCGGCCAGGACGACGCGGGTGTGCACTGGGCCGAATTCGTAGTCGAGCAGGTCGAGCATGCCGGTGACGGCGGCGCGGACTTGGCGGGCGTCGGCGTCCGGCAGGGTGGCGGGGTAGACGTGGTGGCGCGGGTGTTGTTCGGTGATGCCGACGACGCGGTGCATGCCGTTGACGGTCAGGGTCGTGACCACCAGTTCGGTTCCGGCGATCAGTTCCGCTACCGCGGCCGGGCCGGAGGGGTGTTCCTCGATCCACTGGTCCAGGGCGTCCGGCGTGGTGACGACGTGGGTGTCGTCGATGCGGACCGCGCCGCCCAGTTCGGCTACTGCCGCGGGGAGTTCCTCGACGGTTTCGACGGTGCGTTCCCGGGCCGCCGCGCGCGAGCTTTCGGTCAGGGCTTGACGGAAGGCTCGGGGGTCGGCCAGCGGGCTCGGGGCCGGGACGGGGCGGCCGTCGGCGTCCAGGACGTGGGTGAAGCCGTGCAGTTCCGTCAGGCGGGCGACCGCGGTGACGGCGTCTTCGGAGTCTGCCGGGTTGAAGACGCGTTTGTCCGGGAGGGGAAGCGCGGCGTCGGGGTTCGCGAGCGCGCTGACGTCCAGTCCGGAGCGCACGGCCTTGTGCACCAGCGAGGCGTCCGGGAAGACCAGCAGCAGGCGCACCGTGGCGTCCGGTTCGAGCTGATTCACCGGGTGCCGCGCGAGTGCCGCGCTGTCGATCTCCTCGGTGTTCCGCCGCCCCATGATGTGTTCCCTCGATTCGATGACGATGACGTCGTGTGTGTGTTCGGACCGGACGGCGAGGGAGGGCGGGATCGCCGCCGGATGGTCCTCGCGTGGTCGCTGGACCCCATCAGAACACATCCGGCCTTGGCGTGATGCTCACCTTTCCCCGGCGTACTCCTCCCGAGGTATCCGCGAAGGAACTCTCGGGGAACTGCCGGGCCCATGATGAATTCATCAGGGAAGACGGCACGGGCAAGGAGCGATGATGACCAGGACGAACGGTGTGGCGGGGAACCTGCGGCGGCTCGCGGCGGCGGCCGGATTCGCGGTGCTGATCGGTTTCGGCGCTTCGGCGATCACGGCGGAAGCGAGCGCGGCGCCGGCCGTGCATTCGGTCGCGGCCGGGGACGGGATCGGCACCGACTCGGGCGAGGGGCCCAACCCGTGCCCGCCCAGCACTTGCACCGAGAAGTGACGATTTCCCGGGGTGCGCGCCGGGCCTCCGTCGCAGGGTACTGCGGTGCCGGTGAGACAGGAGGCTGGCGCGGCGCACAAGAAGCCGGCTCGGCGGGCGGGCTTGTTTCGGCTGGGCATCGGCTTTTCCAGGGCGGAGTGACGATTTCACAGGCTGCGTACCAAACCGCCGTCGCAGCGTAACGCGGTGCCGGTGAGGTACGAGGCGGGTGCGCTGCACAAGAAGGCGGCGGCTGCGGCGAATTCGGCGGGTTCGCCGTATCGGCGGGCTGGGATCGCGGCTGTCGAAGCGTGTTCGACCTCGGCGGTGGTGCGGCCGGTGCGTTCCGCGGTCGCGGCGTCCACCGCGGCGAGGCGGGCGGTCTTGATCCGGCCGGGCAGCAGGAGGTTCACCGTGATTCCGTCGGCGGCGACCTCCTCCGCCAGCGTTTTGAGGTAGCCGGCGAGCGCGGCGCGGCCCAGGTTGGACAGCGCGAGGTGCGGCAGCGGGGCGGCGACGCCGCTGGAACCGATCGCGAGGATCCGGCCCCAGCCGTTGGCGCGCATGGCCGGAAGCGCCCGGGTGACCAGCCGGATGTGCTGGCGTACCAGGCTGTTCAGGGCGGTGTCGACGCTTTCGGCGTCGAGGTCCGCCGCGGCGGCGGGCGCGGGGCCGGGGCCGTTGAGCACGAGAATGTCCGGTGGGCCGAAGGCTTTTGCCGTAGCGGCCAGCAGTTCGGCCGGCCCGTTCTCGGCGAGCAGGTCCGCTTCGACGCCGACGGCGTTGGGCAGGGTCGCGGCGATCTCCCGGGCGCGGTCGCCTCGCCGGCCGCAGACCACCGTGTTCGCTCCCTCCGCGGCCAAGGCGCGGGCGGTCGCTTCGCCGAGACCGCCCGTGGACGCGCAGACCAGTGCGGTGCGGGCGGTGAGACCGAGGTCCATCAGGCACCTTTCGAGAGTCTTTGGGGCAGCAGGGGTTCCGCTCGCAGCCAGTCGGCGAATCCGGGGGCCCGGACCAGGTCCGAGTGCCCGCCCGGGAACTCGCGGACGCTGGTCCCGCCCGACGTTACGCGGTGCCACGCACGAAGGCCGGGCAGGGACGTGAGCGGATCGTACTCGCCCCGCGCGGCGTGCACGGGACAGTCCAACCGGGAATATTCTGCCGGACGGAATTCCTGGAGCAGGCGCAGATCCTGTGCTGCGGTGTCCAGGACTACTTCGGCCCATTCGGGCGGGCTGGCGGGTTCGATGGTGTCCAGATAGGTCTTGAGGGCGACGCGGTCGGTCGTGAGTTCCGGCGGTACTTTCGCCAGGCTGGGCGCGTTCGCGCCGGAGACCACCAATGCGCTGATCTTGGTGCCGGGCTGTGCGGCCACGGCGAAAGCCAGGTAGGCGCCGAAACTGTGTCCGGCCAGGACGGCTCCGCGGGATACCTGGGCCGCGCAGGAATCGACTAATTCGCGAAACGAGTCCGCGCCCTGGCCGAAGTCGCGGCCGAAGCGGCCGGGGTAGCGGACCAGATGCGTGTCCGGCGAGCGCAGGAGTTCGCGGAATTCGGCGCCGAACGAGCCCGCGCCGGGGAAACAGAACACGGCGGGGGTCACAGGGTGAGCCCCAGTTCGTCCATGATCAGGGCGATGCTGATCGCGCCCAGCCGGAAGTCCCATTTGCCCGGGCGGGCGGAATCCAGGCAGCCCGCGGAGAAAGCGCCGCTGTCCGCGACGAGCTCGCGCCAGCCGCGCCAGGTCCGGGAATCCACAGTGGACTGCAGGTCGTAGGCGGTGAAGCCGTGCTTTCCCCGGAGCAGCACGGAATCCGGGACGATGCCCCGGTAAGCCGAGCGGAGGCACGCTTTGCCCTCGAAATCGACGACCTTGGCGTCGTCCGCGGTCCGCAGCGCCAGATCGACGACCGGGTTGCCGAGGAAGGGATAGCGGCCTTCGACGGAGTTGCGCATCGTCATCGCGTCGCCGTGGTCGCCGAGGAGATGGCCGGACAGTTGCACGTACACGTCGGCGATCGAGCGCAGTTGCATCGGAGAGAGCTTCTTGACCTCGGCGTCGCTGAACGGGATCAGCCTGGATCGCCAGAATTCGTTGCCCCCGGCCCTCGCTTGCGGGGTGAGGTAGTCGGTGCGCCGTTGTTCGACGCCGCGCCAGTCGACTTCCCAGCCGAACTCCGCGCGTCCCCACGCCTGTTCGTTTTCGGCGCGGGCGGCGGGCCGGGAGCGGGCGGCGCTGTCGAAGGCGTAGGAGTCGTAGCCGAAGAACAGTTCGTCCGCGCCTTCGCCGGAGACGACGCCTTTGATCCCGGTCGACCGGACGTGCGCGGCCAGCATCATGGCGGCCACGTTGTAGGTCTCCCGCTGGGGATAACAGCAGTGCCGGACCATGTCCTCGAACAATGCGGCGATATCGTCGCGGCGGCACCGGATCTGCTCGTGCTTGCTCCCGGCCGCGGCGGCCGCTTCGTCCTGGAAGCGGCGTTCGTCCAGTTCGCGGTCGTCGAATACCACCGAGAAGGTGCGGACCGGCTGGTCGAGGAGAGCGGCTGATTCCAGCGTGATCGCGGTCGAATCGAAACCGCCGCTCAGATAGGCGCCGATTTCGGTTTCGGCGGTGAGCCGCGCGCGGATCGACTCGCGGAGGCTGTCCCGCAGTTCGGCGTCGGACACCGCGCCGGGCTCGAATTCGCCGTAGCGCCAGTAACGCAGGGTTTCCTGACGATCGGCGGTGAATCGGATCGCGCAGCCTGGCGGCACCGCGCGCACGCCGTCGACCAGAGTGCGCGGGGCGACAATGTTGCCCAGTGCGAGGTATTGGTCGACCGCGCCGAGGTCCAGCTTCCAGCTGTGACCCGCCGACCGCACGAGCGGGGTGATCTCCGAACTGAAATGCACCGTCGAACCGGCTGCCGTGTAGTAGAGCGGGCAGATGCCGAACCGGTCGCGGGCCAGGTACAAGGTGTTCTCGGCCTGGTCGAGGACCACGGTCGCGAACTGGCCGTCGACCATGGCCAGTCCGTCGATTCCGTACTGGGCGACGAGTTCGGGGAGCACGGCGACGTCGACCGCGTTGCCGCGCCGGTCTTCGCCCAGTTTCGCGCGGAGTTCGCGGGCGTTGTAGACCTCTCCGTTGGTCAGGGCCACGTAACGGCCGCGCTGGTCTTCGGACGGTTGCCAGCCGTCGGTCAGCCCGGTCATGCCGAGGCGGCCGAGCTTCGCCGACAGCGTTTCCGTGTCCAGCGAATAGGTTTCGTCGGGCCCGCGGTGGACGAGCCTGCGGTGCATGGCCGCCGCGACGCCGCGGTCGAGCCGTCCGTCCGGGGCGAAAGTGCCGCACACGCCGCACACCGCGCTCACACCCCCCGGCCGGACAGCCCGCCGACCAGTTCTTCGAGGTTCTCCGCGCGCAGGACGTCCCGCACGCCGACGTCCGTCCAGCCGAGCTGCTTCAGTTTGGCGAGCAGGACCACCGCCGAGGCCGAATCGCCGCCGATGGCGAAGAAGTTGTCGCCGAGACCGGCGTCGCCGACTCCGGTGAGCGTTCGGACCAGGCTGAGGACGGCGTCCGCGGGCTTCTCGCCGGAGCGGGACTCCGTGCGCCGGCCGGTGCGGAGCGCGTCGTGATCGACTTTGCCGTTGGCGGTGTAGGGCAGTTTGCCGACCTGCTGGATCACCGACGGGACCTTGTAGGGATCCAAGGTGGATTCCAGCTGGGTCCGCACTTCGCGCACCGTGGCGGCACCGGTGTAGTAGCAGACCAGCGCGTCGGATTCGCCCGTGCCGTCGTGGGATTCGGCGGTGACCACCGCTTCCAGGACCCCGGCGAGGCGGCAGGCCGCGCTCTCGATCTCGCCTGGGTCCAGCCGGTATCCGCGGACCTTGAGCTGGCGGTCCAGCCGCTCCACGTAATAGAGCTGGCCGTCGCGTTGTTCGACCAGGTCGCCGGTGCGGTAGACGTTCTCGAACGGCCGCAGGCCGTCCGCGGTCAGGTATCCGGCCGCGACGCACTCGCCGGTCAGGACGAGTTCTCCCCGGTTGGGCGCGGTTTCGCCGGGCAGCGGGACGATCCGGTACTCGCCTTCGCCGATCAGCTCGCCCAGCGGTACGGCGGCGGCGCAGTCCCGCGGGGAGAGCGGGGCGGTGAGGAAGTTGCAGATGGTGGTTTCGGTGGTCCCGTAGGCGTTGTGGAACTCGGCCACGGCGGACCACTTCCGCAGCACTGCCGGACGGCACGCCCCACCGCCGTTGAGCACGTGCTGAAGGGACATCGCGGGGGACGGTTCGGTCGCGGTCAGCGCGAACGGAGTCGTCTTGACGTGGGTGACGCGGAAATCGGCCAGGGTCGACTGCAGGACGGGGCCGGGGCTCAGCCGGGTTTCGTCCAGGACCACCAGGCAGGCGCCGGCGGTCAGCGTCCAGAGGATCTCGGTGACGCAGCCGTCGAAGGTCAGGCGGGCGAACTGGAGTGTTCGCGACTCGGGTTGTACCGCTAGGCGGTGCACGTGGTCCCGGATGACGCGGGCCAGCGGGGCCGCGCGCACCAGCACGCACTTGGGTTCGCCGGTCGAGCCCGAGGTATGGATGACGTAGGCGAGCCCGTCCGGCCACTCTGCGGCGCTACGGCGGAGCCCGCTGCGCCATTCGGCGGGCGGCTCGGCGAGCACGGGTTGCGGAGACTCCGCCGAGGTATGCGCGAGGAGGGTGATCCCCAGCGACGAGACCTTGGCGCGGTTCGAAGCCTCGCTGTCCCGCGCGTCGAGGAACACGAAGGGACGCCCGGCGATCAGCGCGCCGGCCATCGCGACGATCGAACCCGCCGACCGGACCGCCTCGATCCCGACGAATTCGCCCGGTCCGGTGCGGGCCCGCAGCTGCTCGGCGAATGCGGCGGCTTGCGCGCCGAATTGCCGGTAGCTGAGCACCCCGGCGCCGGTTTCGAGGGCGGCGCGGTCCGGCTGGCTTCGAATGGCGTTCTCGAGGTCGGCTGCGACCGAAAACTGATTCATGGAAAAGTACCCCGCCCTGTCAAACCACGGTGTGCGAGAGCGTGCCGACGCCCTCGACGACGGATCGGATCGAATCTCCGGAACTGAGCACCGCGGCCCCCGGGGTGCCGGTGCAGATGACGGTTCCGGGGGGCAGCGTGCGGCCCGCCGAGAAATACTCGACCAGATATCCCAGGTCGTATTTCATCGCCGACGTGTGCGCGGTGGCGACGACCTCGCCGTTGCGCACCGTGGACACCCGGATCGCCGCGAGCGCCGCGTCGTCGAACTCGTCGAGGGTCACCAGCTGCGGGCCGATGCTGCAGAAGGTGTCGAAACCCTTGGCCCACGGGATGTAGCGCGGGTTCTCGCGGATGACGTCCTCGGCGGTCAGGTCCAGCACGGCGGTGACCCCGGCGATCGCCGACCGCCATTCGCCGCGGCGCACGTTCTTGCATTCGGCGCCCACGACCAGGCCGAGCTCGGCTTCGGCGGTGACCCGCTTGGTCTGCGCCGGCAGCTCGATCCGGCCGCCGTTGCCGATCAGGCAGCCGCCGGGACGCAGGTAGGAGCCCGGTCCGGAGGCGGGCTGGGCGGTGTTCAGGTCCTCGGAGTGGCCCCGGTAGTTCAGGCCCGCGCCCCAGATGTCGCCGGTTTCGACGATGCTGGCGGCCGTGTCCAGATCGATGCTGGCGGGGGTGGCGGGGTCGTTCAATTGTGCCGCGAGTTCGGGCAGCCGGGACCCGGCGAGCAGGTCGGCGATCCGGGTCCCGGCCGGGTAGCCGAGGTCGGTCAGCGCGGTCCAGGATTCGGCTCGGGCGGCGAGGATCCGGTGCCCGTCCGGGGACGGGAAGCGCGCGAGCCTCATCGGGCGCCTCCGGAAACCGCGGCCAGCAGCGGGTTTTCCACGGTCTGGGCGAGCAGTCCGGCGGCGGTGCGCAGATCGTTCTTCCCGACCGCGTTGGAGGCCAGCCGGGCCGCGGTCTCCATCACCTCCGCCGGGTCGAGGCCGTGCTCCGCGCAGAGCTGCTCGATCAGCGGGAAGAACCCGGAGTGGATGCCGATGACGCCGCCCAGCACCTGCAGGTTCCGGTTCTCCGGCGGTCCGGTCAGCCCGCTCCGGCAGAACTGCGAGATCCGGGCCAGTTCGCGGTAGGCGTACTGGTCGTCGCCGCTGCGGCTCAGGATCCCGGCCAGCGATTCGGTTTCCGCGTTGCCCGCGCCGCGGCCGAGCCCGGCGAGCGTGCCGTCGACCAGGGTCGCGCCCGCTTCCAGCGCGGCGAGGCTGTTGGCGTTCGCCATGCCGAGGTTGTCGTGGCCGTGGAAGCCGGCGACCGGGTTGCACTGCCGGACGGCGGCCACGTAAGCGCTCGCGTCGCGGGGGAGCATCGACCCGTAGGAGTCCACGACGTACAGCCCGGCGAGGTCGTCGGGGATGCCGTCGAGCAGGGCGGGGATCCGGTCCGGCGGGGTGGCGCTGGACTTCATCAAGTTGAGGTAGACCTCGCCGCAGATCCCGGCGGCGGCTTTCAGGTAGTCCAGGTGCGCGCGGACCTGGTCGGCGGCGAGGCCGATCCGCACGAACGACATGCCGCGGCGGCAGAGGTCCTCGAGCGTTTCGAGCCGGCTGAACTCCGGCTGCGCGAACATGCCCCAGGACGAGGCGGTCAGTTCCGCGCCGGCGAGCGCACACCAGCGGCGCGGGCTGATATTGCACGGCGGGAGCCCGGCGAGTTCGGCCTCGAAACCGATGCCGTGCCCGATCTCGATCTTCTCCACCGGGGTTTTGTCGAGTTTGCCGAGCAGGGTCGTGACGAATTTCTCGTCGAGCTGGAAATCGACCACGTAGGAACCCTCGCGCAAGGTCGTGTCGAGCACCTCGACCGGCAATGGCGAGAAAAACGGCGCTGCGGGCATGGGGCATTCTCCTTCGGTCTCGGAATAGGGCAAAGGAGCCTCGAATCAGGTATTCGCCGCCGGAATTCGAGTGCGTCGTTCAGGCGATATCGAGGAAGTTTGGGCGAGCGTAATCGGGTTTCGGCGGGACCCGCAAGACAGTGCGCGGCGGGGAACGTCCCGCCGGCGGGACTCGGCGGGCGCCCGGCCACGCTGCCTGAAATGTCTGGTATGTCGCTGATACCTCGGGGCGGCGGGACTGAGGTATCCCAGCCGGATGTCCCAGGAAACTCGGCCGTCCACGATAGGTGTCAAGCCGAACGACGGGTACGAGGAGAGACAGCATGAGCGCAGTGAACGGGGACCAGGCGGCCACCTCCCGGCAGCGGGCCGCGCGGATGGTGCTGGCGGCGGTCGCGGCCGGCCTGGTCGCCTTGGGCGGGTACTGCTCGGTCGCCGAACAGGCCCCGCACAGCGCGGTCGTGGCCGCTTCCTCGGACAAGCCGGGCACGGAGTCGGGCGAAGGCCCGAACTACTGAGCCCCGGCCGGCTTCCCGACGCCGATGAGGAGTGAGCACGTGACCGTGACAGCAGGCCCGATCGCCGTCCTTCCCGGGCCGGGCGTGCCCGGCGACTGGACGGTCTGCGACCACTGCCGCGGCCGCCGGGTCAAAGAACCGCCGTCGCAGCGGCAGCTGCCGAAGATCGACGCGGCGATCCTGGAAGCGGTCGCGACCGGGGCGTCGAGCGTGCAGATCGCCGGACGGCTGCACCTCAGCCGGCAAGCGGTGGACTACCACGTCAAAGGCATGCAGCGGCGGTTGAACGCCGTGAACCGGGCGGAGCTGGTGTCGAAGGCATACGCGTCCGGAGTGCTCGAGGCGGGCGACTGGCCGCCTCGGGTGCCGCCGTCCTTCCTCGGGGACGCGTGAATCTTCCGGAACGGAAAGGTCGAGCACAATGGGAACTACCGTCACGTTGCCGCGCCAGGGCCCGCACGCCCCGCGACGCCCGGGACCCGCCGGGGACGCCGCCGGGCAGGTGCTCCTCTCGCGAGTCGGGCTGAAGCTCCCGGCGACGGTCACCTACGAGGGCTGGGCGCGAGCGGGCGTCCAGATCGCCAGGGTCGCGGATTCGAGCGCGTGGTGCCTTGGCGATTGGCTGATCTGCGGGCAGAGCAAATACCGCGACCGGTACCGGCTCGCGATCGCCGAGGCCGGGCTGGATTACCAGACTTTGCGCAATTACGCGTGGGTCGCTCGCCGGTTCGAGCTTCCCCGGCGGCGGGAGCAGCTCAGTTTCCAGCATCACGCCGAGGTGGCTTCGCTGCCGGATGCCGAGCAGGACCGGTGGCTGGACGAGGCGCAGCGGTCGCGGTGGTCGCGGAATCAGCTGCGCGAGACGATCCGGCGGGCTCGGACCGGGGAGAAGGGCGTCCGGCCGGAGGCCGCGGCGTTGCCGAAGGTCACCGCGCCGAGGGAGCGGGTGCAGCGGTGGCAGGACGCGGCCGAGCGGGAAGGGCTGGGGTTCGAGAAGTGGATCATGGCGGCGTTGGACAACGCGGCCGGCGGGGTGCTGGGGCGGATGCAGGGCGGGGAGTTGCTGGCGTTGTTCGGGGAGGGGAAAGGGTGACGGGGGCGGCGGTTTCGCTGCGGTTGAGCGAGCGATCGTTCCGGTTGGGCACCCCGAAGCTGATTGTGCTGACGGTTCGGGGGGTGCTTGTCAAGGCGGGAAGGATGCCTTGACAAGCACCCCCGAACCGCAGGGAAGGCTTCGTATCGGGGTGCGGGGCGGGGACTGGCTGCTTGGTCAGTTGGGTGTGAGAGTGCCGGTTTAGGGCTGCGAGGGGAACCCCGAGGGGATCAGGGGCGGTGAAGGACTCCTTCACGGACTTCTGGCAGCGGGTGCTGGGGTAGGAGTGCGGCGATCGCGTTGCCTGCCCACCAGCCTGCTGCGCCCTGGACCGTGGGGAGCAGCACTGTCGCGACTACTGCGACGTCGGCCAGTTCTGGGTTTCCGGCGAGGCTCGCGACCGTTCGCGCGGTCGCCGACAGGGGCTGTCCGGTGAGTTCCCGGATCAGCAGGGGAAGGATCCAGCCCGCCGCGGCGATCAGGCTGGCGGCGAGTGCGTGCCATCGGGAGCCGGCTCCGGCGACGGCGCCCAGTACGAGCGGCAGCCACCAGAATCCGGCTTCGGCGCCTGCCCACACCAGGCATACTCCGGCCAGTGCGGCTCCGGTTGACGGGGACCATCGGATTTGGGGACCGGGCAGAGTCATCAGCGCGCCCCCGGTCGCAGGGTCCAGACCACGGCGTCGTGCGGGTCGGCGGTGAGCCGGAGCGGGCGGTACCGGCCCGCGATCCAGTCCGGGATGAAGTTCGCGTACCAGGGCGAGCCCGGGTTTTCGCTCTGCCCGCCCGGATACTGCACCGAAGCCGAGCCGTCCGGCCACGAGACTGCGACGCGCAGGGCCGGGCCGAACGAGGACTGCAGGCCGCCGTCGGCCGCGTCGACGGTCCAGGGGTTGCCGCCGGAGGGCCAGGGGCCGTAGCCGAGGCCGGGGACGCCGGTGATCGACGGGATGACCCGGGTGTGCACGCGGCCCCACGTCCAGCTGGACGGGTCCGGGCCCAGTTTGGCGCCCAGTTCGGCGACGGCCTGGCCGAAGGCGGTGCGCATCGCGGCGGTGGCGGTTCCGCCGGTGGTGCCGGGGCGGCTGAACAGCGGGTTGCGCGGGTCGTGCAGGGTCCAGTGTTCGAGGTTCTGGTTGAGGTTGACCAGTGCCAGTGATGCGCTCAGCCCGTCTTTGTCCACCTCGACGGGGACCTTCGCGGCATCCCAGTGCGGCTGGAAGACCGTGCTCAGGTAGTCGTTCCAGAATTGCCACCATACGGTCGCGGCGGCCGAATCGACGGTCATGGAGAGGGACCAGGTCGACAGCAGGTCCCGGGCGTGGCGCTGGGCGGGGGTGAGCTGGGTGCCGTCCAGGGCGGAGAGGAGCACGGGGACGATTTCGCGCGCCAGGTTGTCGGTGACGTTCTGTTGCAGGGACTGGAAATCCTCGGGGCGGAGGTTGCGGTGCGTGCTCAGGTAGCGGGTGATTTCCCTTGCCCGGTAACCGTTGTCGAAACCTGAAGCGGGGCCTAGGTAGTACGGGTAATCGGGGCCGGTTTGCCGCTGGTTGGCGGAGACGACGAAGTGCGAGGGCGGGTTGTGGACCTGTGGCACGGCTTCGAACGGGATGGTGCCGATGATGTCCGACTCGCCGGTGCCGGAGAGCGGCAGTGCGGCGTCGCCCGAGGCGACCAGTGGGTACACGCCGGGGGCGATCGCGCCGATGTTGCCTCGGTCGTCGGCGTAGACGAAGTTCAGCGTGGGGGCCACCCAGGAGCGCAGTGCGGCGCGGAGTTCGCCGGAATCGCGGCTGGCGTCGATCGCGAGGATGGCGGCGACGTCGGGGGAGGGCAGGTTTCCCGTCCAGCTGACCGCGACGGTCTGGCCGTCGAGGGTCATCAGCGGGCCGTGCACGGTGCGGTCGACGCGCCAGGTCACCGGTTCGCCGCCGTGGACCGGAATGGTGTACTCGGCGGTTTCCACGGCGTGCCAGGCACCGCGCCAGAAGTACTGGCCGGGGCGGGTTCGCTCGCGGTAGTAGAAAGTCGACTGGTTCTGGCCGTCGGTGACCGACCAGGACACGTGCCGGTTGCGGCCGATCACGATGCCGGGGACGCCGGGGTAGCTGGCCCCGGTCACGTCGTAGCCGGGCGAGTGCAGGGCGGCCTGGTACCAGATGGACGGCAGGGTCGTGGGCAGGTGCGGGTCGCCGGCCAGCATCGCGCCGCCGCCCGCGACCAGCGGTCCGTTGGCGGCCCAGGCGTTGCTGTCCGGGAAGGTGTGGACGGGCTGGACGGGAAGGTGCAGGCCCGACGGAGAAGGGTTGCCGGGCAGGGCGGGCGAACCGGTGGACGGGGGAGAACCGGGGGCGGCGGCGTTCGGGTTCGGGGCGGGGAGCGGGGCGATTCCGGCGTCGCGGTACGGGCCGGGGTCGTAGGGGGCTTGAGCGTTGGGCGGCAGGTGCGGGAACAGGCGCCGGGCCAGGTCGGGGCCCAGTGCGGTGGTGAGGATCGATCGTTGCAGCGGGTTGGTCGAGAAGTTCAGTGTCTGGGTGAGGACGCCTTGGGCCACCAGGCTGTCCACGGGGGTCCAGGGGGCGGGGGTGACCCCGGTCAGGGTGTAGATCGCGGGAAGTTGATGTGCGGCAATGGTTTCGGTCATCGACTGGTTGACGCCGCGCGCGTACGCGAGCAGCGCGGTGCGGGCGGGGCTGCCTTGCGGGATCGCCGCCCATTCCGCTTTCGCGGTGCGCAGGAGGCCGAGGCCCAGTTCGAACTTGTCCGAGGAAACGCCTGCGGGGCCTTGGAGTTCGGCCAGTCTGCCTTCGCCCATCCGGCGGGCAAGGTCCAATTCGGACAGTCGGAAGCGGGCGTGCAGGTAGCCGAGGGCGAGGAACACGTCGGCGTCGGAGCGGGCGGTGACGTCGGGCACCCCGTCGGCGTCGAAGGACACCCGGACCGGGGCCGACAGGCCGTCGAAGGCGAGTTCTTGGCTGTGCGGAAGGGTTCCGCCGGCCGCGGACGCCCACACGCCCGTTCCCGGGTTCAGCACCGAACCGAGCGCGGGCAGCGGGCCCAGGCCGGTGCCGGAGACCACCGCCAGCACGACGGCCGCGGCGGTCGCGAGGAGTGCGTTGAGCGTTTTGCGAGGTCGTTTCATAGCGGCCTTCCTGGGACATACCGGGTCGGGCGGACGGTAGCCGGGCGCGGTTTCGATCCGGTGCGGGCGGCGGGTGCGCGGGCTAACCGGCGGCGAACCGGGCGTCCGTAACTTCCTGTGCCGACAGACGAGCAGCAGTCGCGAGCAGAGGAGGACGCGTGGCACAGCGGAAGGGGCGTTGGCTCTTGCGGGAGCCCTCCCGCGACGCGGAGTTCAGGCTTTTCTGTTTCCCCTTCAGCGGAACGGGCGCGTCGTCGTGGCGGCGGTGGCCGGAGCGGATCGGGCCGGTCGACGTGTGCCCGGTCCAGCTGCCCGGCCGCGAGAACCGCATCGGCGAAGAGCCTTGCCGCGACATCGACGCGTTCGCCGACGGGGCGGTGGACTGGCTGGGCGAATACCTGGACCGGCCGTACGCCTTCTTCGGCCACTGCCAGGGCGCGCTGCTGGCGCACGCGGTGCTCAGCCGGGTCGAGGAATTCGACGTCCGGCAGCCGGAGCGGTTGTTCGTCTCGTCGTCCCGGACACCGGATCTGCCGCCGGAACGCCGGTACCGCGCGCCCGCCCCGGGGCTGGCCGGGGTGTTCCACCCGACGATGACCGACGAGCAGTTCGCCGAGGAGCTGCGGCGGGTGGCGCGCACGCTGGGCGGCGACTTGATCCCGGAACTGCTGCCGATGCTCGTCACTGTGCTGCGCGGCGACGTCGAAATGTGTTTCCGTTATGCGCCAACGAATCCCAGTCCGCTGCGCTGCCCGATCACCGCCATCGGCTGGCGCGACGACCAGGACGTGCCCGCCCAGCAGATGACCGCGTGGTCCGCCTACGGCGCCACGACGCATCGCGTGCTGGACGGCGAGAAGCTGACTTTCCTGACCGCCCCGCCCGCGCTGCTGGACGTCATCAGGCAGGACTTGACCGTGGCCGGCGATTCCGCGCCCGCCCTCGAACCGGAGGTGGCCCGATGACCGAGCCCCGCACCCTTGTCGAACTCGTCGACCGGACCGCCGCGCGGCATCCGGACGCGCCGGCCGTGCGCGACGCCGAAAAACAGCTCGACTACACCCAGTTGACCGCCTCGGCGGACGCACTGGCCGCCGCGCTCGCCGAGGCCGGAGTGCGTCCCGAGGACCGCGTCGGCGTTTACCTGCCGCGTGGCGCCGACGTCGTGGTCGCGGTTCTCGGTGTGCTCAAAGCAGGTGCCGCTTACGTCCCGGTGGACGACAAATACCCCGACTCCCGCCGTGACCACCTGCTCGGCAGCGCCGGCCCGCGAGTGGTCGTGACCGTGCCCGGCTGGGCGGGACGGCTGGCGCACCTCGACGTGCCCGTCCTGGAGTGGGACGGGCGTGCTTCCGGTGCGCGCCCCGACGTCGAGATCAGCGGAGCGCACGCCGCGTGCGTGCTGTTCACCTCCGGATCGACCGGTGAGCCGAAGGGCGTCGTGCTGGAGCACCGGCAGATGGTCGGTTTCGCGCTCGATCCGGCGCTGCCCGAGCTGGGACCGGGGGAGCGCACCGCGCAGGCGTCCGGGATTTCCTTCGACACCTTCACTTTCGAGGTGTGGCGCTCGCTCGCGGGCGGGGCCGAGATCGTGGTGGTGCCGTCGATTCCGGAGCTGATGTCGGCGGATCTGCGCAAGGAACTGCGCCGCCGCCGGATCACCGCGATGCTCGCGCCCGCGATCGCGCTGAACCACGTCACGCGTTATGACCGGGAAGCGTTCTCCTCGCTTTCGCTGCTGTGTTCCGGCGGCGACGTCCTGCTCCCGCAGACGTGCGCGGAACTGCGCGCGGGCGGTTTCGCCGGACGGCTGTTCAACCTCTACGGCCCCACCGAGACCACCGTCGCCTGCACCGGCCAGCCGATCGGCGACGAGCCGGGTTACTCCGAGCAGGTGCCGATCGGGCACGAGTTCGCCGGGGCGCGGCTTTCCGTGCTGGACGAGCGGTTGCGCGAGGTCGAGCCGGGCGAACCGGGCGAGCTGTACGTCGGCGGAACCGGGGTCGGCCGCGGCTATCTCGATCGGCCGGGACAGACCGCCGTCCGTTTCGTTCCCGATCCCGCCGCCGGTCCGGGAGCCCGGAGGTACGCCACCGGGGACCGGGTCCGCCGTCGCGCCGACGGCGCGCTGGAATACCTCGGCCGCGCCGACGCTCAGGTCAAGATCCGCGGCGTGCGCGTCGAGCCGCGCGAGGTGGAACGGGTGCTGTGCAAGCATCCGGACCTCCGGGAAGCGGCTGTCATCGCCGAAGGCGAGGCGGGCGACCGGCGGCTCGTGGCGGCGGTGGTGCCGGACAGCGAACGCGTGACTCTGCGCGCGGTCAGGGAATTCCTCGCCGACGAGGTGCCCGAGCAGCTCATCCCGGCGGAATTCGTGGTCCTGGAAGCGATGCCGCTCGACGCGCACGGCAAGCGCGACCTGGCGGCGCTGGGCGACCTGATCCGCGACCGGGCGGACCGGCGGGCCCCGTACGTACCGGCTGACACCGAAACCGAACGGTTCCTCGCCGGACTGTGGGAGGACTTGCTCGCGGTCGAAGGGATCGGGCGCGACGACGACTTCTTCACTCTCGGCGGGCATTCGCTGCTCGCGGTCCGGGTCCGGATGGCGTTGCAGCGCAAGCTGAACGTGACCGTTTCCCCGGAATCGTTGTTCGCCAACAGCGTGCTGTCGGACCAGGCGTCGATGGTCGACGACGCCAGGATGGCGGTGCCGCGATGACCGCGACCGCGATCGATCTGACCAATTTGGACTTGTTCACCGACGGCGACCCGCACGAGGCGTGGGCGTGGCTGCGCGATCACGAGCCGGTCTACTGGAACCCGACCCCCGACGGCGGTTTCTGGGCGCTGACCCGGTTCGCCGACGTTTCCGCGGCCTATGTGGACTCCACGGGCCTGTCGTCGCGCCGGGGCACGGTGATGGGCGGTTCCTACCGCAGCGATTCGGATTCGTCGTCCGGGCAGATGCTGATCGCCTCCGACGTTCCGGCGCACCGGCACCTGCGGCACGTGGTGCACAAGGCTTTCGGACAGTCCATGATGGACAAAGCGGCCGGGTTCGTCCGCCGGTATCTCGGCGAAGCGCTGGACAAGATGACCGCCGACGGCGGCGCGGACTTCGCGGCCGACGTCGCGCCGGTGCTGCCCGCCGGTCTGCTCGCGGCGATGTTCGGGCTCGGCCGGACCGACGCGTTCCGGCTGCTGGAGCTGACCCGGACGATGATCGGCTTCCAGGACCCGCTTTACCGCGGCGGCGGCGAGGAAACGACCGCGCTGGTCACCGCGCAGGTCGAGATCTTCGAACTGATGGCCGACCTGATCGAACAGCGCCGCGAAAACCCGGCCGACGATCTGCCGAGCATCCTGGCCGCCGCGTCGCCGAACGGCCGCCCGATGAGGGAGAGCGAGCTGCTCTACAACTGCCTCAACGTCGCGGTCGGCGGGGACGAGACCACGCCGTTCACCGCTTCCGCCGCGGTGGCCGCCTTCATCGAGCACCCCGGCGAGGCGGCCCGGCTGCTGGCCGATCCCGGGCTGCTGCCCACCGCGCTGGAGGAGGTGTTCCGCTGGACGTCCACCAACGCCTACGTCCAGCGCACCGCGACGCGCGACCTGGTGATCGGCGGCAAGCTGATCGAAGAAGGCCAGTTCGTGACGCTGTGGAACGCCGCCGCGAACCGCGACGAGCGGGAGTTCCCCGAGCCAGGCCGGTTCGACGTCGGCCGCACGCCCAACCACCACCTCGCCTTCGGGGTGGGCATCCACCGCTGCATCGGCGCCGTGGCGGCGCGGATGGAGATCTCGCTGTTCCTGGAGGAGATCGTCCGCCGCGGCCTCGTCTTCCAGCCGGCCGGCGTTCCGCGGCGGCTGCGGTCCAACTTCATGCTCGGGCACACCCGCCTTCCGGTGACCGTGTCCCGCTGATTCCGAAAATCCCGCTGATCAGGAGGAGAAACCGATGAACCCGTTCGAAAACGCCGACGGCCGCTACCTCGTGCTCGTCAACGACGAGGACCAGCACTCGCTGTGGCCGGTGGAACTCGACGTCCCGGAGGGCTGGCACCAGGTGTTCGGCGAGGCGTCCCGCGCGGACTGCCTCGACTACGTGAACACGCACTGGACCGACATGCGGCCGAAGAGCCTGCGGGAAGCGATGGCGGCACAGGCCTGAGCGGCCCAGCCTGACCGGCCCGCTCCGCCCCGCCCGACTCGACGAGGAGAGTCCGATGCTCAACCAGGCCGTCCGCGCCAGCGCGGCGATCCCGGTGTCCGACGAGGTCCTGCCCGCGCTGTTCGAGCGCGGGGTCCGGGATTCCCCGGACGCGCTCGCGGTCGTGTTCGAGGGCACGCGGGTGTCCTACGCCGAGCTGAACGCCCGCGCCGCCCGGCTCGCCGGGTTCCTGCGGGCGCGCGGCGCCGGGGTCGAATCCCGGGTCGCGGTGGCGGTCCCGAGGTCGGTGGAACTGGTCGTTTCGCTGTACGCGGTGCACAAGGCGGGCGGCGCGTACGTGCCGATCGACCCGGATTACCCACCGGACCGGATCGCTTTCCTGCTCGGGGATTGCGGAGCGCGGACCGTGCTGACGACGCGGGCGGTGGCGGCGCGCCTTCCGGCGGTGCCGGGCGTGGAGGTGGTCGAACTCGACGCCGAGCCGGTGCAGTCCGAACTGGCGCGTTTCCCGGACGAGTTCCCGGCCGCCGGGTTGCGGCCGGGGAACGCCGCGTACGTGATCTACACGTCCGGCTCGACCGGGCGGCCGAAGGGCGTGGTGGTCCAGCACGACGGGATCGTGAACCGGTTGCGCTGGATGCAGGACCGCTACCGGCTGGCCCCCGGCGAGCGCGTGCTGCAGAAAACGCCGTCCGGCTTCGACGTTTCGGTGTGGGAGTTCTTCTGGCCGCTGCTCGCCGGGGCCACGCTGGTGGTCGCGAAGCCGGGCGGGCACCGGGATCCGGCGTACCTCGCCCGGCTTGTCCGCGCGGAACGGGTGACCACCGCGCATTTCGTGCCGTCGATGCTGGAGGTCTTCCTCGACGAGCCGGAGGCGGCCGGCTGCACCGGCCTGCGCCGGGTGATCTGCAGCGGCGAAGCGCTGGCCCCGCGCACGCGGGACCGGTTCTTCGAGGTCTTCCCGTCCGCCGAACTGCACAATCTTTACGGCCCCACCGAAGCTTCGGTGGACGTGACCAGCTGGGAATGCGCCGCCTCCGACACCGACGACCCGGTGCCGATCGGCGTTCCGGTGTGGAACACCGGCGCACATGTGCTGGACGCTCAGCTGCGGCCGGTCGCTCCCGGCGTGCCGGGCGAGCTGTACTTGACCGGTGTGCAGCTGGCCCGCGGTTACGGCGACCGGCCAGGGCTGACCGCCGAGCGCTTTGTCGCGGCGCCGTTCGGCCGGATGTACCGCACCGGCGACTTGGCCCGCTGGCGAGCCGACGGCGTGCTCGAATACCTCGGCCGGACCGACAGCCAGGTGAAACTGCGCGGGCAGCGGATCGAGCTCGGGGAAGTCGAGGCGGTGCTGCGCTCGGTGCCCGGCGTTCGCCGAGCGGCGGTCCTGGTGCGGGCGGAGCAGCTGGTGGCTTACGTCGTCGCCGATCCAGTAGATGTCCGCGCGGAGGCGGCGAAGTTCCTGCCGGAGCACATGGTGCCTTCGGCGGTCGTCGTGCTGGACGAGTTTCCGGTGACGGACAACGGGAAACTCGACCGCGCCGCGCTTCCCGAACCGCCGGAACCCACCGCGCCCCGGCGGGCGCCGCGGACCGAGGACGAAGAGCGGCTGTGCCGGTTGTACCGCGAGGTGCTCGGCGTGTCCGAGGTCGGGATCGACGACAGTTTCTTCGACCTCGGCGGGCATTCCCTGCTCGGCGCCCGGCTGATCAGCCGGATCCGCACGGAGTTCGGCGTCGAGCTGCCCATCCAGACCCTGTTCGACGCGCCCGCCGTGACCGCCCTGTCCGCCGAACTCGACAAAGCCGCCCGTGCCCGCCGCCCGCTCGCCCCGATGCCGCGCCCGGACCCGATGCCGTTGTCCTTCGCACAACGCCGGCTGTGGTTCCTGCAGCAGTTCGAAGGGCGGTCGGCCACCTACAACATCCCGCTGGTGCTGCGGCTCTCCGGTCCCCTCGACCAGACAGCGTTGCGCGCGGCCGTCGCGGACGTGGTCGCCCGGCACGAATCCTTGCGGACGATTTTCCCCGCCCACGACGGGGAACCGCGGCAAGTAGTGTGCGCTGACCCCGCCGAGTGGCCGTCATTGTCCACTGTGGAGCTTCCGGAAGACGTTCTCCCCGAATGGGTCCGAGCCGAAACCGGGCGCGGGTTCGATCTGACTGCCGAACCGCCGTTGCGCGCCACCCTGCTGCGGGCCGGCCCGGAAGAGCACGTGCTCGTCCTGGTGGTCCACCACATCGCCGGTGACGCCTGGTCGATGGCGCCGTTCGCGGCGGAAGTGTCGCGCGCTTACTCGGCCCGCTCCGCCGGTCGTGCGCCGGAGTTCGCGCCGTTGCCCGTGCAGTACGCGGATTACACGCTGTGGCAACGAGATCTGCTCGCGAACGAGGAAGATCCGGACAGCGTCGCCGGGCAGCAGCTCGCCTACTGGCGCACCGCGCTGGCCGGGCTGCCCGACGAACTGCCGCTGAAAACCGACCGCCCCCGGCCCGCCGTCGCCGGGTATACCGGCGGGATCGTCCGGCTGGAGATCCCGGCGGACGCGCACCGGCAATTGGCGAAGACGGCGAAACAATGCCGTTCGAGCCTGTTCATGGTGCTGCACGCGACGCTGGCCGTGCTGCTGGGCCGGTCCGGCGGCGGCGCCGACATCCCGCTCGGCACGTCGATCGCCGGGCGCACCGAAGACGCGCTGGCCGGCCTCGTCGGCTGTTTCGTGAACACCCTGGTGCTGCGCGCGGATCTGTCCGGCAACCCGTCGTTCCGGGAGCTGGTCCGCCGGATCCGGCGCACGGACCTGGCCGCGCTGGCGCATCAGGACGTCCCGTTCGAGCGGCTGGTCGACCTCCTGCGGCCGGAGCGTTCGCTCGCCCGGCATCCGCTGTTCCAGGTCATGTTCACCTTCCAGAACGCGCCCGCGGCGACGCTGGAGCTGCCCGGTCTCGCCGTGTCGGCGGCGGAATCCGGGACGGCGACCGCGAAATTCGACCTCAACTTCGAGCTGCGCGAGCGCTTCGACCGCGACGGCGGCCCGGCCGGGATCGGCGTCGCGATCGAGTACAGCCACGATCTGTTCGACGAGACCACCGTCGCCGCGCTCGGCGGCGAACTGCTGGCGCTCCTCGCCGGGTTCGCGGCCGACCCGGACCAGCCGATCGGCGAGCTGACCGCGGCGGCCGTCCAGCGAACCGAGCGGGCCGAGCCGGAGGTCGAGGCGCACCCGGAGCAGGAGGAAATCCTCCGGGCCCTGTTCGCCGACCTCCTCGGCCTGGACCGGGTCGAGGCCGCCGACGATTTCTTCGACCTCGGCGGCGACAGCATCCTCTCCATCCGGCTGGTGAGCCTGGCCCGCAAGGCAGGATTGCCGCTCGGGCCGCAGGATGTGTTCCTGCACAAGACAGTCCGGCGGCTGGCGGCGGCCGCCGCTCTTGCCGCGCCGGTCGGGGCCGACGACCCGGTCGACTCGGTCGGCCCGGTGGCGGCGACCCCGGCGGTGCGCCGGGTGCTGGACCGCGAGTCGGCTCAGTCGGTGCTGCTGCGGGTGCCGCCGTTCCTCGGACCGGCCGGGCTGACCGGGGCGCCGCTGCCCGTGCTGACCGGTGCGGTGCAGGCGGTGCTGGATCACCACGACGCGCTGCGGGCGCGGCTCGTGGGCCGGGAACTGGAGGTCCAGCCGCCCGGCGCGGTCGCCGCGGCGGACTGCGTGACCCGGGTCGGGCCGGACGAAGCTGTGACACCGTGGCTTTCCCCGAAGGGGATGGTCCAGGTGGTGTGGTTCGACGCGGGCGCCGAGCCCGGCCGGCTGCTGGTGGTCTTGAACGACCTGGTCGCCGACGCCGAGAGCCTGCGGATCGTGCTGGCGGATCTCGCCGCCGCGCTGGCGACCCGGTCCCGCGGCGAGACCCCGCGCCTGGACCCGGTCGGTACTTCGTTCCGTGCCTGGGCCGCGACGCAGGCCGACCTGCCCTCCGGGCCGCCTCCCGCCGAGCTGCCGGTAGCTGGCTCGCGGACGGTTTCCTTGCCCGCAGCGGAAACCGCCGCATTGCGCGCTCTGGCGGAAGCCTCGAACACCGGCCTGAGCGAAGTCCTCCTGACCGGCCTGGCACTGGCCTCGGCCCGGCAGGGAACCAGCCAGCTGGTGAGCCTTGAGCGCTCCGGCCGGGAGGAAACCGGCCTCGCCCGCACCGTCGGCAGGTTCGCCCTGCCGGGCGCGGTCCGGTTCGACCTGGGCGCGCTCGACCTGGCCGACGCGTTCGACGGCGGCGAGGCCGCGGGCATCGCGCTGAAACGGGTCAAAGAACAGCTCCGTGCCGCGCCCGGCGATCCCGCACCGGCCCCGGTCGGGTTCAGCTGCCTGGACGACCCCGGCGGCTGGACCGTGGCCGAAGCCGGGCTCGCCACCGCCCTGGGCCATCCGGTCGAGGTCGCCGCCTGGCTGGACGGCGGGACGCTCACCGCCCGCTGGACCTGGTCCGGGGAAGCACCGGCATCGGCCGACAGCTGGATCCCGGCGCTGACCGCGTTGGCCGGGCACGCCGGCCGGCGCGGCGCGGGCGGGCACACGCCGTCGGATCTCCCGCTGGTCCGGCTGAGCCAGCACGAGATCGACGAGTTCGAAGACGAGTTGGAGGACCGGACGTGAACCAGCGCGGCATCCAGGACATCCTGCCGCTTTCGCCGCTGCAGGAAGGGCTGTACTTCCACGCCCATTTCGACCAGGAGGACTCCGACCCGTACACCGTCCAGGTCTCCTTCGACCTCGACGGCGCGCTGGACGGCGGAACGCTCCGCGCGGCGGCGCGGACCCTGCTGCGCCGCCACCCGAACCTGCGCGCGTTCTTCCGGACCGGGAAATCGGGCCGGCCGGTGCAGATCGTCCCGCGCCGGGTGCCCGAACCCGACTGGCGCGACCACGATCTGCGCGCGCTCCCCGCTGATCGGCAGGATGCTGAACTGGCCGAATTGGCCGGGCAGGACCGTTCCCGCCGGTTCGACCTCGCCGCACCGCCGCTCATCCGGTTCACTCTCGCCCGGCGCGGCGAGCGGCAGTACCGGCTGATCGTCACCAACCACCACATCCTGCTCGACGGCTGGTCGCTGCCGTTGCTGCTGCGCGAGCTGTTCACGCTGTACGCGCTCGGCGGCGAAGACCCCGGCCTGGAAGAACCGGCGCCGTATCGCGATTACCTGGCCTGGCTGGCGAACCAGGACCGCGGAAAAGCCGAGAAGGCCTGGCGGACCGCGCTGGCCGGGCTCGACGGCGGAACGCAACTGGTTCCGGTCGCCGCGGGCCACAACGAACCGTCGGTGTCGGTCGAATGCGAGCTGACCCCGGAGGACACCGCCGCGCTCACCGCACTGGCCCGTCGCTGCGGCAGCACCCTCAGCACCGTCGTGCACGGCGCGTGGGCGGTCCTGCTCGGCGGGCTGACCGGCCGGGACGACGTCGTGTTCGGCTCCGTCGTGGCGGGCCGCCCGCCGGAACTCGACGGCGTGGAGCGGATGATCGGCCTGTTCGCCAACACCCTCCCGACGCGGGTGCGGCTCGACCCCGGCGAGAGTTTCGCGCGGCTGCTGGCTCGGATCGGGGAGTGGCAGTCCGGCCTGCGCGAGCACGAATACCTCGGCCTGGCGGACCTGCAGCGGCTGGCGGGCGAGCGCAGCCTGTTCGACACCGTCCTGGTGTTCGAGAACTATCCGATCGGCAGCGAGGCCGCCGACCTCGGCGAGCTGGACCTGACCGTGCGCGTCGCCGGGGCCCGGGACGCGACGCACTACCCGGTGAGCCTGGTTGTGTTGCCCGGCAAGACCTTGCGGCTCCGCCTGGACCACCGGCCCGACCTGGCCGATGCGGCTACTCTCGTCCAGCGGCTGGCCCGGTTGCTCGTCCGCGTCGCCGCGGAGCCGGACGTGCGCGTCGGACAGCTGGACGTCCTGGCCGACGACGAACGCACGCGGATTCTGGAGTCCTGGAACGACACCGCGGTCCCGGTCCCCGCCGAAGCCACCCCCGAGCTGTTCGAGGCGCAGGCGACCCGCACCCCCGACGCGGTCGCTCTGATCCACGGCGGCGTCGAGCTGACCTACGCGCAGGTCAACACCTGGGCGAACCGGCTGGCCCGCGAGCTGATCACGCGGGGAGTCGGGCCGGAAAGCCGGGTCGCGGTCGCGCTGCCGCGCACGCCGAGCCTGCTCGTCACGCTGCTGGCCGTGCTCAAGGCGGGCGGGGCCTACATCCCGCTCGACCCGGCCCACCCGGCCGAGCGCCTCGACGCCATCCTCGCCGACGCCGCTCCGGTACTCGTGGTGACCGACCAGAACACGACGCTCGGATCGGCCCCGGTGCTCGCGCTCGACGAGCCGTCCGTGACCGCCGCGCTCTGCGGCCATTCCGGCACCGACCTGGGCCCCGGCGAGCGGCTGGGCGAGCCGTTGCCGTCGAACGCCGCCTACGCGATCTACACGTCCGGATCCACCGGAAAGCCCAAGGGCGTGGTGATTTCCCGGGCCGCGCTGACGAACTTCCTGCACGCCATGCGCGCTTTCGTCCCGCTGACCCCCAGCGACCGGCTGCTGTCGGTCACCACGATCGCCTTCGACATCGCCGGATTCGAGCTGTACGGCCCGCTGCTCGCCGGGGCCGCCGTCGTGCTCGCCGACCGCGAGTCCGTTATGGACAGTGCCGCGCTGGCGGCGCTGGCAGAAGCCAGCGGAGCCACCGTCATGCAGGCGACGCCGTCGCTGTGGCGCGCGTTTCTCGCGCACGACGACAAAACCGGGGCCGGCCTGCGGATCGTAACCGGTGGCGAGGCGCTGCCCGCCGAACTGGCGGCGGTGATGCGCGAGCGCGGCAGTCAGGTGATCAACCTGTACGGGCCGACCGAGACCACCATCTGGTCCACCGCCGCCGAGATCACCGGCGATGCCCCCACGATCGGCGAACCGATCGCCAACACCCGCTGCTACGTCCTCGACCGCGCCCTGCGTCCGGTGCCCGCCGGGGTCATCGGGGAGCTGTACATCGCGGGCGACGGCCTGGCCCGGGGATACCTGGACCGTCCCGCGCTGAGCGCCGAACGGTTCGTCGCGGACCCCTTCGCCGCGCCGGGCGAGCGGATGTACCGGACCGGCGACCTGGCCCGGTGGACCCCGGACGGCGAGCTGGAGTACCGCGGCCGGGTCGACACCCAGGTGAAGGTGCGCGGATTCCGCGTCGAGCTGGGCGAGGTGGAAACCGCGCTCCGGCGGCATCCGGACGTGCGGGAGGCGGTGGTGCTGGCGCGGCCGGGACCGTCCGGGAGCGCGCGCCTGGTCGCGTACGTCGTCGCTGAGTCCACTATGGACGAAGCAGCGCTGCGGGAACATCTCGCCGCGGGACTGCCCGAGTACATGGTGCCGTCGCTGTTCGTTCCGCTCGACGCGCTGCCGCTGACCCCGAACGGGAAGATCGACCGCAAGGCGCTCCCTTCCGGCGCCCCCTCGGCAAGGCCGGCCGGACGGCGGCCGCGGACCGGGCCGGAGGAGATCCTGTGCGGGCTCTTCGCCGAGGTGCTCGGCGTGCCCGAGGTCGGCATCGACGACGACTTCTTCGAACTCGGCGGCCATTCCCTGCTCGGCGGCCGCCTGATCAGCCGGATCCGCCGGACCCTCGGCGCGGAGCTGCCGATCCGCGCGGTGTTCGACGCGCCGACGGTCGCGGCGCTGGCCCAGCGAGTCGACGTCGCCGGGCGCGCCCGGCGGGCGCTGGAGCCGATGGCGCGGCCGGACGTCCTGCCGCTTTCGTTCGCACAGCGCCGGTTGTGGTTCCTGCACCGGATGGAAGGCGTCGGTTCGACGTACAACATCCCGCTCGCTCTGCGATTGAGCGGGCCGCTGGATCGCGCCGCGCTGACCGCCGCGCTGGCCGACGTGGCGGCTCGGCACGAGGTGCTGCGGACGGTGTTCCCCGAGGTCGACGGCGAGCCGCAGCAGGTTGTTCTTGACGCTTCGGAGGTGACGGTCGAAGCGGTGGCGGCCAATGAGGACGAATTGCCCGGCTTGCTCGCTTCAGCGGCTGGCTATGCCTTCGACCTGACCGCGGAAACGCCGTTGCGCGCGTCGTTGTTCGAGCTTGGCGAGACCGAGCACGTGCTGCTGGTCGTGGTGCACCACATCGCCGGTGACGCCTGGTCGATGGCTCCGTTCGCCGCCGACTTTTCCACCGCGTACGCCGCTCGGGTGCGGGGGAGCGCGCCGGTGTTCGCGCCGCTGCCGGTGCAGTACGCGGATTACACGCTGTGGCAACGGAAACTTCTGGAGGAAGACGACGTCGCTGCGGAGCAGCTGGAGTACTGGCGCAAGCGTTTGCGGGACCTGCCCGCCGAGCTGACTCTTCCAGCGGACCGGCCCCGCCCGGCGGTGTCCGCGCAACGCGGCGGCACCGTCCGGTTCACTCTGCCCGCCGAGACGCGGCACGGGCTGCGCCGGCTGGCGCTGGAATCCGGCGGGACCGCGTTCATGGTCGTGCAGGCGGCGGTGGCCGCGCTGCTGTCCCGGCTGGGTGCGGGCCCGGACGTGCCGCTGGGCAGCCCGATCGCGGGCCGCGCCGACGAGGGCCTGGACGGGCTGGTCGGGTTCTTCGTGAACACCCTGGTGCTGCGCAACGACCTCTCCGGCGACCCGAGTTTCCGCGAGCTGTCCTCCCGGGTCCGGGAAACGAACCTCGCCGCGTACGCGCACCAGGACGTGCCGTTCGAACGCCTGGTGGAGGAACTGAACCCGGCCCGGTCGATGGCCCGGCACCCGCTGTTCCAGGTCATGGTGGCCTGGCAGAACACGCCCCGCGCGGAGCTGGCCCTGCCGGGGCTCGCCGCGGAACTGGTGGACACCGGTGCCGCGCCCGCCCGGTTCGACCTTTCGTTCACCTTCGCCGAGGGTCCGTCCGAAGTGGACGGTTTCGTGGATTACGCCGCGGACCTGTTCGACGAGGAGACCGTGCGGGCGCTGGTGGAGCGGCTCGTCCGGCTGCTCGGTTCCGTGCTGGCCGAACCGGACATCCCACTGAGCAGGCACGACGTGCTCCTGCCGGGCGAACGCGCGGAGCTGCTCCGCTCCCGGCCGCTGCCCGCGGTGGCCCGGCGCGTGCTCCCCGAAACGCCGGAGCAGGCAGTCGCCCGGGTGCTCGACGCCGACGGCCAGCTGGTGCCGCCGAACTCGCCCGGCCTGTTGTGCCTCGGCGGACTGCCCGGAGACTGGGCCGAAGGGCTGGTACCCGACCCGTACGGCGGACCGGACACGTGGATGTATCCGACCGAAGTGCCGGTGCGCTGGCTGCGCGACGGCCGTCTGGTGCGTCAGGTGGTGCTGAACGAGACCCTGGAGGAAGCTCCGACCGGACGCGCGCCGGGCACCCCGCAGGAGGAGATCCTGTGCGGGATTTTCGCCGAGCTGCTGGGCAAACCGTCGGTGGCCGCCGACGAGGACTTCTTCGCGGCGGGCGGGCATTCGATGCTGGCCGCGCGGGTGGTCGGCCGGGTGCGGTCGGTGCTGGGGCTGGAACTGCCGGTCCGGACGCTGTTCGAGGCCCCGACCCCGGCCGGGCTCGCCCGGCGTCTCGCCGAGGCCGGGTCCGCCCGCCCGCCGCTGGTTCCGCAGCCGCGCCCCGACGCGGTGCCGCTGTCGTTCGCGCAGCGCCGGTTGTGGTTCGTCCAGCGCCTGGAGGGCGCGACCTCGACCTACCACATCCCGCTGCCGGTGCGGCTGACCGGCGCGCTCGACCGCGGCGCGCTGGCCGCCGCGCTCGCGGACGTGGTGACCAGGCACGAAAGCCTGCGCACGGTGTTCCCGGAGATCGACGGCGAACCCCGGCAGATCGTGCTGGACCCGCCGGACCGGTTCTTCGAACTGTCCGTTGTGGACACTGAGCGCGCGGAACTGGCCGAGCGGCTGCGGGAAGCCGCCGAACAGCCCTTCGACCTGGCGGAGCGGCCGCCGATGCGGGCGTGGCTGTTCCGTCTCGGCGAGGCCGAGCACGTGCTGCTGGTGGTGGTGCACCACATCGTCGGCGACGAATGGTCGATGGGGCCGCTCGCCGCGGACCTCGCCGCCGCCTACGCCGCCCGCACGGCCGGGCAGGCCCCGGAGTTCGCTCCGCTGCCGGTGCAGTACGCGGATTACGCGATCTGGCAACGGGATCTGCTGAGCGGCGGTCTCGCTGCCAGTCAGCTGGACTACTGGCGGCGCCAGCTCGCAGACTTGCCGGAACAGCTCGAACTCCCGGGCGCCGGGCCGCGTCCGGCCGAATCGTCCTACCGGGGCGGCGTGGTTCCGTTCGCCCTCGGCGCCAGTGCGCACCGAGCCCTGCGGAAGCTCGCCCTCGACTGCGGCGCGACTCCGTTCATGGTCGTGCAGGCGGCGCTCGCGGCGTTGCTGTCCCGGCTCGGCGCGGGGGAGGACATCCCGCTGGGCACGCCGGTCGCGGGCCGGGTCGACGACGGCACCGATCCGCTGGTCGGGTTCTTCGTGAACACTTTGGTGCTGCGCAACGACGTTTCCGGCGACCCGTGCTTCCGGGAGCTGGTCGGCCGGGCGCGCGAAACGGACCTGGCCGCGTACGCGCACCAGGACGTGCCGTTCGAGCAGCTGGTGGAGAAGATCAACCCGGCCCGTTCGCTGTCGCGGCATCCGCTGTTCCAAGTGATGCTGTCGTGGGCAGGCGGCGGCGACGTCCGGCTGGACCTGCCGGGGCTCACGAGTGAGCTGATGACGCCGGAGAGCCGCGTCGCCAAGTTCGACCTGACCCTCAACGTCGCCGAAACCTGGGACGGGGGCGATCCGGACGGCCTCGCCGGGACTGTCGAATACAGCACCGATCTGTTCACCGAGGCGAGCGCGCGGCGGCTGGGCGACCGGCTGACGCGGCTTCTCGAATCCGCGGTGGCCGAGCCGGACCGGAGGGTCGGGGAGCTGGAGGTGTTCCTGCCCGGCGAACGCGAGCGGCTGGACGTCGCTGGCCAAGGTGCCGCGCTGGACTTCGCTCCCGGCACGGTCCCGGACCTGCTGGCTGCTTCTGAGGAAACGGCACTGGTTTTCGAACAGCAGTCGCTGTCGTACGCCGAATTGGCCGCCCGGATCAACCGGCTCGCGCGGGCCCTGATCGCGCGTGGCGTAGGCCCGGAATCGGTGGTCGCGGTGGTCACTCCGCGCACCGCCGACGCGATCGTGGCGTTGTTCGCCGTGCTCGCTTCCGGCGCGGCCTATCTGCCGGTCGACCCGGACGTTCCGGACCAGCGCGTGAAGACGCTGCTCGCCGAATCCGGTGCGATGCTGGCGATCTCGGCCGGGGAACCGGCCTGCGGCGATGTGCCGGTGCTGGCTCTCGACGATCCGGCCGTCGCCGCGGAACTGGCGCGGACGCGACCGGACACCGTGCTCGACAGCGAACGGATCCGCCCGCTGCGCCCGGAACACCCGGCGTACGTGCTCTACACGTCGGGATCGACCGGACGTCCGAAGGGCGTGGTGGTGGAGCACCGCAACCTCGTGCATCTCTTCCACACGCACCGGACGGACCTGTTCGAGCCGTCCGTGCGGGAGCACGGCGGACGCCGGTTCCGGGTCGCGCTGACCGCCGCGTTGTCGTTCGACACCTCGTGGCAAGGGCTGCTGTGGATGCTCGCCGGGCACGAACTGCACCTGGTCTCCGATCCGGTCCGCCGCGATCCGGAAGCCCTCGTCGGCTACGTGCGCGAGCAGCGGATCGATTACCTCGACATCAGCCCGACCCTGTGCCAGCACCTGGTGAACGCCGGTCTTCTCGACGGCGACCACCGGCCGGCCGTCATCGGGCTCGGCGGCGAGGCGATCACCGCCCCGCTGTGGGAACGCTTGCGGGCGTGCGAAAACCTCGTGAGCCACAACTACTACGGTCCGACCGAGGCCACTGTGGACACTCTCGGCACCAGGCTGTCGGTCGCCGAGGAACCGGTGCTGGGCCTGCCGTTGCGCGACATCCAGGCTCGCGTGCTGGACCGTTGGCTGCGGCCGGTGCCGGCCGAAGCGGACGGTGAGCTGTACCTCGCCGGTCCGCAGCTGGCCCGGGGCTACCTCGGCCGTCCGGACCTGACCGCCGCCGCGTTCGTGGCGGATCCGTTCGGCGGCGGCCGGATGTACCGCACCGGCGACGTGGTGCGGCGGCGGCCGGACGGCACGCTGGAGTACCGCGGGCGGGCCGACGAGCAGGTGAAGATCCGCGGGTTCCGGATCGAACTCGGCGAGGTGGAATGCGCGCTCGGGCGGCATCCGGACGTCGCCGCCGCGGTCGCCAGCGTCCGGCCCGGCAGGCTCGGCGAACCGATGCTGGCCGCGCACGTGGTGCTTCGGTCCACTGTGGACAGCAAGGCCCTGCGCGCGTATCTCGCCGACGCGTTGCCGGATTACCTGGTGCCGTCCGCGATCCTGGCCGTCGACGAGTTCCCGGTGACCTCCAGCGGCAAAGTCGACCGCAAGGCGCTGCCGGAACCGCCGGTGCGCGCGGAGGCAGCCCGTCCGCCCCGGACCGAGCCGGAACGGGTGCTCTGCGGGATTTTCGCGGAACTGCTGGAACTCCCGTCGGTCGGGATCGACGACGGGTTCTTCGACCTCGGCGGGCATTCGCTGCTCGCCACCCGGCTGATCAGCCGGGCCCGTTCGGCGCTCGGCGTCGAACTGTCCGTCAAGACCGTGTTCGAGGCGCAGACTGTCGCCGCTCTCGCCGAGCGGCTGGGCACTGCGGAGAAGGCGCGGCCCGCGCTGCGCCCCCGGATGAGGGAGGCCTCGTGATTCCGCTTTCCTATGCCCAGCAACGGCTGTGGTTCCTCCACCAGCTCGAAGGGCCTGGTTCCACCTACAACCTGCCGCTGGTGATCCGCCTGCGCGGCCCGCTGGATCCCGCCGCCCTCGCCGCGGCGCTGCACGACGTCGTCCGGCGGCACGAGGTGCTGCGCACGACCTTCTCCGACGAGAGCGGCGAACCGTGCCAGATCATCGCCGCTGAGGCCACTCCGGAGGTGTGCGTCGCCGAGTGCGCCGAAGCCGACGTGCCCGAACTGGTCGCCGACGCCGTCCAGCGGCCCTTCGACCTGCGCGCCGATCTGCCGATCCGGCTCGCGCTGTTCCGGCTCGGCGCCGAGGAACACGTGCTGGTCCTGGTGACGCACCACATCGCCAGCGACGGCTGGTCGATGGGCCCGCTGGTCCGCGACCTGGCCACCGCTTACGCGGCGCGGCTCGACGGCCGGGAGCCGGAGTGGGTCCCGCTTCCCGTGCAATACGCCGACTACACCTTCTGGCAGCAGGAAATCCTCGGCGCCGAAGACGATCCGGACAGCACTCAGTCCCGGCAGCTGGCCTACTGGCGGGACACGCTCGCCGGTCTCCCGGACGAGCTCCCGTTGCCGCTGGACCGGCCGCGCGGCGCACGGGCCACGAAACGCGGCGACTCCGTCTCGGCGCGCGTGGATTCCGCCGCGCACCAGGCGTTGCTGCGGCTCGGGCAAGACCGGCAGGCGACGCTGTTCATGGTCGTCCAGACCGCGCTGGCCGCGTTGCTGCACCGCCTCGGCGGCGGGACCGACATCCCGATCGGCTGCACCGTCGCCGGCCGGACCGACGAGGCGCTGGACGACCTGGTCGGCTTCTTCGTCAACACGCTCGTCCTGCGCACCGACGTCGGCGGCGATCCAGGCTTCGGCGAATTGCTCGGCCGGGTCCGGGAATCGGTGCTCGGCGCGTACGCGAACCAGGAGCTGCCGTTCGAACGGCTGGTGGAAGAGCTGAAACCGGCGCGGTCGCTGACCCGGCACCCGCTGTTCCAGGTCATGCTGGCGTGGCAGACGGTGTCCGAATCCGAGGTGGCGTTCCCCGGGGTGCGCGCCGAACTGGAGCCGTTCGGCTGGGACACGGCGAAATTCGATCTCACCTTCACCGTCGCCGAACGGCCGGACGGGCTCGACCTGGCGTGCGAGTTCGACACGGACCTGTTCGACCGGGAGACCGTCTCGGCGATGCTGGCCCGCCTCGTCCGGCTGCTGAACGTCGCCGGTGCCGAGCCGGATCTGCCGATCGGCCGGATTCCGTTGCTGGACACCGAAGAAACCGCGCTGCTGGAACGGTCGAGCCGCGGCCCCCAGATCGACCTCGGCGACTGGACAGTGCCCGCTCTGGTCGCCGCACAAGCCGCGCGCCAGCCGGACGCGGTGGCGGTGAGCGCCGGGGAAACCCGGATCAGCTACCGCGAACTCGACCGGCGGGCCAACCAGTTCGCCCACCGGCTGCGGGCGCTCGGAGTCGGCCCGGAAACCCCGGTCGCGATCTGCGCGGACCGGGTCCCGGACCTCCCGGTCCTGCTGCTGGGCATCCTGCGCGCGGGCGGCCACTACGTGCCGGTCGATCCGGCGCATCCGAGCGAACGGATCGAGTTCCTGTTCGAGGACACCGGCGCGGACGTACTGGTGGCTCAGCGGCAGTACGCCGACCGGGCCCCGGCGGGCGTGCGCACGGTTGTGTGGGAAGACACCGACCTCGGCGACCTGCCGGACACCCCGCCGCCGGTCGCCGTCCGGCCGGACAACCTGGCCTACATCCTCTACACCTCCGGATCGACCGGGCGGCCGAAGGGCGTCCAGGTTTCGCACCGGGCGATCGTCCGGCTCGTGCACGGCCAGGAATACAGCGAGTTCGGCCCCGGCGCGGTGTTCCTCCTGCTGGCTTCCCAATCCTTCGACGCGGCCACCTTCGAACTGTGGGGCTCGCTGTGCACCGGGGCGCGGCTCGCGGTCCATCCCGCTGGCGTGCCCGACGCGGACGGCCTGGCGAAGGTGCTCGAAGCGGAGGGCGTCACCACGCTGTGGCTCACCGCCGGGCTGTTCCATTCCGTGGTCGACCAGCGGCCGGACGCGCTGGCCGGGCTCCGGCACGTGCTCGCCGGGGGCGACGTGGTGTCTCCCGCGCACGTGCTCGCGCTTCGGGAACACGGTCCGGTGCGGGTCGGGAATGGTTACGGGCCAACGGAATGCACGACCTTCGCGTGCGTCGACCCGGACGTGGTGGTCGCCGATGCCGCGCGTCCGGTGCCGATCGGCGGCCCGATCGCGGGCACCCGGGCGTACGTCGTGGACGAGCGCCTGCGCCGGGTCCCGGTCGGCGTGCCGGGCGAACTGATGCTCGCCGGGCCGGGGCTGGCCCGGGGCTACCTCGGCCGCGCGGGCCACACGGCGGAGCGGTTCGTGGCCTGCCCGTTCGAGCCCGGCGAGCGGATGTACCGCACCGGCGACCAGGCCCGGGTGCTGCCGGACGGGACGCTGGAGTTCGCCGGACGGCTGGACGACCAGGTGAAACTGCGCGGGTTCCGGGTCGAGCCCGGCGAGGTCGCCGCGGTGCTGGCCGGGCATCCGGAGGTCGCGCAGGCGGCGGTCGTGCTGCGCGAGGACCGGCCGGGCGATCAGCGGCTGGTCGGCTATGTCGTGCCGAGCGGCGAGAGCACCGCGGACTTGCGTGCGTATGCCGAATCGGTGCTGCCCGCTCATCTCGTGCCGTCGGCCGTGCTCGTGGTGGACGAGTTCCCGTTGACTGCCAACGGAAAGGTGGACCGCGCCGCACTGCCCGCTCCCCAGTACGAGACCGCTGCCGGGCGCGCGCCGCGGACGGCCGCCGAGGAAGTCCTTTGCGGACTCTTCGCGGAGGTGCTCGGCCTGCCCAGGGTCGGCCCGGAGGACGGATTCTTCGACCTGGGCGGACATTCGCTGCTCGCCATGCGATTGGTCGGCCGGGTCCGCGCGGCGTTCGACGCGGACCTCGGCGTCCGTGACGTCTTCGAAGCCCCGACCCCGGCGGCACTGGCGGTCCGGTGCGAACGGGCCGGTGCGGTGGGACGACCGGCGCTGATCGCTGCGGTACGTCCAGCCGCCGTCCCGCTGTCGTTCGGCCAGCAGCGGCTGTGGTTCCTCAACCGCTTCGACCCGGAAAGCCCCGACTACAACGTGCCGTTCGGCTGCCGCCTGACCGGCGCGCTCGACACCGAGGCCCTGGCGGCGGCGTACCACGACGTGCTCGGCCGCCACGAAATCCTCCGTACCGTCTACCCGGACCACGACGGCGTGCCTTGCCAACAGATCCTGGACGTCCGGCCGGACCTCGCCCCGATCCCGGTGGACGACCTCGAAGCAGCGGCCGCCGAAGCCGCCGGTCGCGGGTTCGACCTGCGCACCGAGGCGCCGATCCGCGCCCGGCTGTACCGGCTGGGGGAGCGGGACCACGTCCTCCTGCTGGTCATGCACCACATCGCGGTCGACGGCATGTCGCTGGCCCCGCTCGCCCGGGACCTTTCGACCGCCTACCGCGCACGGCTTCGCGGCCAGGCGCCGGACTGGCCCGCGCTGACCGTGCAGTACGCGGATTACGCGCTGTGGCAACAGGAATGGCTCGGCGCGGAATCCGACGAGACCAGCGTGCTCGGGCAGCAGCTGCGGTTCTGGCGCGACAATCTGGCCGGGCTGCCGGACCGGCTCGTCCTGCCGGTCGACCGGCCGCATCCGCCGGAGGGGGGCCGCGCCGCCGGCACCGTCCCGCTGGAACTGCCCGCGCGGGTGCACGAGCGCCTCGCGGACCTGGCGAAAAGCCAGGGCGCGTCGCTGTTCATGGTGCTGCGGGCGGCGCTCGCGGGCGTGCTCACCCGGCTCGGCGCCGGAACCGACATCCCGCTCGGCGGCATCAGCGCGGGCCGGGTCGACGAGGCGCTGGACGGCCTGGTCGGGTTCTTCGTCAACACCCTCGTCCTGCGCACCGACACCTCCGGCGACCCGGCGTTCACCGAACTGCTCGCCCGCGTGCGCGAGAACGACCTGGCCGCGTTCGCGCACCAGGACCTGCCGTTCGAACGGCTCGTCGAGGCGCTCAACCCGGCGCGCTCGCTGTCCCGGCATCCGTTGTTCCAGGTCAAAATCATGGTGCACAACCTGGACGCGGCCACGCCCGACCTGCCTGGCCTGCGCGCCGAACCGCTGCTCCACGAAGCGGCGGAGGCGAAGTTCGACCTGTCGATCGACCTGTTCGAATCCCGGGACGAGGCAGGCCGCCCGGCCGGAGCGGGCGGTTCGCTGGCCTACCGGGCGGACGTGTTCGACCACGCCACCGCCGAGCAGATCGCCCGGCTGCTGACCCGGTTCCTCGCGCGGATCGCGGAACGCCCCGAGCGCCGGCTCAGCGAGGTGGAACTGGTCGACGCCGAATCCCGCCGGCAGCTGATCTCCGACTGGAACGACACGGACGCGCCGGTCCCCGCGGAATCGGTGCTCGAACTGTTCGCGGCTAGGGTTTCCGCCGTCCCGGACCAGCCCGCCGTGCGCTGTGCGGGCGAGGAGCTGACCTACGCCGAACTGAACGCGCGAGCGAACCGGCTCGCCGGGTGGCTGCGCGAGCTGGGCGCGGGACCGGAACGCGTGGTCGCGCTCGCGCTGCCGCGCGGAATCGACCTGGTCGCCGCGATCCTCGCCGTGCACAAGACCGGCGCGGCGCACCTGCCGCTCGACCCCGGCCAGCCGGCCGACCGCATCGGCTTCATGCTGGCCGAGAGCGAACCGGTCGCCGTGCTGACCGCGGCCGCCCTCGCCGGTCAATTCCCCGGCGCCTGGGTCCTGGACAGCCCGTCCGTGCGCGAACGCCTCCGCGGCTACCCGGACACCTACGAAGTTGTCCCGCCACCGCGGGACTGCCCGGCCTACGTCATCTACACCTCCGGCTCCACCGGCCGGCCGAAAGGCGTGGTCATCCCGTTCTCCGGACTGTCCACAGTGGTCGCCGCGCTGCGGGAACGGAACCCGCTGGCTCCTGGCGAGCACTCCGTGACGGTGGCCAGCTTCTCCTTCGACATGTCGATCGCCGACCTGTTCTGCTGCCTGCTCGACGGCGCCTGCCTGGTGATCGCGACCCCCGACGAGATCCGGGACCCGGCCGCGCTGGCGGCGCTTCTCGGCCAGGCGCCCGGCCCGGTCACCCTCACCGCGACGCCCACCCTGCTCGGCGAACTGACGCCCTGCCTGAACGACCGCCTGGACGACGTGCGGATCATCTCGGGCGGCGAGACGCTCCCCGACGAACTGGCCCGCACCCTGGTCGCGCGCGGCGCATCGGTCATCAACGTCTACGGGCCGACCGAAGCGTCGATCTGGGCCACCGCGGACGCTGTCGACGGAATCCCGGCGGGTCAGCCGATCGGCCGCCCGCTCGCCAACTACCGCGCCTATGTGCTGGACGCGGACCTCCGTCCGGTCCCGGTAGGCGCTCCCGGCGAGCTGTACCTGGCCGGTCCCGGCCTGGCGCGGGGCTACCTCGGCCGCCCCGGCCTGAGCGCGGCGCGGTTCGTGGCGAATCCGTTCGACGCGGGCCGCCGGATGTACCGGACCGGCGACGTCGCGCGCTGGCGGTCCGACGGCCGCCTGATGTGCCTCGGCCGGATCGACCATCAGGTCAAGATCCGCGGTTTCCGCATCGAACTGGGCGAGGTCGAAGCGGCTCTCACCGGCCACCCCGGGGTTGCCGCCGCCGTGGCGATGGCTCGCGAGGACCGCCCGGGCGACGTCCGCTTGATCGCCTACGCGGTGCCCGCCGCCGGACAGACCGTGGATCCGGCCGCGCTCCGCGCCCACGCCGCTCGGAGCCTTCCGGCCTACATGGTGCCCGCGGCCGTCGTCGTGCTTCCGGTCTTCCCGGTCAACACCGCCGGAAAGCTGGACCGCGCCGCACTGCCCGCCCCGGAACCGCCCCGGGCCCCGGCCGGCCGTCCTCCGCGCACCCGGCGGGAGCAGACGCTGTGCGGCCTGTTCGCGGAACTGCTCGGACTGGACTCGGTGTCGATCGACGACAGTTTCTTCGACCTCGGCGGCCATTCCCTGCTCGCCGCCCGGCTGATCAGCCGCGTGCGGTCGGCGCTCGGGGCGGAGGTCGGCATCCGGCAGCTGTTCCAGTCGCCGACCGTGGCCGGACTGGCCGCCGCGCTGGACGGCCCGGACGGCGGCTCCCCGCTGGACGTCGTGCTGCCCCTGCGCGCTGGGGGAGAGGCCGAACCGCTGTTCTGTGTGCATCCGGCGTCGGGCATCGCGTGGGTCTACGCGGGTCTGCTGCCGCACGTTGACTCACGGCATCCGGTCTACGGCCTGCAGGCGCCGGGCCTGACCGACCCGGCCCGCCGTCCGTCCGATGTGGACGGATTGGCCGCGGAGTACCTGCGGCTGATCCGGGAGATCCAGCCGACCGGTCCGTATCACCTGCTCGGCTGGTCCTTCGGCGCGGAAGTGGCACACCGGATCGCCGCCCGGCTCGCCGCGGCTGGGGAGCGGGTCGCGTCGCTGGTCCTGCTGGACGGCACCACGGGGATCGCTGCGCCGCCGGTCCAAGACGTCTACGCGGGGTTGCTGGGCTCACTCGGCTTCGATCTCGGCCGGTTCGGCGGTGCGCCGCTGACCGAGGCGGATTTCCTCGCGGTGGCTGCCGAACCCGGCGGGCCGCTGGCCGATTTCGCACCGGCGGAACTGTCCGCGATGGCGGCGGTGTTCGGGCATCATCTGGCGATCGCCGGAAGCGGCGAACCGGGGGTGCACGAGGGCGACGCGCTGGTGATCTCGGCCGTCCGGGACCGGGACTCGGACTCGCCGGATCCCGCCTTGTGGCGGCCGTACGTGACCGGCGAGATCGAGGTGCGCGAAGTGGATTGCGCCCACGGAGAACTGACCCAGCCCGCCGCGATGGCGGTGCTCGGCCCGCTGATCGCGGCCCGCCTCGCCGCCGGGAGCGCCGCGGCCGTGGGCTAGCCGCTGCCCAGCACCTCGGCACCCCACACGCCCCCGGCCCGGCCCGGGGACTGTCCGTGAGGGGAACCCCGAGGGAATCTGATTCCCCCAGGATTCCCCTCACGGACCCACGGCCGGGACGCGGGAAAACTGGCCGATAACCGTTCCCCGACACGATGTTCCCATCGCAGGACCTCCGGATGGGAGCGACGGGAAATGTGTGGCATTGCAGGCGTCTTCGCCCTCGCCGACGGGCGGCGGGCCGACGGCGGCGCGGTCGGGCGGATGACCGCCGCGCTCGCGCACCGCGGGCCCGACGACCTCGGCCGCTACGCGGACGGTCCGGTGTCCTTCGGCTTCCGCCGGCTGTCCCTGGTGGACCTCGAGCACGGCGGCCAGCCGCACCGGACTCCGGACGGCGGCGTCGTTTCGGTCTGCAACGGCGAGATCTTCAACCATCGCCAGCTGCGGACCCGCCTGATCCGCGATGGGCACCGGTTCCGCTCCGAATCCGACACCGAGGTCCTGGTCCACCTGTACCGGGAACAGGGGCCCGGCTTCGTCGCGGAGCTGGACGGCCAGTTCGGTTTCGCCCTCTACGACGCGCGGGCCCGGCGGCTGCTGCTGGCCCGCGACCGCTGCGGGATCGTGCCGCTCTTCTACACCGTGGTCGACGGGCAGCTGATCTTCGCGTCCGAAATCAAAGCAGTGCTGGCACATCCGCTGGTGCACCGCGCGGTCGACCTGCGCGGCCTCGACCAGGCGCTCGCCCTGCCCGGACTGGTCAGCCCGCGGACGATGTTCGAGGGCATCCGCTCGGTCCGGCCCGGCGAGCTGATCATCGCCGACGCCAGCGGGATCCGGACCCAGCAGTACTGGGACCTCGATTATCCCGAACACGACCCGGCCTCGGGACCCAGTGAGTCCGAAGTGGACCGGCACGCCGACGAGGTGCGCGAACTGCTCGACGAAGCGGTCCGCAGCAGGCTCGCCGCTGACGTCCCGGTCGGGCTTTACCTCTCCGGCGGGCTGGATTCCAGCCTGCTAGGCGCGCTGGCCACCGGTGCCGATCCGCGGCGGCAGCTGAAGAGCTTCGCGGTTTCGTTCCCGGGCAAGGAGTTCGACGAGAGCGGCTACCAGCGGCTGGTCGCGGCGAAGCTCGGCACGCACCACCACGAGGTGCCGATGCGCGACGGCGACTACGCCGATCTGCTCCGGAAGATGGTGCGGCACGCCGAAACCCCGGTGCGCGAATCCTACAACGTGTGCTCGCTGGCGCTGTCCCGCGAGGTCCGGGCGGCCGGGGTCACCGCGGTGCTGAGCGGGGAAGGGGCCGACGAGCTGTTCGGCGGCTACCCCGGCTACCGGTTCGACGCGTCCGGGCTCGGCGGCGGGGAACAGGATCCGCTCGAAGCCCGGCTGGAGCGCGAGATCAGCGAGCGGATGTGGGGCCTCGATTGGCGCTACGAACAGGCGCAGCTGCCCGCGCTGGAGGCCCGCCGCGAGATCTACAGCGCCGATCTCGCCGCCTCGCTGGACGAATTCGCGGTGACCGGGCAGCGGCTGGTCGACCCGGCCAAGCTCGCCGGACGGCACCCGCTGCACCAGCGGTCCTATGCGGACTTCAAACTGCGGCTCGCCGACCACCTGCTCGGCGACCACGGCGACCGGATGGCGATGGCCAACGGCGTCGAACTCCGTTTTCCCTTCCTGGCCAACAGCGTCCTGGACCACGCGCGGACGATGCCCGCCGAGCTGATGGTCGCGGGCGGGCGGGAGAAGGCGGTGCTGCACCGGGTCGCGCCGGGGCTGGTGCCGGACGAGGTGCTGAGCCGGACCAAATTCGGCTTCCGCGGCCAGACCAGCACCGACCTGCTCCGGGAGCGGGCGGAGTGGTTCGAGGACCTGATCTCGCCCGCGACGGTCGCCGCGCAGGGGTATTTCGACCCGGCCGCGATCACCGCGCTGGCCCGTCGCCAGCGCGCGGGCGGGCATCGGGTGCACCCGCATCTGGACACCGATTTCCTGTTGTTCGCCGCCACTTTCGCGCTGTTCGTGGAGGAGTTCGAGTTGCCATGCCTGCGCTGACGAAGGAACGGACCCCGCTGTTCGGCGTGGTCGGCGGAATGGGCCCGATGGCGTCGGCCGAACTGGTCGGCACGATCTACGGCGTCGAACCGCCGGACGACGAACGCACCGCCCCGCGCGTGCTGCTCTGTTCGGACCCGGCCGTCCCCGACCGGACCGAGGCGATCGAATCCGGGACCGAGCACGGGCTGGCCGACCGGCTGGAGGCGTCGGTCCGGCTGCTGGCCGCGGCCGGGGCCGAGCGGATCGTCGTCGCCTGCGTCACCGCGCATCACGTGCTCGACCGCCTGCCGCCGGAACTGGCGAGCCGCTGTGTGTCCTTAGTGGACCTGGTGATCGACGAGCTGGCGCGGGCCCGGCACCGGTATCTGCTGCTGTGCACCAGCGGCACCGCGAGCGCCGGGGTCTTCACCCGGCATCCGCGCTGGCCGGAGGTCGCCGACCGGGTCGCGGTGCCTGGCGAGGCGGACCAACTGGCGGTCCACCAGCACATCTACCGGCTCAAACGCGGCGGCGGGCGCGGCGAGGCGATCGAGTTCGTGCGGGACGCGCTGGTCCGGCACGGGGTGCGCGGATTCGTCGCCGGCTGCACCGAATTCCACTTGGTGACCAGGGCGATCGACGCCGCGGGCTTGGCCGCCGACCTGCCCAGCATCGACCCGCTGGCCATCGCCGCCAGGCGGATCAAGGAGGGAACACTGTGACCACGACCATCCTCGGCCGCTGGGCGGCGGGCGTCGCCCGGAACGGCCGCGCACCGGCGATCGAGACCAGCGAACGCGGGTTCACTTACACCGGACTGGCCCACCGCGTGGCCGGGTACGAAGCGGCGCTCGGGACCGGGTCCGGTCCCGTGCTGCTGCTCGCCGCCGACGCCGCGCAGGTCGTCGCCGCGATGCTCGGCTGCATGGCGGCGGGCCGGGCGTTCGCTCCCGCCGATCCGAGGCTGCCGAGCGCCGGGATCACGGATCTGATCGGCGTTCTCGCCCCGTCGACGGTGGTCGCGGACGAGGCCGGACGGGCCGCGCTCGCTGACGTCACGCTGCCCGCCGAGGTGCGGGTGCTGAGCACCGACGAGGTGCCGGACGCGCCGCCGGACGTGGAACGCTGGCTCGACCACGCCGTGCCGGACCGCGGCTACGTTTACTTCACTTCCGGCTCCACCGGCCGTCCGAAGGGCCTGCGCGGCAGCCTCGCCGCGATCGAGCACTTCGTGAGCTGGGAGATCGAGGAGTTCGCGGTCGACGCCGACAGCCGCGTCTCGCTGCTCACCTCGCCCGGTTTCGACGCCTTCCTGCGCGACGCCTTCGTCCCGCTGTGCGCTGGCGGAACGGTGTGCGTCGCGCCGCCGGAGGCCCGGATCGGAGCCGGGCTCGCGCGGTGGCTGACCGAATCCCGGATCACGCTGCTGCACTGCGTCCCGACGGTGTTCCGCACGCTGCGGGACGCACCGGCCGGCTGGCCCGCGCTGCGGTCCGTTCTGCTGGCGGGGGAGCGGGTGCACGCCTCGGACGTCGAGTGGTGGTTCTCCCGCTTCGACGGCAAGGACCTGGTGAATCTCTACGGCCCGTCCGAGACCACCATGACCAAGCTGTACCGCAGGCTCGGCATCGCGGACGCCGCGGCCGAGGTGGTGCCGGCCGGGCGTCCGCTGCCGGGTTGTTCGGTGCGGGTGCTCGGGTCCCGGCCCGGGGACGTCGGCGAGATCGAGCTGGAGGTCCCGTTCCGGCTGCTCGGCTACCTCGGCGCGGACCAGGGCGGATTCGACCCCGACGGACGCCGGTACCGCACCGGCGACCTCGGGCGGGTGCGCGAGGACGGCGAGATCGAGGTGCTCGGGCGCCGGGACCAGCAGGTGAAGGTCCACGGGGTGCGGGTCGAACTGGGGCAGATCGAAGCGGTGCTGCGGCGGCATCCTGGAGTTCGGGACGCTTGTGTGCTCGCCGTCGAAGGGGAGTTGCGCGCTTACGTGCTCGCTCCCGGCGTCGAGGACGCTGAGCTGGCCCGCCACACCGGCGAACTGCTTCCGCCATGGCTGGTCCCGGCCGAATTCGTTGCGGTGGAGGAGATTCCGCGGACGCTGAGCGGGAAGGTGGACCGCCGCGGGTTGCCTTCCCGGGCGGTGCGGCCGAGCGGGGGAGAGCCGCCGTCGGGGCCGCTGGAATGCGAGATCGCGGAGCTGGCGGCGGAACAGCTCGGCGTGCGAGGACTCGGCCGCCGGGACGATTTCACTGTGCTGGGCGGGAATTCGCTCACCATCGCGCGGCTGCTGGACCAGGTGCGGGCCCGGTTCCGCGCCGACGTCCCGTTGCGGGCCCTGCTGGCGGACCCGACCGTCGCCGGGCTGGCGGAGTCGGTCGCCGCGACTCGGCAGGAGCGGGTCGGATGAGCCCCCGGACCGGCATCCCGAAGCGCCCGGACCGCGAGTCCGCCCCGCTTTCCTTCGCCCAGCGCGCGATCTGGCGTGCCGACCAGCTCGCCGACGGCGCACCGCTGCACAACGAAGCCGTCGCGTTCCGGCTGTCCGGGCCGCTGGACGTCGACGCCTTGCGTGCCGCGCTGCAAGGTGTCGTCACGGCGCACGAGGTGTTCCGCGCGGCCCTCCGCTGGGACGGAACCGCCGAACCACACCAGGTCTTCGCCGAGCACGCCGACCTGCCGCTGGACCTGATCGACCTGACCGAGAACCCGGCCGCATTGCCGGACAAGATCGCCGAACTGGCCGCGGTGCCCTTCTCTCTGGACCGCGCCCCGCTGGCCAGGGCGCACCTGCTGCGGCTGGGACCCGACGACCACGTCCTCGTCCTGATCGCGCACCACCTGGTCATCGACGCGGGCGGGTTCGCGGTGCTCCTGGACGACCTCGCCGCCCGCTACACCGGCGCCGTCCCGGCAGAAACCCCCGGCGGCATCGGCTTCGGCGATTACGCGTCCTGGCAACGCACTTCGACCGAGCCCGGCGCCGACCTCGGCTACTGGACGCAACGGCTGGCAGCCGCGCCGACGACGGAACTGCCCTCCGACAGTCCACAAGGGACCTTCAAACACACCGACGGCGGCGCCTGCCACGCGGTGCTCCCGCCGGAGCTGGTCGCGCGCCTGAGCACGCTGGCCCGCGCCGAACGGGCGACGCTCGCCTCGGTCGTCCTCGCCGGGTTTTCCGCGGTGCTGCAGCGGTTCGCCGGGCTGGCCGAGCTGGTGGTCGGCATCCCGGTCGCCACTCGCGGCCGTCCGGGGCTCAACCGCGTGGTCGGCCCGTTGCTGAACCTGATCCCGTTCCGGATCGCGACGTCCGGGGCGCGGCCGTTCGCCGGGCTGCTGGACGAGGTCCGCCGTTCGCTGAAGGCCGATCTCGCCCACCGCGACGTTCCGCTCGACCTGCTCGTCGACGAACTGCGCCCGGCGAACCCGCTTTTCCAGCTTCTGTATGTGTTCCACAGTGGACCGGCGGCGCAGCTGAGCTTGCCCGGCGTCGCTTCGACCGCGCTCCCGGTGCACAACGGCTCCGCGAAGTACGACCTGTCGCTGCTCGTCCGCCCGAGGCCGGACGGCGGGCTCGACGTCACCCTGGAATACCGGTCCTCGCTGTTCAGCGAGGCGCTGGCGGAAAGCCTGACCGAAGCGATCGGCGCACTCCTGGGCGCGGCTGCGAACGAGGCGGAGCTCCCGATCGGCGCCTTGCCGCTGACCCCCACTCCACTGTCCGAAGTGGACTTCCCGGAGCGGGACTACCGCGACGCACCGGACGTCTCCACGGCAGTCCGGCGGCGGGCCGCCTCCGATCCGCACCGGCCAGCCGTCCGTCAGCACCGCACGACGCTCACCTATGCCGACCTAGACGAGCGCGCGGACCTAGTCGCGGACCGGCTGGCAGTCCGGCCCGGCGACAGGGTCGCGGTCCGGCTGGACCGCACGGTGAACGTGCTCCCGGTCGTGCTGGGGATCTGGCGGTCCGGCGGCGTGCTCGTGCCGGTCGACGGCGCGCTCCCGACTGAACGCGCTCGCTACCTTCTCGAAGACAGCGGTGCGAAGGTGCTGGTCACCGACCTCCCCTCGGCGGACCTGACCGCCGAGCGGGTACTGCACCCCGAAACCCTTCTCGCGCCAGGCCCGCGCTCCGAACCCCGGCACCGTCCGAAAGCGGACGAACTGGCCTACCTCATCTACACCTCCGGCTCGACCGGCAAGCCCAAGGGCGTCGCGGTCCGCCACGGCAACCTGACCAACCTCCTGCACACCATGGTGGAGACCCCGGGAATCGGCCCGGACGACGTCCTGCTCGCCATCACCTCGCTGTCCTTCGACATCTCCGTCCTGGAGCTGTTCGGCCCGCTGGTGGCTGGTGCCCAGGTGTGGATCGCGCCGTCGGGCACGGCCGCGGACGGCGAAGCGCTGGCGGCACTCGTCGGGAGCAGCGGCGCGACGATCGTGCAAGCGACGCCGTCGGTGTGGCGCGGTCTCGTCGCGGCGGATTGGCGCGGGTCCGGCGTGCGCGCCTGGACTGGCGGCGAAGCGCTGCCGCAAGACCTCGCCGAGGACTTGACTGGACGCGCCGCAGAGGTTTGGAACCTTTACGGGCCCACGGAAACGACCATCTGGTCCACAGTCGGCCGGATCGCCGCCGGAGAGCCGGTGACGGTCGGCCGCCCGGTGGCGAACACGTCCTGCGCCGTCGTCGATCCGGCCGGCCGTCCCGTGCCGCACGGCTGGACCGGGGAACTGACGATCGGCGGGGCCGGAGTGTCGGCCGGGTACTGGGGGCGGCCCGGGCTCACCTCGAGGGCCTTCGTCGCCGACCCGGCGCGGCCCGGCCGGATCCGGTACCGCACCGGGGACCGGGCGCGGGTGCGGCCGGACGGCCGGATCCGGGTGCTCGGCCGGATCGACGACCAGGTCAAGATCAACGGCCACCGCGTCGAACTGGGCGAGATCGAGCACGTGCTCGCCGGACTGCCCGGGATCCGGGAGGCCGCCGTCGTGCTGGACGTCTCCCGTGCGCCGCGGCTGGTCGCCTTCGTGACCGGGCAGCAGCCGGAAGAGGCCGCCCTGCGCGCCGCGCTCGGCCGTGTGCTGCCCGCGCAGATGATCCCGTCGGTGTTCCGCGCTCTGCCGAGGCTCCCGCTGAACACCAGCGGAAAAGTCGACCGCCCCCGGCTCGCTTCGGAAGCGGCCGGAATCGCGGCCGGAACCTCCCGGCGCGCACCGGTCGGCGCCACCGAACACCTGCTGGTCCGGATCTGGACCGACGTCACGGGTTCGCCCGCGGACGAGATCGGCACTGACGACGATTTCCTCGCCACCGGCGGGAATTCCCTCGCCGCGACCCGGCTGCTCGGCCGGATCCGCGCGGAATTCGGCACCGCGCCGACCCTCGCCGAGTTCTACGCCCGCCCGACCGTCGCCGCGCTGGCCGCGACGCTGCCGGAGCCGTCCGCGGGGCCGGTTCCGCTGGCCCGCAAGGAAAAACCGGCGCAGGTGCCGCTCACTGATCAGCAGCGGCAGGTGTGGCTGGCCGATCAGCTGGCCCCGGGGTCGGCCCGGTACAACCTGGCCGCCGCGATCCGCCTTTCCGGACCGCTGGACGTGGCAGCGCTGACCGCCGCGTTCGACGACCTGGTGGCCCGGCACGACCTGCTCTCCGCCCGGTGCGCGTCGGTCGACGGCGAGCCGATGCTCGTCCGCGACGCCGCCGCGGCTGCTCGGTTGCGGGTGGTGGACTTGCTTTCCGCCCGGTGCGCGTCGGTTGACGGTGAGTCGGTGCTCGTCCGCGACGCCGCCCGGTTGCCGGTGGTGGGCGATCCGCTTTCCGCCGGGTGCGCGTCGGTTGACGGGGAGCCGGTGCTCGCCCGGGACGCCGCCCGGTTGCCGGTGGTGGAGGACCCGCTTTCCGTCCGCTGCACCACGGTCGACGGGGAACCGATGCCCGACACCGCAGCCGCCGCTCAGCGCCGAGCCGTGGAAGGCTCGGCCGACAAGGAGGCAGCCAAGCCGTTCGACCTGGCCACCGGCCCGCTGCTGCGCGCGACCCTCCTCCGCCGCAGCCCCACCGAAGCCGAACTGGTCGTAGTCGCGCACCACCTGGCCCTGGACGGCTGGTCCATCGGCGTGGCCACCCGCGACCTCGCCGCCCTCTACGCCGCACGGACCGCAGGCACCGCACCGCCCGCGCCCCTCGACTGGAATTTCTTCGACCACGCCGCCGAAATCGCCGCGCGGACCGCCGACGAAGCTCCGCTGGAGTACTGGGCCGAACGTCTTTCCGGCCACTCCGGAGTGCTCCAGCTGCCAGTGGACAGCACCTCGACCGTCCAGCAGGGCGCGACCCTCCCGGTCGCCGTGCCGCCGGAGCTGGTCCGCGAAACCGCGACCCGCCTGCGCACCACCCCGTTCGCCGTGCTCCTGGCCGCGTTCGCGACCGTCCTCGGCCGCTACGGCAGCACCGACGACGTCGTCATCGGCGTCCCGGTGGCCAATCGGGCCGATCCCCGGTCGGCCGAGCTGCTCGGCTGCTTCGCCGGGACACTGCCGGTGCGCGTCGACCTCTCCGGCCGCCCCTCCTTCGACCAGCTGGTCACCCGGGTGGCGCGGACCGTTCCGGCGGACCTGGACCAGCCCGGCGTCCCGTTCGACCGGCTGGTCGAACGGCTCGGGCTGCCCCGCGACCCGGCCCGCCCGCCGGTCGCGCAGGCGATGCTCGTGTTCCAGAACCTCCCGGACGGCGACCTCGCCCTGCCCGGCCTGACCGCCGAGACCCGGCAGCTGGCCACCGGTGCCGCGAAGTACGACCTGACGCTCTCCCTCACCGACCGGCCCGGCTCGATGGCCGGCGAACTGGAGTACGCGGCCGACCGCTTCAGCGCGGGGATGGCCGACCGGTTCTTCGCCCACCTGACGACCGTGCTGCGCGCCGCCGCCGACCTCCCGCTGGACGACCTCGATCTCGGTCCGCAGACAGAACCCACCGGGGAGACGGATCTGCCGGAACTGCCGGTGCACGAGCTGTTCCACCAGCAGGCAAGCCGCACGCCGGACGCGATCGCAGTACGGCATTCGCAAGGGACGCTCAGCTACGCGGCTCTCGACCGCTGGAGCGACGCCATCGCGAACGAGCTGCTCCAGCGCGGTCCCGGCGAGTTCGTCGCGGTATCCCTGCCCGCCGGACCCGCACAAACCGCCGCGATCCTCGGCGTCGCCAAAACCGGGGCGGCCTTCGTGGTACTGGACCCAGGCGATCCCGCCTTGCGGATCAAGGAAATCCTCGCCGACGCCAACGCGACGCTGCTGCTGTCCACAATGGACATTAAAGTGCCCGGAATCGATCTGGTCGAGCTGCCCGAGTGCCCGGAAACCGCCCCGCCGGTACCGCGAAGCACCGTGCGTCCGGAGTTTCCGCTCTGCCTCGTGTACACCTCGGGCAGCACCGGCGTGCCCAAGGGAATTGTCCTGTCGCACCAGGTTTTCACCCAGTTCGCGGCCTGGCAGCGCGATCAGTTCGGGATCCGCCCGGACAGCCGGATCGCGCAGTGGGCGTCTTTCACCTACGACGCCGCCTACACCGAGGCCTTCGCCGCGCTCGGGGCCGGGGCGACGCTCTGCCTTCCCGACGCGGACAGCCGCCGCGACCCGGTGGCCATGGTGGACTGGCTGCGCGCCGAAGGCATCACCCAGCTGCAGACCGTGCCCGCGTTCTTCCGTCTCATGGTGGACGTTCTCGACGGCGCCGAGCTGCCCGCACTGGAGCATGTCCTGCTGGCCGGGGAAGTCCTGCCGCCCGCGCTCGTCGCGGATTGGGGCGGCCGGAGCAGGCTGCACAACCTGTACGGGCCGACGGAATGCATCCTCGCCACTCACCGAGAGCTGCGTAACGAGAACCTCGCGCCGACAGTGCCGATCGGCGAAGCGATCCCCGGCCGAGAGGTGCTCATCCTGGACCCGTGGCGGCGGCCGTGCCCGATCGGCGTGCCCGGCGAGCTGTACCTGCGCAGTCCGTTGCTGGCCGGTCGCTACCACCGGCGTCCCGAGGAGACGCTCGCCGCCTACGTGCCCGATCCGTGGCGGCTGGGCGGTTTCCTTTACCGCACCGGCGATCTCGCCTGCCGCCGCGCTGACGGCGAGCTGATCTTCGTCGGACGCCTGGGGCGGCAGGTCAAGCTGCGCGGCAACCGGGTCGAACTCGAAGGCGTCGAAGCCGTACTGGCCGCGCATCCGCAGGTTCGCGAAGCGGCCGCGATCGTGCACGACGGCGCGCTGCTCGCGTACGCGGTGGCCAGCGGGGCGACACCCGGCGAGCTGCGCGCGCACCTGGCCGACCGGTTGCCCGCCGCTGCGACGCCGGACGAAGTGGTCCTGCTGGACGACCTTCCCCGCACCCGCACCGGCAAACGAGACCTGGCCCGGCTGCCGGTGCGCACCAGCGGGCCAGCACCGGACAAGACCCCGCTGCGCGGCGCAGAACGCACCGTCGCCGAGGCCTGGTGCACGGTGCTGGGCCGGACGGAAATCCACCGCCACACCAACTTCTTCGAAGCGGGCGGCCAGTCGCTGCTCGCGGCGAAGCTGCAGCTCGAACTCAGTGCCCGGCTGGGCACGGAAATCCGGCTCGTGGACGTGTTCGCCCATCCGACGGTGGCCGGATTCGCCGCCTGGCTGGCGGACGCGGGCCGGACCCCGCGGCACGCGGCCCGCGGCGACCGGCGCCGGGCGGCTTTGCGCACGAGAGCCCGCACGCGGGCAGACCGCCGTACAACGAGGAAAGGATCGCTGTGAACGTCGAAGAAACCATGGCAGAGGTGACCGGCCGGGTCGGCGCGGACGGCCTCGAGCGCGTCCAGGAATGCCTGGAGATCATCGCCGGCCGCCGGGCCCCGCAGTACCTGCACGACGAGCAGGAGCCGACCCGGCTGTTCTTCCCCGGCATCAGCGCGCTGCCGTGGCACGACACCGCGCAGCTGGCGTGGGTGTCCGAAGTGGAGCGGGCGTACCCGGACATCAAGGCGGAATTCCTTGCCTTGCGCGAGGAACAAGCGCAGTTCGCGCCGTACGAGGACCTCTACACGAAGGAACTGGGCTGGCAGGGCTGGAACAATTACCAGCTTTACCGCAACGGCGAATGGCGCGAAGAGGCCCTGCGCCGCTGCCCGGCGACCGTCGAAGCGCTCCGCGCCACCCCGCACGGCCCGCGCGACGGCATGTTCACCGTGCTCAACCCCGGCGTGCACATCACCCCGCACACCGGCGGGGTGAACCTGCTGCTCACCTGCCACCTCGCGCTGCGGATCCCGCCCGGCTGCTCGATCACCGTCGCCGAGGACGAGCGGACCTGGCAGGAGGGCCGGTGCGTGCTGTTCGACGACAGCTTCATCCACGAAGCCCGCAACCAGGGCTCCGAACAGCGGGCGGTCCTGCTGTGGGACGTGTGGCACCCGGAGCTGACCCCGGTCGAGGTCGCCGCGCTCGAGTATCTGATGCCGAAGTTCCAGCGCTACTTCGCGGCCGCCTGAGACGGAGAGAACCATGACGGAACAGCACCAGAACCCCGGACTCCCGGACACCACCGACACCGACGACACCGCCGGACGGATCGCCGTCGTGGGCATGGCGGGCCGGTTCCCCGGCGCGGACTCGGTGTCCGGGCTGTGGCGGCTGCTGGAGGACGGCGCCGACGCGGTGCAACGGTTCACCGAGGCCGAACTCGCCGATGCCGGGATCCCGGCCGCCCTCGCGGCGGACCCGCGCTACGTCCCGGCGAAGGGCGTGCTGGACGACATCGCCGGTTTCGACTCGACGCTGTTCGGCTACGGCGCGCTGGAAGCCGACATCATCGACCCGCAGCAGCGGATCTTCCTGGAGGTCGCGCTGGCCGCGCTGGAGGACGCCGGCTGCGATCCGGACCGCACGGACGGCACCGTCGCCGTCTACGGCGGTTCGATGCTCAGCACCTACCTGATCCACCATCTGCTGCCGCGCGCCGATCTGCCCGCGAAGCTCGGGATTCCGTTGCTGTTCCAGGGAAACCAGCCCGACCAGCTGGCCGCGCGGGTGGCGTACAAGCTCGACCTGCGCGGTCCGGCGGTCACCGTGCAGACCGCGTGCTCCTCGTCGCTGGTCGCGGTCCACCTCGCCGCGTCCAGCCTGCTCAGCCAGGAATGCGACGTCGCGCTGGCCGGCGGCGTCACGGTCACCGTGCCCGACCGGGCGGGGTACCTGCCCACCGAGGGCGGCATCGAATCGCCCGACGGACGCTGCCGGCCGTTCGGCGCGGAAGCGAACGGCACCGTGTTCGGCAACGGCGCGGCGGTCGTGGTGCTCAAGCGGCTGTCCGACGCGATCGCCGACGGGGACCAGGTGCACGCGGTCATCCTCGGCTCGGCGGTGACGAACGACGGCGCCGCGAAGGCCGGGTACACCGCGCCGGGCGTCACCGGGCAGGCCGCGGCACTGCGGGAAGCGCTCGACCTGGCGGGCGCCGATCCGCGCTCGATCGGCTACGTCGAGGCGCACGGCACCGGCACCGCGATCGGCGACTCCATCGAGGTCGCGGCGCTGAGCGAGGTCTACGGCGAGCGGGCGGCCGAAGGCCCGGCGTGGTGCGGGCTCGGCTCGGTGAAGTCGAACATCGGCCACCTGGACACCGCGGCCGGGGTCACCGGCCTGATCAAGAGCGTGCTGACACTGCGGGCGGGCCGGATCCCGGCGAGCCTGCACGCCGGCAAGACCAACCCGGACCTCGGTTTGGACGGCAGCCCGTTCTTCGTGCCGGACCGGCTCGTCGACTGGCCGGTGGACGGCGGCCCGCGCCGCGCGGCGGTCAGCGCCTTCGGCATCGGCGGGACCAACGCCCACGTCGTGCTGGAACAGGCCCCGGAACTTCCGGCGCGCCCCGAGCCGTCCCGGAAGCCGCGGCTGCTGCCGATTTCGGCGGCGACCGGCACCGCGCTGTCGGCCGCGGCGAGCAAACTGGCCGACCACCTGGCCGAGCAGCCCGCCGAGCTGGCCGATGTCGCCAGCACCCTGCAGACCGGACGGCGGCAGCTGCCGCACCGGCGCGTCGTGGTCGCGGACGACACCGCTTCGGCGATCGCGGCGTTGCGTTCGGGCGGTCGCCGGGTGTCGGTGTCCGGACAGGCTGGCTCCGACGAGCCCTCGGTCGCGTTCGTGTTCCCGGGCCAGGGCGCGCAATTCGCCGGGATGGCGCAGGGGCTCTACGCCGCCGAGCCGGTGTTCGCCGAGGCACTGGACGAATGCGCGCAGCTGCTGGCCCGTCACAGCGACCTCGACCTGATCGACCTGTTGCGCCGGGACTCCGCGGAGCTGCAGCGCACGGAAATCACCCAGCCCGTCGTGTTCTGCGTGAGTTACGCGCTCACCAAGCTTTTCCAGCACCGCGGCGTCCGCCCGGCCGCCGTTCTCGGTCACAGCGTGGGGGAGTACGCCGCTGCCTGCGCGGCCGGAGTGTTCACCCTCGCCGAAGCCCTGAAGCTGGTCGTCGCCAGGGGCCGGGCTTTGGACGAGGTCCCGGCCGGGGCGATGCTCGCGGTGCCGCTCGCCGAAGACCAGGCCACGGTGCTCGCCGACCGGTACGGAGTGGATCTCGCCGCGGTGAACGGCCCTGAGTCCTGCGTGCTGTCCGGTCCGCGGGAGGGGATCGAGGCGGTCGCGGCGGAACTGGCCGAAGCGGGCAAACGGGCAGTGCGGCTGTCCGCCGACCGCGCGTTCCACAGCCGGTTGTGCGCGACGGCCGAGGAAGCTTTCTCCGCCGCATTGGCCGCAGTGACACCGAAAACGCCGACGGTACAGTTCGTGTCCACAGTCACCGGTGCCTGGATCACCGACGAAGCTGCCACCCGCGAGTACTGGCTCGGCCAGCTCCGCGCCCCGGTTCGCTTCCACGCCGCGCTCACCACACTGTCCGAAATGGACGGACGCGTCGTCGCCGTCGAGGCAGGCCCCGGCAGCGTGCTGACCGACCTGGCCAAGTCCGGGCGCAGCGGGATCCGCTTTGCGCCGGTGCCGCTGCCCAGCCGAGGGCAGGCCGGCGAGGAGGTTTCCGCGCTGCTGTCGGTCGCCGGGCTGTGGACCGAAGGCGTGCCGGTGGACTGGACGCGGTTCGCCGAGCCCGGCGGCCGCCGCGTGAGCCTGCCCGGCTACCCGTACGAGCACCGCCGCCACTGGATCGAACGCACCGCCCCGCTCCCGGTCAGCCCCTCCGGGCCGGTGCACGCGAAGCTCAGCTGGCGGGAAACCGCCGTCCCGGACACCGATCCGCTCGCCGAACGCCGCCACACCTGGCTGATTTTCGCCGATCCGGACGGCAGCACCCAGCCGGTCGCCGACTACCTGACCGCACGCGGCCAGATCGTCACCTCCGTGCTGCCCGGCGACGGATTCCGCCGGGTCCGTCGCGGGGTCTACGAAATCGACCCGGCCCGCGGCGAGGACTACGCGGCGCTGCTGCGCGAACTGCGCGGGATGGTCCGCACCCCGACCGCGATGGTGCACGGCTGGACGCTCGGCGGGAAAGCCGCCGCCGACGGCGATTTCGGTCCGCTCAGCCTGATCCGGCTCGCCCGCGCGATGGCCGAAGAAGCGTTGGTGACCGGCGTCGCGCTGGGCGTGCTGACCGCGGGCGGCCACGCGGTCGAAACCGGCGACCGGATCGACCCGGCGGCGACCGCGATGAGCGGCCCCGTGCTGGTCCTGCCCGAGGAGTTCCCGAACCTCCGGTGCACGCAGATCGACGTCGCCGCCGAGATCCCGGCCGAGCAGGTGGTCCGGACCGTGCTGTCGCCGCCGTCGAACCTCGTGGCCCTGCGCGGCGAACGGACGCTCGTGCGGATTCCGGTCCCGCTGCCGGATCAGGTTGGCGCGCCAACGGTATTGAAGCCGCGCGGAACCTACGTCGTCACCGGCGGTCTCGGCGGGATCGGCCGCTCCGTCGCGGAATACCTGGCCAGCACCAGCCAAGCCCGCTTGGTGCTGCTGGGACGACAGGCCGTCGCCGACGAAGCCTGGCTCGACCGGCTGCGGGCCGACGGTGCGGAAGTCCTTGTCCTGTCGGCCGATGTGGCCGACGCGAGCCAGGTCCGGCACGCGCTTTCCACGGCCCGTTCGCGGTTCGGCCGGATCGACGGTGTGGTGCACGCCGCCGGGGTGCCGGGCGGCGGATCGGTGTCGCTGCGCACCGACGAGGACGTGCGTGCGGTGCTCGCACCGAAGGTCGCCGGGACGCGCAACCTGCTGGCCGAACTCGCCGACGACGAAGCGGATTTCCTGCTGCTGTGCTCCTCGACCGCGGCCGTGCTGCCCACCTACGGGCAAGCCGACTATGCGGCGGCGAACGCCTACCTGGACGGGGTCGCGGCCGCGGCCACGGTCCGGCGCACGATCGCCGTCAACTGGGACATGTGGGCGCGGGTCGGAATGGCCGCGACCGCCGAAGTCCCGGCAGACCTCGAAGCCGTGCAAAAGGCGGCATTGGCGGGCGCGCTGACGCCGGAACAGGGCGTGGCGGCGTTCGCGGCGGTGCTCGGCGGCACGGAGCGGCAGGTGCTGATTCTGCGCGAGGGCGCGGAAATCCGCCCGGACGGCGCGCTGGACCTCGGCATCGCCGCGCCGGCCGCGGCCGCCCATCCCCGCCCGGATCTCGACACCCCTTACGCGGCACCGGAAACCGAAACCGAACTGCGGCTCGCTGAACTGTACGGGGAATCGCTCGGCCTCGACCGCGTCGGCGTCCAGGACGAATTCCTCGAACTCGGCGGGCATTCGCTGCTCGCCGCCCAGCTCGCGGCCCGGCTGCGCGCGGAGTTCGGCGTGGACGTCCCGGCGCGGGCCTTCTTCGAGGGCGGGCGGATCGCGGACGTGGCCGAAGAGATCGAAGCAGCGATCATCGCGGATTTGGAGAGTCATGAACGAGCGTGAGACACGAGTCAAGGACCGGCAACGCAAACTCGCCGCGCTCTCTCCCGAGCAGCGCGCGAAGTTCGAGCAGCGGGTGCGCGGCCAGGCCGCCGCCGCGCCGGAACGCGTTGTCCCGGCCCGCGAACCGGGCACCGCCGCGCCGCTGTCCTTCGGACAGGAACGCCTGTGGTTCCTGGATCAGCTTCAGCCCGGTCTGCCGTCCTACAACGAATATTTCGCGCTCCGGCTGACCGGTTCGGTCAGCGTGCTGGCGCTGGAAGCCGCGCTGCACGGCATCGTGCGGCGGCACGAAGCGCTGCGGACGGTCGTGGCCGCGACGGACGGCGTTCCCGCGCAACGGGTTCTGCCCGCCCCCGAGGACGTGCTGCGGGTCGTCGATCGGCCGGACGCGGATGCCGCGGAATTGGTGCGCGGCGCGGAAGAAGAGGCGGCCCGGCCGTTCGACCTGGCCGACGGACCGCTGTTCCGCGCGGTGCTGACGCGCGGCGCGGCCGAGTCGCTGCTGGTCATCGTCAACCACCACTTCGCCGGCGACGGCTGGTCACGGACGAATCTGCTCCGCGAACTGAGCGAGGGCTACCGCGCGTTCCTCGACGACGGGCCGGAACCCGAGGACCCGGCTGTGCAGTACGGCGACTGGTCCGCGTGGCAGCGCCGGGAACTGACCGACGAGAAACTGGCCGGACCGTTGCAGTACTGGCGCGAAAACCTCGCCGGGCTGCCCCCGCTGCTGGAACTGCCCGGCGACCGCCCCCGTCCGGCCACCGCCTCGTTCAAGGGCGGCCGGGTGCACTTCCGGATCGACGCCGAGGCCACCGCCGCGATCGACGCGCTGGGCAAGTCCGCGAAGGCCACCCCGTTCATGGTCGCGCTGACCGCGTGGCTGGCGGTGCTCGGGCAGTACTCCGGGCAGCGCGATGTCGCGGTCTCCACCCCGGTGGCCGGCCGGTCGCTGCCCGAGCTGACCGGTTCGGTCGGCATGTTCGTCAACAGCGTCGTGCTGCGGTCGGGCCTCGACGGCGATCCGACGTTCGCCGACCTGCTCGCCCGGGTGAAGGAAACCGTGCTCGGCGGCCTCGGGCACGCCGAAGTGCCGTTCGAACGGCTGGTGCGCGAGCTGGCGCCGGAACGCGACCCCGGCTACGCGCCGCTGGCCCAGGTCCAGTTCGGGTACCGCGTCGAGGAGGCCGTCGAGCTGGAGCTTCCCGGCGTCGTCGTGGAGCCGGTGGAGCTGGACAACGGCTGGTGCCGCGGCGATCTCGCGCTCGACCTCACCCGGATCGACGGCGAGACCGCGGGTGTCTGCGAGTACAGCCGCGATCTTTTCGACGCCGAGACGGTGACCGCGTTCACCGAATCGCTGGCGCACGTCCTTCGCACCGCCGCGGCGCACCCGGAACGCTCGCTGTCCGAGCTGTGCACGCCGACGCCGGCGGACCGGGCCCAGCTGGCGGAGGTCAACCAGACCGAGCTGAGCCTCGCCGGCGTCCCGGACGTAGTGACTGCCTTCGCCGAGCAGGCCCGCCGCCGCCCGGACGAAACCGCGCTGGTCGCCGACGGGGAAACGCTGACCTTCCGCGAACTGGACGAACGCGTCCGAACACTGGCCGCCCGGCTGCGTGCCGCGGGCGTCGGTCCGGGCACCACCGCGGGCATCTGCCTGCACCGCGGTCCGGACCTCGTCGTCGCGCTGTTCGGCGTGCTCGCCGCCGGGGCCGCCTATGTTCCGCTCGACCCCGCCTATCCGAAGGCCCGGCTCGCCTACGTGCTGGACGACGCGCGCCCAGCGGTGGTCATCGCGGAGCCCGGCCAAACCGCGCTGCCCGACGGCACGGCCGTGCTCACCGTGCGCGGCCCGGCTGCCGAGTTCGCTTACCCCGCACCGGATCCCGCCTCGCCCGCGTACGTCATCCACACCTCCGGATCGACCGGAAAGCCCAAGGGCGTGGTGCTCAGCCACCGCAACCTGACGCACTTCCTGCGCGCCATGGACGACACCGTCGAGGCCGATTGCCCGATCACCTGGCTGGCCGTGACGAGCGTGTCCTTCGACATCTCGGTGCTGGAAATCCTCTGGACGCTCACCCGCGGCCACCGCGTGGTGCTTTCCCCGGACCGCGCCCGCCCGGACGCCGCCCGGCCGGACTTCAGCCTGTTCTACTTCGGCAGCACCCCGTCCGCGCCCGGCCACGAGCAGTACCGGCTCCTGATGGAGGGCGCCCGGTTCGCCGACGACCACGAGTTCGCCGCGGTGTGGCTGCCGGAGCGGCACTTCCACGAGTTCGGCGGCCCGTTCCCGGCCCCGTCCGTGCTGGCCGGCGCGGTCGCCGCGAACACCAGCCGGGTGGCGATCCGCGCGGGCAGCGTCGTGCTTCCGCTGCACCACCCGATCCGCGTGGCCGAGGAATGGTCGGTGGTCGACAACCTGTCGGCGGGCCGCGTGGGACTGTCCTTCGCCTCGGGCTGGCACGTCGACGATTTCGTGCTGGCCAAGGATTCCTACCAGGACCGGAGCGAACTGACCCGGTCCGGGATGGACGTCGTGCGGCGGCTCTGGCGCGGCGAGCGCGCCGAGTTCGAGGCCCCGGGCGGCCGCCAGGTCGAGATCGGCGTGCTGCCCCAGCCGGTGCAGCCGGAACTGCCGTGCTGGCTGACCTCCTCGGGCAACATCGAAACCTGCCGCAACGCCGGACGGCTCGGCGTCGGCCTGCTGACGCACCTGCTCGGCCAGACCGTGGACGAACTCGCCGAACGCATCGCCGCCTACCGCGCGGCGTGGCACGAGGCCGGGCACGCCGGCCAGCCGCACGTGACGCTGATGGTGCACACCTACGTCGGCACCGACGCCGAGGACGTCCAGGCGACGGCGATCCCGCACTTCCGCGACTACCTGCGCACGTCGGTCGGCCTGATCGAGAAGATGGCGGCCGGGCTCGGCATGGACCTCAGCTCGGCCGATTTCACCGACGACGACCGCGAAGCGCTGCTCGACCACGCCGTCGCCCGCTACCAGCGCGACGCGTCGCTGATCGGCACCGCGGAAGAGTGCGGTCCGATGGTGGCCCGGCTGACCGCCGCCGGGGTGGACGAAATCGCCTGCCTGCTGGACTTCGGCGTGCCGGTCGACGCCGCGCTCGCCGCGCTGCCGAGGCTGGCCGCGCTGCGCGAATCCGCCGGCCCGGCCGAGCCGCCGTCGCTGTCGCAGCTGGTCCGCGACCACGGTGTCACCCATCTGCAGTGCACCCCGTCGCTGGCGCGGACGCTGCTGGACGAACCCGGCTCGGCGGCTTTCCGCGCGTTGCGGTTGCTGCTGCTCGGCGGGGAGCCGCTCGGCGCGGACCTGGCCGACCGCCTCGGCCGCGAGTTCGGCGTGCCGATCCGCAACATGTACGGACCGACCGAGACGACCGTCTGGTCCACCAGCACGCTCGTGCCGCCGGGCGCGGACCCGGTCGGCATCGGCGGCCCGATCGCGAACACCACCGTCCACGTGCTCGACCGCGCCGGGCGTCCGGTTCCCGTCGGCGTGGCCGGAGAGCTGTACCTCGGCGGCGCGGGCGTCGCCGACGGCTACCTCGGCCGCCCCGGCCAGACCGCCGAACGCTTCGTCGCCGACCCCTTCGGCCCGCCCGGGACCCGGCTGTACCGCACCGGCGACGTCGTGCGGCTGCGGCGCACCGGCGGGCTGGAGTACCTGGGCCGCAACGACGATCAGCTCAAGATTCGCGGTTTCCGCGTGGAACCGGCCGAGATCGAGCAGGCGCTCGCCGCGCTGCCCGGCGTCCGCCGCGCCGCGGTGCGGGCCCACGATGCGGCGCTGACCGGGTACGTCCTGCTGGAGCCGGGGGCGACGGAAACGCCGGAGGCCGAACTGCGGGCCGCGCTGGCCGCCGAACTGCCCGCCCACCTGGTGCCGTCGCGAGTGCTCGTCCTGGACGAATTCCCGCACACGGACAACGGAAAGCTCGACCGCGCCGCCCTGCCCGCCCCTGAAGGCAGGCCCGGCGGAGAACCCGCTGTACTGCCCGGCACGCCCACCGAGGCGGAACTGGCCGCGATCTGGCAGTCCGTGCTCGGCATCGACCAGGCGGGCGTCACCGACGATTTCTTCGAGCTGGGCGGACATTCCCTGCTGGCCACGCAGCTGGTCGCGCGGGTGCGCCGCGAGCTGGCGGTGGAACTGCCGCTGCGTTCGGTGTTCTCGGCCCCGACCATCGCGGGTCTCGCGGCGGAGATCGACCGGCTGCGCGGCACGGAGGTCCAGCCGGAAGCCGACGCGCTCGTGCCGGATCCGGCGCACCGCCACGATCCCTTCCCGCTCACCGACACCCAGCGCGCCTACTGGATCGGGCGCACCGGCGAGATGGGCGGGGACGTCTCCTGCCACCTGTACGTCGAGCTGGACGCGTCCGATGTGGACGTAGCCCGGCTGGAAACCTCTTGGCGCGCCATGATCGAACGGCACGACGCGCTCCGGCTGGTCTTCGGCAACGATGGCACCCAGCGCATCCTGCCGACGGTGCCCGAGTACGCGATCAGCGTGACCGACCTCCGCGCAGAGTCCGAAGTGGACACTGAAGCTCAGCTGGCTGACCTTCGCGAGCACATGTCGCACCAAGTGCTGCCGTCGGACACCTGGCCGCTGTTCGACCTGCGCGTCAGCCGGATCGGCGACTCTCGCGTCCGGCTGCACCTGAGCATCGACACGCTCATCGCCGACGGCGCCAGCGTCCGGATCCTGTTGCGCGAGCTGCTGGCCCACTACCGCGGCGAACTCGACGCGCCGCTGCCCGAACTGTCCTTCCGGGACTACGTGCTGGCCGAATCGGCGCTGCGCGAAGGCCCGGCGCAGGAACGCGCCGCCGCGTACTGGCGCGGCCGCCTGGACACCCTGCCGCCCGCGCCGCAGCTCCCGCTGCGGGTCGCGCCGGGCGAACTGGCCTCGACCCGGTTCCGCCGCCGGGAACACCGGGTGCCCGCCGAGGTGTGGTCGCGGGTCAAATCCTTCGCGGCCGGACGCCGGATCACCCCGTCCGCCCTCGCCCTCACCGCGTACGCGCAGACCTTGGGCGCCTGGGCGGCCAGCGACCGGTTCACCCTCAACCTCACCCTGTTCAACCGCGCCGGCGACCACCCCGACCTGGCGACGATGGTCGGCGACTTCACCGCGCTGAGCATGTTCGAGGTCTCCGACGCCAGCGGCGGGAGCTTCGAGCAGCGCGCGAAACGCGTTCAGGAACAGCTGTGGGACGACCTCGACCACCGGCTGATGAGCGGGGTGCGGGTGGCAGGCGAACTCGCCCGCCATCGCGGCGGCGTCGCGGACGCGACCATGCCCGTGGTCTTCACCAGCGAGCTGGGCGCGGCGGAGGTCTCCGGGCAGGAGCTGCTCGAAGAGTTCGGCGCGACCGTCGCGCACACCATCACGCAGACGCCGCAGGTGTGGCTCGACCACCAGATCTCCGAGGAAGGCCCCGACCTCCGGCTGACCTGGGACGCCGTCGAAGACCTCTTCCCCGAGGGAATGCTCGACGCCATGTTCGCCGCGTATGTCGGCCTGCTGCACCACCTCGCCGACCCGGCGGCGTGGACCGACGAGCGCCCCGAACTGCTCCCGGCCGCGCAGACGGAGATCTACCGCGAGTTCAACGACACCGCCGGCCCGATCCCGGCCGGGCTGCTGCACGAGCCGTTCCTGGCGACCGCGGCGCGCACCCCGGACGAGACGGCCGTCATCAGCGCGACCGGAACCCGTACGTACGCCGAGCTGGAAGCCGCATCGCGAGCTGTCGCCGAAGCCGTCACCGCGGCGGGACACGGGCGGGGCGACCTCGTCGGCGTGCTGGTGGAACGCGGCTGGGAACAGGTGGCCGCGGTGCTCGGCGTGCTGCGCGCCGGAGCCGCGTACCTGCCGGTCGACCCGCGCTTGCCCGCCGCGCGAGTGGCGCAGGTGCTCGGACACGCCGAGGCCGCCGCGCTGATCGCGTTGCCGGACCACGACCTCACCGGGCACCTGCCGTCCGGCGTGCAGCGGATCCCGTTCGACCCGGTCCCGTCCGGCACACCCTGCGAGCCGCCCGCCGCCTCGGCGGAGGACGTCGCCTACGTCATCTACACCTCCGGCTCGACTGGCGAGCCCAAGGGCGTCGTGATCGATCACCGGGGCGCGCTCAACACCGTCACCGACATCAACGAGCGGTTCGGCGTCGGCCCGCAGGACCGGGTGTTCGGCTTGTCCGCCTTGGGCTTCGACCTGTCCGTGTACGACATCTTCGGCGCCTTCGCCGCCGGTGCGGCGCTCGTCGTGCCCGGCGCGGACGAGATCCGCGACCCGGCGAGCTGGACCGCCTCGATCGAGCGGAACCGGATCACCGTCTGGAATTCCGTCCCGGCCCTGATGGAGATGCTGCTCGCCTACGCCGGGGAAAGCCCTCGGGAGGAACTCGCGTCGCTGCGGCTGGTCATGCTCAGCGGCGACTGGATCCCGACCGGGATGCCGGACGCGATCCGCGCGGTGTGCCCGCCGGCCGAGGTGATCAGCCTCGGCGGCGCGACCGAAGCGTCGATCTGGTCGGTGTACTACCCGATCGGCGACGTCGACCCGGACTGGCCGAGCATCCCGTACGGCCGCCCGCTGCGGAACCAGACGATGCACGTGCTGGACAGCCAGCTGCGCCCCCGCCCGCCGTGGGCGCCGGGACAGCTCTACATCGGCGGCATCGGCGTCGCGCTCGGCTACTGGCACGCGCCCGAGCTGACCGAGCGGGCCTTCGTGACCCACCCGTCGACCGGCGAGCGGCTCTACCGCACCGGCGACCTCGCGCGGCATCTTCCCGACGGCACGCTCGAATTCCTCGGCCGCGAGGACACCCAGGTCAAGGTGCGCGGGATGCGCATCGAACTGTCCGAGATCGAGTCGACCCTGCTCAAGCTGCCCGGCGTGCGCGAATCGGCGGTCGTGGTGCGGGGCAAGGGAACCGGTGCCGAGCTGGTGTCCTTTGTGGTCGCCGACCGGCCTGCTCCCGCTCCGGCACCGGCACCCGTTGCCGCCGTCAGCGTTCCCGATCCGGAAGCGGTGGCGAAACTGGCCCTGCGGTTCAGCTCGCCCGGCCGCCGGACCGACCTGACCGGCAACGTCAGCTACCCGGCCGCCGGTCTCGACGCCGCGCCGACAGCCTTGTCCGCGAAGGCGTTCGGCGAAGGCCCGGTCGCCCTCTCCGCGGTCACTGACCTGCTGTCCGTGCTCGGCCAGCACCGCGAAGACGGAATGCCGAGGTACGCCTACGCGTCGGCGGGCGGTCTCTACCCAGTGCAGGCCTACCTGGCGGTCGGGGAGGACGGCGTCCGCGGCCTGCCCGCCGGGACCTACTACTACGACCCGGTGGACGCGGCGCTGGTGTCGCTGAAGCAAGGGGATTGGTTCACCTCCGCCCTCTACGACGAACGCAACCGCCCGCTCGCCGAACAGGCCGGTTTCGCGATCTTCCTCGTCGCGCGGAACTCGGCGATCGAACCGCAGTACGGCGAACTCGCCGAGCGGTTCTGCCTGCTGGAAGCCGGTGCCATCGCACAACTGCTTCGCCAGCGGGCGGCCGACACGGGCCTCGCGCTGTGCTCGATCGGCGACGTCTACGACGGCCCGTTGCAAGACGGACTGCTGCTGGAGCCGGGCCAGACCCAGCTGCACAGCATGCTCTGCGGCCTTCCCGTCGGGGCTCCCGCGGAGAGCGTCGAGGACACGCTGCGGGCCGGGCTCGCCGAGCGGCTTCCGTCCTATATGGTCCCGCGCGAGGTCCGGGTAGTCGACGCGTTGCCGTTGAGCGCCAACGGAAAAGTCGACCGTCGGCGGCTCATCGAACTCGCTGGCGCCGCTTCCGCGCCGGAGCGGCCCGCACCGGCTCTTCCGTCCACTTCGGACACTGTGGTCGACCGGCTCAGCGCGATCTGGCGCGACCTCCTCGGGGTCGAAGACGTCGGCGTGGACACGAATTTCTTCGAACTCGGGGCCAATTCGATCCACCTGGTCCGCGCGCAGCGCCGGGTCGGGACCGAGTTCGGCCGCGAGGTGCCGATCGTGGAGATGTTCGACCGCCCCACGATCCGGCAGTTCGCCGCGCTGCTGACCGGCGACGGCCCGGCGCGGCGGCCGTCCGTCGCACCGGCCGCCGAAGGCCGCGGCGGCCACCACCGGCGCCGGCGGGAAAGCCGGCGCGAATCCGTGAGGCAGGGATCATGAACGACGAACTAGAGGACGCGGTCGCGATCGTCGGCCTCGCCTGCCGGTTCCCCGGCGCCGAGAACGCGGACCAGTTCTGGGACAACCTGGTCAACGGCCGCGAAGGGATCAGCTTCTTCTCCGGCGACGACCTCGCCGCGCGCGGAATCGACGGCACCGCACCGGGATTCGTCCCGGCGGGCGGCGTGCTGCCCGGCATCGACGAGTTCGACGCGGAGTACTTCGGCATCTCGCCGAGGGACGCCGAGCTGATGGACCCGCAGCACCGGCTGTTCCTCCAGTGCGCCGTGCACGCGCTGGAGGACGCCGGTCTCCGCCCGGACCGAGGGGGAGACGTCGGTGTCTACGCGGCGGCCGGCTTCAACTCCTACCTGGCCCGCAACCTGCTGCCCGCCGCGCACGAACTGGGCGACCGCTCGTCCGTGCAATGGCTGTCCGGCAGCGAAAAGGACTACCTGGCCACCCAGTTGTCCTACCGGCTCGGCCTCACCGGCCCGAGCCTGAGCGTGCAGTCAGCGTGCTCGTCGGCCCTGGTCGCCGTGCACCTGGCCGGAGAAGCGCTGCTGTCCGGCGAATGCTCGGTCGCCCTGGCCGGTGCTGTGTCGATCGGCCTTGGCCAAGACTCCGGCTACCAGTTCACCGAAGGCGGAATCGTCTCTCCCGACGGCCATTGCCGCCCCTTCGACGCGGACGCCCAAGGCACGGTCTTCGGCAGCGGTGTCGCCGCCGTCGTCCTGAAACGCCTCGAAGACGCCGTCGCCGACGGAGACCCGATCCGCGCGGTGCTGCTGGGCTCCGCCGTCGCCAACGACGGCAACCGCAAGGTCGGCTTCACCGCTCCCGGCCTCGACGGCCAGCACCGCGTGATCACCGCCGCCCACCGGGTCGCCGGAATCGACCCAGGCGACGTCTCCTGCGTCGAAGCGCACGGCACCGGCACCGCACTCGGCGACCAGATCGAACTGGCCGCGCTGAACCGGGTCTTCGGGGATTCCTCCGGCGACTGCGTGCTGGGCTCGGTGAAATCGAACGTCGGCCATTTGGACACCTGCGCCGGAATGGCCGGGCTGATCAAAACGGTGCTTTCCCTGCAGCACCGCCGATTCGTCCCCACCGTGCACTTCCGCCGCCCGCACCCCGACCGGGGCATGCCCGGAAGCCGGTTCCGCGTACTGGCCGCCGCCGAACCGTGGCCAGGCTCGGACGGCACCCGAATCGCCGGAGTCAGCTCCTTCGGCATCGGCGGCACCAACGCCCACCTGGTCCTGCGCGACGCCCCTCCTTCCCCCGAGCCGTCCGCCGTCGAGGAATGGCAAGTAATCCCGATCTCGGCCCGAACCCCCGAGGCCGTGACTGTCCTATCTGGACAAACCGCCGACGCCCTCGCTGGTTCTCATCTCGCCGACGCCGCGCACACCCTCCAACTAGGCCGAGGCGAACACCAGACCCGCCGCGCGGTCGTCGCCAAAACCGGCGCTGAAGCCGCCACCCTGCTGCGCGTTGCAGATTCCGTCTCCTCTCGCGCCGTCCCTCCGGTCTTCGCGTTCCCCGGCCAAGGCAACGGCTACCCAGGCATGGCCGCCGAACTGCACCGCTCGGAACCCGCCTTCGCCGCGGCCCTGGACGACGCCCTGTCCGCGCTGGACCCCTCGCTGCGGCCGCTATTGCTGGACCCGGCGCACCCAGATCTCTTCGACCAGACCGAAATCGCCCAACCGGCTCTGTTCGCCGTCGAATACGCGCTGGCTTCGTGGTGGCTTTCGCTGGGCGTCACTCCCGGTGCGCTGATCGGCCACAGCGTCGGCGAATACGCCGCAGCTTGTGTTGCCGGAGTCTTCACGGTGCCGGACGCCGCCCGCCTGGTCACCGCCCGGGGACGGTTGATGGCCACCACCCCGCCCGGTGCCATGGTCTCAGTCCCGCTGCCAGAATCTGAGCTGGCCGACCTGCTCAGCCCGGCTGTCTCCCTAGCCGCCGTCAACGCGCCAGACCGTTGCGTGCTGGCCGGATCCGTCGACGCCGTGGTCGCCGTAGAACGGCTGCTGGCCGAACGGGGCGTCCACACGAAGCGCCTGGCGACTCAGCACGCGTTCCACTCGCACCACCAGGACAGCGTCCTGGCCGCCTTCGCCGCCGAGGTACGCGCCGTGCCCCTGGCCGAACCGCAGCTGCCGATCATCTCGACCGTCACCGGCCGCACGCTGACTCCGGCGGAGGCGACTTCCCCCGACTACTGGGCCCGGCAGATCCGGGAACCCGTGCGCTTCGCCGCCGCCCTGGCCGCGACGTCGGGCCCCGTGCTGGAACTTGGCCCCGGCCGAAGCCTTTCGTCAGCAGCCCGCCGGGCGCACTCGGCCCGGCTGGTGCTCCGCGGCCTCACCGGACGCACCGACGGCGTAGACACCCCGCCGAGCTGGCTGGCAGCACTGGCCGCAGTGTGGTCGCACGGCGCCGAAGTGCGCTGGTCCGCCCAAGGCCATCGCGCCGAACGCCGTCGAATCGCGTTGCCCGGCTACCCATTCGCGAAGGACCGTCACTGGTTCGAACCGTCCACTCCCGCTCCTGTTCCGGTCGCGGGCCCGCGCTACCACGTCCCGAACTGGACGCGGAGCCCGTTGCCCGGTCGGCCGGCGGCAGGGGAGGGGACAGTCCTGGTGGTATCGGACACCTCCGGCCTCGGCGCCGCAGTGGCGGACGAACTTCGCTTTCTCGGCCGAACCGCCGTGGTGGTGCCTCCCGCCGAGGACTTCGCCCCGCTCCTGACCCAACTCCACGCCGAAGGACTCACCCCGGACGCGGCCGTGCTCTGCCGCGCCTTCGACGACCCGGATCTCGAGTCCGCCACCCCGTCCGAGATCGCCGCCGCCGCCGAATCAGCGGTCGCCGACCCGCTGTTCCTGGCCCGCGCCCTCGGCGATACCTTCCCCGGACGCCCCGTACGGCTGCTGTGCGTCACCCGCGCCGCCCAAGCCGTCGGCGCACGACCGCCGAAAACCCCGCATTCGGCGGTCGTGCTCGGCCCGGTCCAGGCGATCCCGCTGGAACTGCCCGGCCTGACCGCACGGTGCGTCGACCTGTGGCCCGAGGAGGGCACCCGGACAACCGCTCTCGCCGAACGGGTCTGCGCGGAACTGCTCTCCGCCGACTGGCCCCCGGAAGGCCCGAACCTGATCGCCGCCCACGGCCCGTCCCGCTGGGTGCGGACCTGGGAACCCGCCGACCTGCCCGAACCGGACGCCGCCCTGCCGTCGCTGATCCGCGGCCTGCCGAATCCGGCTGGCGACCTGGCCGAATCAGACGGTGGTCTGCCGGGCCGGTCCGGTGAATCGCCGCTTCCGGCGTCCGAGGCGGCCGGATCGCCTCTGCCGATCCGCGACCTGGTCGAATCAGAGGGTGGTCTGCGGGGCGGAGCTGGTGAATCGCCGCTTCCGGCGTCCGAGGCGGCCGGATCGCCTCTGCCGATCCGCGACCTGGTCGAATCAGGCGGTGGTCTGCCGGGCCGGGCAAGCGAATCGCCGCTTCCCGCGACCGACCCGGCCGCATCACCCCCGCCGACCCGCAGCCTGCCGAACCCGGCTGCCCCTCCTCAGCCACCGGGCCTCCCAGTCGAACCGTCCAGCGACCTGGCCGCACCATCCAGCGAATCCCCGCTCCCCCCGACCGCCCCGGCCCCACCCCTCCACCCCACCGGAACCTGCCTGATCACCGGCGGACTAGGCGGCATCGGCGGCCAACTAGCCCTCCGCCTGGCCCGCTCCGGCGCCCCCGCCCTGGTCCTCCTAGGCCGCTCCGCCTTCCCCGACAGTCCACTATGGACCTCCATCCGCCCACCCGAAACCGCCCCCGGCCCACCCCTCGACCCGGCCACCGAAACCCTCCTCACCGCCCTGGCACACACCGGCGCGACGATCTGCCTGGCCCAAGCCGACGTCTCCGACGAAACCGAACTCCGCCCGGTCCTCGCCCGCGTCAAAGCCGCAGTCGGCCCCATCACCGGCGTAGTCCACGCGGCAGGCGTCCCCGGCGGCGCGATGGCCCACCAAGTCACCCGCGCCGGAATCCGCCGGGTGCTCGCGGCCAAAGTCGCCGGAACCGTGCTCCTCCACCGCATCCTGCGAGAAGACCGTCCGAGCTTCTTCGCGCTCTGCTCGTCCACGATGGCCGTCTCCGGAGTCCCCGGCCAATCCGCCTACAGCGGAGCCAACGCCTTCCTCGACACCTTCGCCCACACCGCCGACGGCCTCCTCTCCATCGGCTGGGACGGCTGGGCCGAAGTCGGCATGGCCGCCCGAAGCACCGCAACCAAGCCAAAAACACCCCTGGAACCCTTCGACCACCCCCTGTTCGACGCCCGAGGCGCAAACGGAGCGCCCGAATTCCGCTTGGCCCGCAACACCCACACCCGCTGGCTCAGCGAAGAACACCTCCTCGCCGGAACCCCGGTCCTGCCCGGCAGCGCACTGCTGGAACTGGCGATCGCCGCCTACCGCCTGGCCGAACCCGGCCACACCGGCCCGGTCGAGCTGAGAGAAGTCCGCTTCCTCAGCCCGGTCGACGACCTGTCCAACGTCGTGATCACCCTGCGCCCCAAGGAAAACGGTTACACCTGGGAGGTCGGCACCCACGCCCGCGGGTTCGTCGCCGCGCACCGGGAAGCGCTTCCCGAACCGATCGGACCAGGCACGTCCACAATGGACACCCTGGACATCAGCAGGCAAACCGGTCTCGTCGCCACCGGCCCGCGCTGGGACTGCGTCGCGGGTGCCTGGTCGACCGGCACGCAGGCACTCCTCAACCTCCGCCTCGCCCCGGCCTTCGGCACCGACTTCCCGGCCCACCCCCTGCACCCCGCCCTGTTCGACGTCGCCACCGGAGCGGTCGCGGCAGGCGCCGAACTCCCCGTCGGCTACCAGCGCCTGATCTCCTACCGCGACCTCCCCGGCGAGCTGTACGCCTGGATCCGCCGGGTCGACCGAGACGAGCAAGGCACGACCACCGCAGACCTCGAACTCACCGACGCGGACGGAAACGCGGTGGCCCGGGTGGAAGGTTTCCTGCTGCGGCAGACCTCGGCGAAAACCGGCCTGACCACCGAGGAAGCCTTAGCCGCGTTCGACCGCGTGCTGGCGAACCGCCACCTCCCGCACATCGTGGTCAGCCAGCGGACCCGCGCCGCCCGGCCGGAGCGAACCAGGCCGTCCGCCCGGCCGGCCGCGGTCCAGGCCGACTACCTCGCGCCACGGAACGAAACCGAGACCGTGCTGGCCGAGGTATGGGGTCGGCTCCTCGGCGTCCCGCGCGTCGGGGTGGAGGACGACCTCTTCGAACTCGGCGGGGATTCGCTGCTGATCGTGCAGATCGCCGCCGAGGCGCAACGGCTCGGTCTCGCGGTCTCGCCCAGCGCCGTCTTCGCGAACCCGACCGTCGCCAGTCTCGCCGCGGCGGTGCGGGAACCGGAGGCCGCCGCCGACGAGCCGGAAGCACCGGACGTCGAGCTGGACGACGACGAACTGGCGACCGTGCTGGGCATGTTCGCCTCGGGAACGGGGGAGAAGCCATGACCGCGGTAGCCGAGCTGTACCGCGTTTCCCCGGCACAGGAGGGAATGCTCTTCCACAGCCGGACGTCGCCGATCGACGGCTGCTACATCGAACTCACCACGTTCCGGATCCGCGGCGAACTGGACCAGACGGCGCTGACCGCGGCCTGGCGCACGGTGTTCGCCCGCCATCCGGTGCTGCGCACGGGCTTCGCCTGGGAAGGAATCCGCACGCCGCACCAAGTCGTGGTCGCCGACGCCGAGCCGAGGATCGATTTCGCCGACCTGACCGGCCTGCCGGACGGGGAGCGCGCGGCGTACCTGGCCGCCGAAACCGAACGCCGCCGGTCCGAACGATTCGACCTCACCAGGCCGCCGCTGATGCGGCTGCTGGTCGCGCGCTGCCCCGGCGAGCACCTGCTGATCTGGACCTATCACCACCTCCTCCTGGACGGCTGGTCGGCCGGGCTGCTGCTGGCTGAGGTCGCGACCCTGCTGGCCGGAGCGGAGCCGGGGCCGGTCCCGCCGCCGTACCGCGACTACGTCCAGTGGATCCTCCGCCGTCCGCCCGGCCCGGCGCGGGAGTTCTGGACGTCGTACCTCGCCGGGGTCCGGCCCGCCCCGGCCGACCCCGGCGCCGGAGAACACCGCACCGCGCGCCTCCGCGTCCCGCCGGACCGGACCGCGGCGCTGCGGCAAGCCGCGATCCGGAACCGGATCACGCTGAGCGAGCTGTTCGAGAGCGCGTGGGGCATCGTGCTCAGCCGGTTTTCCGGCCGGGACGACGTCGTCTTCGGCGCGGCCACCGCCGGGCGGCCCCCGGAACTGCCCGGCGCGGGCGACATGGTCGGGATGTTCGTCAACACCGTCCCGGTGCGGGTGCGCCCTTCGCCGGACCTCCCGGTTTCGCGCTTCCTGGAGGAGTACCGCTCCGGGCGCCGCCTCCTGCACGACCACCAGTACCTGCCGCTGCCCGACATCCAGGCCTGTGCCGCGATCCCGGCCGGCACCGCGCTGTTCGACACCCTCGTCGCCTTCGAAAGCTACCCGGAAAGCGCCCTGCCGGAGGACAGTCCGGTCTCCGTCGAGGACGTCCAGTACGAAACCCGCACCAACTACGGCCTCACTCTCGTGATCCGCATCGGCGACGACCTCACCGTGCAAGCGATCGGGCGGCACCGCGAAAGCGATCTAAAACAGCAGCTGCACTACCTGGACACGGTGCTGACCCGGCTGAGCACCACGTCGTCCGCCACCGTGCGCGAGATCGGCGCGCTGCCCGAAGACACCCTGCGCCGGATCACCGAGCTGACCTCATCCGAGCCCGGCAAGGAAATCTCCGTACTGCTCGCCCAACACGCGCGCGAAACCCCGGACGCCGCCGCACTCGGCTCCACGAGCTACCGCGAACTGGACCACCAGGTGAGCGCGGCAGCGAATCGGTTGCGGCACCAGGGAATCGGACCGAACGACCGAGTGGCCTGCCAATTCGGCACACCCGCCGACCTGGTCACCGCCTTGCTCGCGATCGACCGGATCGGCGCGCGCTGGGCACCGCCGGACACCCACCCGGCTTTCGTCCTCACCGCCGATGACGCGACCCGCCAAAACTCCACAATGGACGAAACCATCGACCGTCAGCTGCTGTCCACGCAACCGGCGGCCCTGGCCCAGCGAATCGGCCTGAACCGCTCGGATGTCGTTCTCCTGCAAGCCGATCCGGCACCGGCCGAGCTGCTGGCCCCGATCGCAGCGGGCGCGACGCTCGTCTGCGCGCCCACACTCACCAGCAGCGAACTGGACGACTGGATCGCCCGCTTCCGCGTCACGACGCTCCTGGCCGACCCGTCCCAGCTGACCACCCGCCCCGGCCTGCGCACCATCTCCACCGGACCGCCCGCAGCGCCCTGGCCGGGCCTGTGGTGGCTCCGCCGCCATCCGGCGACCGGCCTGTGCCTCGGCGCGACGGAACACGACCCCAGCCGCCCGGGAATGACCCCGCTGCCCGGCGTCGCCGTGCTCGACGACGCGGGCGACCCAGTGCCCTTCGGCGTGCCCGGAGCACTGACCTTCGGCGGGCACCCGACCGGCGAACAGGCCCGCCTGCTGCCGGACGGGCGGCTGGACCTCGTCGCGCCAGCCGGATCCACGACCGCCGCGGCCGTGCTCCGCCTCTTCCGGGAAGTGCTGGGGGACAACGAGATCACCCCCGACGACGACTTCTTCGACCGAGGCGGCGACTCGGCGGGCGCGCTGGCGCTGGCCGGGCTGATCCGGTCCGAATTCGGCGGGGAGCTCGACCCCGAGCTGGTGTTCGACCGCCCGACCGCGCGCGAGCTGGCCGCCGCCCTGCCCAAGACCGAAATCCGCGGAAACTGAGGGAGAGAAGAGATGAAGGACCCGAGCGGCACCACCGCGCCCCAGCCGGCCATCCGGCTGCGGAACGTCGTCAAGAAATACGGCGGCCTGGCCGCGGTCGACGGCCTCGACCTCGATGTCCGGGCCGGGATCTGCCTCGGCCTGCTCGGCCCGAACGGGGCGGGCAAGTCGACCACGATGCGGATGCTGACCGGCCTCGCGCTGCCCGACGGCGGCGAGATCGAGGTGCTCGGCTGGCGGCTGCCCGCGGCGGCGCGGGAAGCCCGCGCGTGCGTGGGAGTCGTTCCCCAGCACGACAATCTCGACATCGAGCTGAGCGTCCGGCAGAACCTGGAGGTCTTCGCCCGGTTCGCCAGGATCCCGAAGCCGCGGATCGCCGAGGCGGTCGCGCGGACGCTGCGCGCGACCAAGCTGACCGACCGGGCGGGCAGCCGGGTCGAGACCCTGTCCGGCGGGATGCGCCGCAGGCTGCTGCTGGCCCGCGGCGTGCTCGCCGGGCCGAGCCTGCTCCTGCTGGACGAGCCGACGGTCGGCCTCGACCCGCAGATCCGCCAGGAGCTGTGGGACCTCATCGACGAGATGCGCGCCGGCGGCAGCACGATCCTGATGTCCACGCACTACATCGAGGAGGCGGAGCGCCTCGCCGACGAGGTGGCCGTGATGTTCGAGGGCAAGCTGATCGCGCACGGCACCGTTTCGGAACTGCTGGACCGGCACGTCGGCAAGCAGGCGGCCGAGTACCAGGGCAACGACCGCCGCCGCGGCGAGGTCGTCGCGATCGCCGACGCGGCGCACCTGCCGAGCCGCCGCACCGGCCTCGCCGTCTCGGTGCTGCGGGCCGAGGACATGCCGCAGTCGGTGCACGACCGGCTCGGCCCGCCGGACGTGCTGCGCCGGACCAACCTCGAGGACGTGTTCGTGATGCTGACCGGGGAGATGTTCACATGACCACGCCGACCGCGAATTCCCCCGCCCCCGCCCCCGCCGGACCGACCATGTCCGTGAAGGGAACCCTCCGGGAATCAGATTCCCTCAGGGTTCCCCTCACGGACAGCCAGCCAGGCGACGCGGCCAGGCGGGGCAGCTCGGGCTGGCCGACGGTCAAAGCGATCTGGCTGCGCGAGACCCTGCTGTTCCGCGACCACTGGCTGTCGGTCACCTTCGGCGCGCTCGTCGAACCGCTGATGTACATGATCGGCTTCGGGCTCGGCTTCGCCCCGCTGGTCCGCTCGGCCGACGGACATCCGTACCTGCAGTTCATCGGCACCGGCATGGTGGTCACCTCGGCGCTGTTCGCCGCCGCCTTCGCCGGGATGTTCGAGACCTACACGCGCCGCCGGTACCAGAAGCTCTACGACGCGATCCTCGCCGAGCCGGTGGGCGTGCGCGACCTCGTCGTGGCCGAAACCTCCTGGTACGCGGTGAAAGCGATGGTCTACGGCTGCGCCCCGCTGGTCGTCGTGCTGGCGGCCGGGCTGCCGCCGCGCGCGGGACTGCTGCTGGTCCCGGTGATCTGCCTGGTCGCCGGAGCCGGGTTCGGGCTGTTCGGCGTGTGGGTCTCGGCCTCGGTGCCGACGATCGACGGCCTGCGGCTCGTGGTGTCCGGCCTGCTGACGCCGGTGATGATGGCGGCCGGGGTGTTCTTCCCGGTGAGCGGCATGCCTGCCTGGCTGTACTGGGTCAACCAGCTCAACCCGGTCTACCACTGCGCGGAACTGGTGCGGCACAGCGCGTTCGGCGAACTCGTCCCGGCCGATCTGGTGCATTCCGGCGCGCTGGCGGCGTTCGCCGCGCTGGTCGCCGCGCTGGCGGTCCGCTCGATGCGCCGCAGGCTGATCAGCTGACCCCGTCCGTCCCCCCGGCATTGGAGAACCATGACGACATCCGCCGCACCGGCGCCCGCCAGGGACCTGGCCGCGCTCGACCTCGCCGATCCCCGCCTGCACGCCGAGACCGATCTGCACGACGTGTGGGCGCGCCTGCGGGAAACCCGGCCCGCGCACTGGCAGCCGCCCGCCGAGGACCGCGACGGGTTCTGGAACATCACCCGCTACGAGGACGTCGACCGGCTGTACAAGGACGACCGGAGGCTGACCTCCGAGCGCGGCAACGTGCTGGACGCGCTGATGGGCCGCGGCGATTCCGCGGGCGGCCGGATGGTCTCGGTGACCGACGGCGTCCGGCACGCGGAGGTGCGCAAGATCCTGCTCCGGTCGTTCACCCGCGAGGCGCTGGCGGCCGCGGCCGCGCGGATCCGGAGCGCGGCGCGGCGGCTCGTCCGGGACGCGGTGTCGCGGGGCAGCTGCGATTTCGCCAAGGACGTCGCCGCGCACGTCCCGCTGGTCGCGATCTGCGATCTCCTCGGCGTCCCGGAGGCGGACCGCCCGCACATCCTGGCGCTCACCTCGTCCGCGGTCAGCTCCGAACGGGCGCAGCACACCCCGGAGGACGCCTGGCGGGCCAAGAACGACATCCTGTTCTACTTCGCCGAACTGGCCGAGCGCCGCCGCGACGATCCGCTGGCCGACCTGGTCAGCGCACTGGTGACGAGCCGGGTCAACGGGCGGCCGCTCGACGCGGACGAGGTCATCTTCAACTGCTACAGCCTGGTGCTCGGCGGGGACGAGACCACCCGGCTGGCCATCGTCGGGGGAGTGCAGGCCCTGCTGCGCGACCCCGGGCAGTGGCGCGCGCTGTCCTCGGGCGAGGCGGGCATCGACACCGCGGTCGAGGAAATCCTGCGCTGGACCACGCCGTCGATGCACCAGGGGCGGGCGGCCGTCGAGCAACTGACGGTCGGCGACGCCACGATCGAACCGGGCGAACTGGTCGTGCTGTGGAACGTGGCCGCCAACCGGGACGAGCGGGTGTTCGACCGCCCGGACCGGTTCGACCTGACGCGTACGCCGAACCGGCACCTGACCTTCGCCGTCGGGCCGCACTACTGCCTCGGCGCGCAGCTGGCCCGGATCGAGATCGCCGCGATCCTGGAGGCGCTGCGGGACTTCGCGGCCGGAATCGAGGCGGCCGGGCCGCCGTCCCGGATCTACTCGAATTTCCTGTCCGGGCTGAGCAGCCTGCCCGTCGTGCTGCGCGGGAAGTGATCGCCGGGCACTTCTTTTTGCCTTTTCGGGCAGCCTGCGCAATTCCGTCCCGCTGGCGGGACGGAATTGCGCCAGCTGCCCGCCGTACCTGGGTTGTCTTCGCGTCCGGGCTGCGGGAAGCTTTTCCGAGCGTTTCGAGGGGACTTCGGATAATTCCTCGGCGCGGTTTTCGGTCGCACTTCCCGTTTGTTCGCCGCAATAAACGACTCAGTATTGGCAGAAAGGGCGATTATGAGCACGGTCGAACTCGCCACCAGGCACCCAGCGGTGACCTGGGCTCTTCGCTACCTGACTTACCCGGTGATCATGATCGGCGCGCTGGGCACGTCGATCACGTTGGCGGGAACCAGTTTCCCTCCGCTCGCCGTCATCGCGCTGACCACCGCGTTCGCCGTCGTGGTGACCGCGGTGGTCGAACGCGTGCAGCCTTACTACGAAAGCTGGAACCGGAGCCGGAAAGACGTGCTCACCGATCTTCTCTCCGGCGCAGTGGTGCTGGTGGTCATCGCGCGAATGGTCGAACCGATCCTGTTCGCGGTGTTCTACTGGCTTTCCGTTCCGCTGTCCCGCGCGGTCGGCTTCACGTTCTGGCCGACCGGCTGGCATCCCGCCGCGCAGGCCGCGCTCGCCTTGGTGGTCGGCGAATTCTTCTACTACTGGCTGCACCGCTGGATCCACGGTTCGGCGCGGTTCTGGCGGTTCCACGCGGTGCACCACAGTTCGGAGCGGCTGTACTGGCTGAACTCGGTCCGCTTCCACCCGGTGGACTTCCTGCTGGACGACGTGGCGCTGATCCTGCCGCTGGCGCTGACCGGCTGGACGCTCACCGAATCCGGCCTGCAGGGCGCGCTCATCCTGCTCACCTTCTACAACGCGCACGGCGCGACGATGCATTCGAACATGGACATCCGGCTCGGCCCGCTGAACTACCTCGTGCCCGGACCGGAAATGCACCGCTGGCACCACTCGCGCAACCTCGACGAGGCCAACAGCAACTTCGGCGGCAAGATCATGTTCTACGACTGGATGTTCGGCACTCTGCTGCGCCCGAACGGCCGTCGCCCGCCGGAGGACATCGGCCTTTCCGGCGGCGTGCGGCTGCCGACGTCGTATCCGGCCCTGCTGGCGGCTCCGTTCCGGTATTCGAAGTTCGAGAAGGACGCCGAACGCCGGGCGAAGTCCGGGAGCTGACGCGCGAAGCCCGCTGACGCGGCTGCGCCACCGCCGGACCCCCGGTGGTGGCGCAGCCTTTTCCGGGTCAGTGCCTCAGCGCGCTTCCCGGGTCGCCGTGTCGAGCGCGGCCAGCAGGATCCCGGCGGCCGTGCGCACGACTTCCGCGGTGACGTTGAGCGGCGGCAGCAACCGCACGACGCAGTCGCCGCGCCCGCCCAGTTCGAGGATGAGCCCGCGGCGCAACGCGTGGTTCTGCACGGCCAGCGCGAGTTCCGACGCCGGCGCCCCGGTGCGCGGGTCGGTCAGTTCGATGCCCCACATCAGCCCGGTGCCGCGCACGTCGGTCACCCACGGGTGGCTGGCCAGCGGGGACAACAGCGCTTCGAACTGGTCTCCGCGCTCGACGACGTTGTCCAGCACGCTGTCGCGGTTGACGACCTCGATCGCCCGCGCGCCCGCGGCGAACGCGAGCTGATTGCCCCGGAACGCACCGGTGTGTGTGCGAGGGGCCCAGTTGTCGAGGTGCTCGTCGTAGATGATCAGCGAGACCGGCGAACCGATTCCGCTGAGCGCCTTGGACGCGACGATCACGTCGGGTTCGATGCCGTAGCGCTCGAAGGCGAACCAGGTCCCGGTCCGGCCGCAGCCGGTCTGCAGTTCGTCGACGATCAGCGGGATGCCCAGCTCCCGGGTCAGCTCGCGCACCCGGTGCACGAAATCCGCGCGCGCCGGCACCACGCCGCCCTCGCCCTGCACCAGTTCGAGCACCACCGCGGCGGGCAGCGGGAGTCCGCCGTCGGGGTCGTGCAGGGAGCGTTCGACCAGGTCCGGGCAGGTCGCCGCGCAGGAGCCCGGATCGTGCCCGGCCGGGCAGCGGGGGCACGAGGAGTACGGGGGGTACTGCGTGCTGGGCAGGGGATTCGCGACCGACCGCTGCTGGCCGGCCAGTCCGGTCAGGCCCAACGCCGCGTGCGCGCTGCCGTGGAACCGGCCCTGGAACGACACGACGCCGCCGCGTCCGGTCGCGGTTTTGCAGAGCTTGAGCGCGGCTTCGACCGCGTTGGTCCCGGCCGGCCCGCAGAAGTGCAGTTTCATCCGCGACCGCAGCGCCTCGGGCAGCATCGCGAGCTGGGCCTCGGAGAACTCGTCCTTGACCGGGGTCGCGAAGTCGAGCGCGTGGGTCAGCGTGCTCAGCTGCGCGGTCATGGCCGCGACCAGCTCGGGATGGTTGTGCCCGAGGGAGAGCACGCCCGCCCCGGCGAGGAAGTCGATGAAGACGTTGCCGTCGGCGTCGCGCACGAAACTGCCCGAACCCTCGGTGATCGCGATCGGCAGCCGCCGGGGGCCGCCGCGCGGGATCGGTTCGCGGCGGTCCTGCCGGGCGAGGTATTCGGCGGAGCGCGGTCCGGGCAGATCGCAGTAAACGGCGGGGCCGGTGAGCGGCGCGGGGTGGTCGAGGATGGTCATCTGGCCTGTTCTCCCCTGACAGTGGTGGTGGGGCGGCCGAGCCCGCCTCGGTGCGCGGCGGCCGCGCCGGTGTCCTCGCGTCCATAATGGACGAAGACATCCGGGGCGAACCGCTCCCGCCCGGCGCTCGCGGAGAGCCGCCGGGGGAAGTTCTTCGGGAATAGACGGAGCGGCCGTTCTCTCGGGTGCGGCGGTATTGCGGTGCCCTCCTCGGGACAGATCTCCTCGGTGCCGGCCCGCCGATGCGTGCCGCCGACGTCGCGCGGCGCGTCCGGCGTCGAGTCCGTCATGCACTCCTCCTCTTTTTCGCAGGGATTCGCGGACCGCCGAAAAACGGTCGGCGAGGAAGGAAACGTTTTTTCGCGGGCAGAGGCGAGGGAGGGCCGCGCTGGGCGCAGCCCTCCCTCGGTTGACCTCACTGGAATACCGCGGGGCACAGCGTAGCGCAGCCGGTTCCGCCGCAGCGGCACGTCGGCCGCGGGCGAGCCGGGCCCGGCTGCGGAAAGAAAAGAAACTGCCGATATTAGGCAAGGCAATGCGCCAGGAGAGTGAAGGAGGCGATTTCGCGGAGTTCGCCGCGCTGGGCTGAACGACTGAAATGGCAACGGTGTTCGCGGTCACGCGAAACGGAGCGTGAATATTCACGCTCCGTTTCCGGCATGTGAATCGGGGGCGGAGGACCGCATGGTGGGATGTTTTCGGGATAGTTGCCGAAGGTGTTCGGGGATATGTCGGCTGGGAGAAATATCGAGGCCGCCGGGTTGTTTCTGACGTTTTCGCCGCCGGGTCCGGTCGCCGGCGAGGTTTTCCGCGGGGAACGGGCGGCGGGCTGCGTTTTCGGCGGCGGGCTCCGCGAGGCGGCGGGCGGTGTGGTCCAGACCAAGCCGGTGGTCTGGACCGCTGGCCCGCTGGTTCGGACCGGGGCGGCCGGGTGGACGGCGGGCGCGTCCGGGGGAGCGGGCCTGCTCCGGCGGGAGGTGTGCCGGTCGGACCAGGTGCCGTAGCGCGGAGTGAACGAGGGCGGCGAACCCGTGTTTATCTCGAACGTAACGTCTCTGATGCAGAGAACTACCTGACATCACCGATGGTAGGAAATTAGCCAACTTTACCGTTTTTGATCGAGTTTCGCCCTGCGTTTGAGCTGGAAGCGTTGCCGTTGAGCCGTGATTAATTAACCAACTAGCCTGCTCTAAGTGTGACGCACTGTCGCCTGACTGCTACGCGCCGAGGCGATCTGTGGCCGATCCCACTGCCTCTGTACACTTGCCGTTTCCGTTTCGTAATCTTCTCGAGCTTTTGCGGTGACCTGCGATCTACCCCGAGGATCAGCGACCCGAAGCCGCCGCGAACCGTCGCTGCTCGCTGCCTGGCCAGGCACGAGGACGGCCGCGCGGTGTGACAGCGAAGGAGCCCACCCACCGTGGGACGGCACAGCAAACCCAGCAAGACGAAGACAGTCCTCCAGCGCACCGGCGCGACCGCGGCTCTCGCGGGCGCCACCCTCGGCGGCATCGGCCTCGCCGGGGCGGGCACGGCCAACGCCTTCCCGGGGCAGGCCGGCATCGTCAAGTGCGAGAGCAGCGGCAACCCGACGGCGGTCAACAACACCGCGGCGGGCCAGCGCGCGGGCCGCCCCGCCGGCCTGTTCCAGATCGTCACGAAGACCTGGCTCGCGAACGGCGGCGGCCAGTTCGCCCCGACGGCCGACAAGGCCACGCCCGCGCAGCAGCAGATCGTCGCGGACCGGATCTACGCGAAGCAGGGTTCGGCCCCGTGGCAGTGCCGCGGCGGCTCGGGCCCGGCGAGCTACGCGAACTTCGGCGGCGACACCTCCGGCGGCTCCGCCGAGGTCGAGGCCGTGGCCGCGAAGCCGAAGGCCGAGGTCAAGGCCGAGACGAAGGTCAAGTCCGCGCCGAAGCACGCCGCGCCGGCCTCGAACCCGGACGGCAGCTACACCGTCGCCGCGGGCGACACCCTCTCCGGCATCGCGAAGAACCTCGACGTGGACGGCGGCTGGCAGCACCTGCAGCAGCTGAACCAGAAGTTCATCACGGACGCCAACCTGATCCTGGTCGGCCAGAAGATCGTCACGAAGTAACCCCGCCGAGGCCCCGGCCGTGCCCGTGCCGCTTTCCCCCGGGCGGCACGACCCCGGCCGGAGGCCGCCGGTGCACGCGCGCGCGACAAGTGCGCTCGGGCACCGCCGCGCGCCCCGGCGGCCGGCGTGCGGCGCGGAAGTGCCCGCTTCGTGGGAACACGGGCCGGTCCGCGCCGCATGCCTTGCCAGGAACGCCAGCCTGTCGTCGAGCGATGGCGAGGAAGGCCGACGGTTTCGCGGAGATTCCCGAATGCCCGCCCGTTGCTGCGGCCTGTTCGGCTGGATGTCGTCCGGGTGCAGTGCCTTGTCGTTCTTCGCCAAATCCTGGTGTTGCTGTTCGAACTGGGCGGCGTTGATCGTCACGCTCCATCCAAAGTCGAAGGCTGCCTCTAAAACCGCTGAATGACGAATACCGTCATTCAGCGCACCCGCAGCGGAACGCTCCGCAGCAACGCCAGCGCGTCAGCACTCGGACTGCCGGGCTCAGCCTGATAAACGATCAACTGCTGCCCAGGCGCGCTCCGCACGTCGAACGCCTGATAGGTCAGCGTGAGCGGCCCGACCGCGGGATGTACGAGATGCTTGGGCTCACGGGTTTTCCCGCGTACCTGATGGGTTTCCCACAGCGCCCGGAACTGTTCGCTGCCCTCGCTGAGTTCCGCCGCCAATCGCGGCAGGGCGGGGTCTCCCGCTGCCGCGCGCAGATTCGCCACGGTGGCCTGGGCCGTCCAGTCCCAGCGGGCGTAGAAATTCCGGCCGGCCGGGTCGAGGAAAGTCATGCGCGCGAGGTTGTCCGCGGTGGCGAACGGGGAGAACAGGGCGTCGGCGAGGGAGTTGGCGGCCAGGACGTTCAGGACGCGGTCGAGCACGAAAGCGGGGGCGTGCGGAGAGTTGTCCATGAGTTGCCGCAGTTCGGGGCTCACGGTCTGGGGTGCCGGGGACGGCAGATCGGGCGAGGCGGCGCCGGCGAGGCGGTACAGGTGTTCGCGGGCGTCGGGGTCCAGGTCCAGTGCGCGGCAGAGGGCGTCGAGCACCTGCGGTGACGGGTGGGTTTCACGGCCCTGTTCCAGGCGCGCGTAGTAGTCGACGTTCACTCCGGCGAGCACGGCGACTTCCTCGCGGCGCAGTCCGTTGACCTTGCGCCTGCCGGAGTGGCGCACGTCGGCGTCTTCCGGGGAGCGTTGTGCGCGGCGTGCCCGCAGGAAGTCGCCGAGTTCCGTACTGCCCATGCGAACCAGGGTAGGCGGCGGTTGGGTGGGTGCGACACGTCCTGCCAACGGGATCCGTCGCCGCTGAGACTGGACGGCATGACGAGTGAATTGGCGGGAAAGGTCGCCCTGGTCACGGGTGCCGCGCGCGGGGTCGGTGCGGCGACGGTCGCTTGGCTGCGCGCGCACGGGGCACGTGTGCTGGCCACGGACATCCGGCCCGAGGTGGAACAGTTCGCCGACGAGAACGGGGTGGCCGTGCTGGTCGGCGATGTGTCCGAAGAGGACGTCGCGGTGCGGTCGGCGGCCACGGCGGTGGAACGGTTCGGCGGTCTGGACATTCTGATCGCGAATGCGGGGCGTTCGGTGAACAGGCCGGTCACCGAGACCACTGCGGCGGACTGGGACGAGTTGATGTCCGTCAACGCCCGCGGCGCGTTTTTGCATGCGCGGGAGGCCTTCCGGGTGATGCGCGACAACGGCGGGGGAGCTATCGTCACCGTCGGTTCGTTCGCCTGCACGGTCGGGATGGCCGAAGCGGCGGCGTACAGCGCGTCCAAGGGAGCGCTGGCGCAGTTGACGAAGGTGCTCGCGCTGGAAGGCGGTCCGCACGGAATTCGCGCGAATGTCGTTGCGCCAGGCGTGATCGAGACCGACCTGCTCGACACTTTCCGGCCCGACAGCCGCGCGTACCTGCGGTCCTTCGGCGACGCCCATCCCCTGGGCCGGGTCGCGCAGCCGGAGGAAATCGCCGAGGTGATCGGGTTTCTGGCCTCGCCGCGGTCCGCGTTCATCACCGGTGCGGTCGTCGCCGCGGACGGTGGCTACACGGCGGCTTGATCCCGTCGGAGAAAGGAATGTTCATGAGGCTCAAGGGCAAGGTCGTGCTGCTCACCGGAGCGACCGGCGGCATCGGACAAGCCACCGCGGAACTGTTCGCCCGCGAGGGAGCCAGCCTGGTGGTCACCGACGTAGACCGAGCAGCGGTGGAGAAGCTCGCCCTGCGGTTGGGGACCGACGTGCTGGCCGACCGGCTGGACGTCTCCTCGCCGGAAAACTGGCGCGAGACCGTCGAACGGACTCAAGAGCGCTTCGGCCGCCTAGACGTGCTGGTCAATATCGCGGGGATCGTGGACTGGCCGGGCATCGAGGAGACCGAGCCGGACGACTGGGACCGGGTGATCGCGGTCAACCAGACCGGAACCTGGCTCGGGATGAAGACCGCGATGCCGCTGCTGCGCGCCTCCGGCACCGCCTCGATCGTCAATACCTCCTCGGTGCTGGGCCTGGTCGGCAGCGGCGCGGCCGCCGCGTACCAGGCGTCCAAAGGGGCGGTGCGGTTGCTGACCAAGACCGCCGCCGTCGAATACGCGACGCGCGGGGTCCGGGTCAATTCGGTGCATCCGGGCGTCATCGCCACCCCGATGATCCAGGACCTCCTCGACGAGCAGGGCGACCAGCAGCCCGACATCGTCCGCACGCCGATGCGCCGCGCGGGCAGTCCGGCCGAGGTCGCGCACGCGATGCTTTTCCTGGCCAGCGACGAATCCTCGTTCGTCACCGGAACCGAACTGATCGTGGACGGCGGGCTCACCGCACACTGAGACTCGATCTACTATCCGCCATAGTAGATCGAGAGGAGCACTGCGGCCCGCGGGAAGGCTCGTGGCGGGCTGGGCGCGGGCGGGGCGGCGTTCGCGGCGGCGGCGCGAGCGGCTCCGGCAGAGCGCGAAAGCGCAAGAAAGCCGAAAGGCCCCGTGTGTACGCGCCGGTGACCCACACCATCACCTCGAACTACGGTGCCCGCTGGGGAGCGAATCACTACGGCCTGGACGTCGCGAACGCCATCGGCGCCCCGGTCCGGACTCCGCTCGCGGGACGGTCGTCGAGGCTGGTCCGGCGAGCGGGTTCGGGCTGCGGGTTCGCGTCCGGCACGAGGACGGGACCGTCACGGTCTACGGCCACCTCAACCGTTACTCGGTCTCCGCCGGGCAGCGGGTGGCGGCGGGGCAGGTGATCGCCGTGGTGGGCGACCGCGGGCAGTCGACGGGGCCGCATCTGCACTTCGAGGCCTGGTCGGCGGGGGAGCGCAAAACCGATCCGCTGCGCTGGCCGCCGGGGCCCGGCGTGCGGATCGAACCGGGCGGGTGACCCGCGGTGGACGTCCGCCGGGGCGTGCGCGACAATACATGCACGTTTCACTATATATCAGGGGCGGTGCGGGGTGAGCGAGCACAACACGGGGCACGGCCACGGCCACGGGGTCTCGGCGGGCACGGATCGCGAGTGGCTGGTGCGGGCGCTGGTGCTGATCGTCGGGTTCATGGCCGTCGAACTGGTCGTCGGCCTGATCGCCGGGTCGCTCGCGCTGATCACCGACGCGGGCCACATGCTGACCGACGCCGCGTCGATCGTGCTCGCGCTGGTCGCGATCCGGCTGGCCGCGCGTCCGGCGAAGGGCGGGTTCACCTACGGCCTCAAGCGCGCGGAAATCCTGTCGGCGCAGGCCAACGGGATCACCTTGCTGCTGCTGACCGCGTGGTTCCTCTACGAGGCGGTGACCCGGCTGATCGACCCGTCGCAGGTACAGGGCGCGCTGGTGCTCGTGACCGCGCTGGCCGGGATCGTCGTGAACGTCGCGGCGAGCTGGTGCATCAGCCGCGCGAACCGCTCGAGCCTGAACGTCGAGGGCGCGTTCCAGCACATCCTCAACGACCTCTACGCGTTCATCGCGACCGCGGTGGCCGGCGCGATCGTGTGGTGGACCGGGTTCGCTCGCGCCGACGCGATCGCGGCGCTGGTGGTCGCCGCGCTGATGGCGAAGGCGGGCTGGGGGCTGGTCCGCGAATCGGGCCGGATTTTCCTGGAGGCGGCGCCCGCGGGGATCGATCCGGAGGCGGTCGGCGAGCAGGTGGCGTCGGTTCCGGAGGTGGTGCAGGTGCACGATCTGCACATTTGGCAGATCACCTCGGGCGAGCCGGCGTTGTCCGCGCACGTGCTGGTGCGGCCCGCGGCCGATTGCCACGCGGTGCGGGCGGGGATCGAGGAGATCATGCGGTCCCGGCACCGGCTGGACCACACGACGCTGCAGGTGGATCACGTCGACGAGGCCCGGGCCGAGCACTGCGAAGGATCGCATGGGCCGACTTACCGGTTCACCGGACGCAGCTGAATCCGCGAACGAAAGGAACCGCGTGCACTCCACTCCGGCCGCTGCTTCGGCTGCCGGCGGCTGGACGCTGCTGGCTGTTTTCGCGGTGCTCGCGATCCTGCTGACCGCGATCGGCATCGCCCAGGCCCGCGACCCCGCGCGCCGCCGTCCGCCCCCGGGCGAGCCGGAAACAACCGCTGACGAAGCCGGATGAGCGAGTCCTAGGATGCGTGGCGTGCAAGGACTCGGCGAGCTGGAATCGGCGGCGATGGACGTCTTGTGGCGCGCGGGCGAAGCGCGCACGGTCCGCGAAGTGCTGGAGGGGCTGAACCGGGACCTGGCTTATACGACAGTCCTCACCGTGCTCGATCATTTGCACAGCAAGGGCTGGGCGGAACGCGAAAAGCGCAGCCGCGCCTACTGCTACACCCCGGCACTCTCGCGGGAGGAAGCGGCGGCACGCGCGATGCGGAATCTGCTCGCCGACGTCGGCGATCCCGAAGGAGTGCTGCTGCATTTCGCGCGGTCGGCGTCGGAGGGGGAGCGGGAGGCGTTGCGGCGGGGGCTGCGGAAGCGCTCGTGATCGTCTCCTCGGCGCTCGTCGTGACCGCGGCGGTCGTGGGGTTTTGCGGACCGGCACTTCTGCGTCGGGTGTTGCGGGCGCGGACGCCCGCACCGCTGCGGTTTGTCGCGTGGATCCTGTTGCTGGGCAGCATGATCGCCGCTGGAGCCGGTGCGGTGGCGGCGGCGTTCGGGCCGGGACCCGAGGCAGCGCTGCGGTTTGTCGCGTGGATGCGGCTCGAAACCTTGCGCCACCACGAAGTTCTGCATCTGGACGAGGTGGTCGGAGTATCCGGTGCGCTGGGCGCGGCCGGGGCGTTCGCGGTGGCGTCGGTGCGGTGGTACCGGCATCAGACAATTCCGCGAAATGTCAGCGAAGCCGCTTTCGGAAGGACTCGCGAAAGACCTCTCCGGGCCGGAACTCGCGGCGGTGGTCGACCACGAACGGTCCCATCTGCGCGGACGGCACCATCGGCTGGTCGGGTTCGCGCACGCGGTGTCGGCCGCGTTGCCGTTCGTTCCGTTGGCTAGGCAGTCGCCGGAATTCGTTGCCGGAGCGTGGACGGCGGCTCCCGCCCTGCTCCACGCCTGACCGCTATGACTACTATGTCCGTTAGTAATCGCGAACGGGGGCAGATCAGGTGCTGGGCCGAAAAACGCAGATCATCGCGGGGCTCCTCGCCGGGCTGGTGCTGACGGCGGGGTGCACGGCCGCACCGGATCCCGGACGCGGCACCAGCGACGACAAGAAGAGCAGCGCCGCGCCGGTGCCCGCGACCCTCGATCTCGGGCCGAAGGACGGTTCGAACGACGTCGCGCCCGGCGAGCCCGTCACCGCGGTGGCCGGAGGGTCCACGCTCAGCGAGGTCACCGTCGCGGCCGCGGACGGCACCGCGATTCCCGGCGAGATGGACCCGGCGAAGCAGCGCTGGAACACCAGCGAACCCCTGGAATACGGCACGAAATACACGCTGACCGCCCGCTCGGCCGGCGCGGACGGCAACCCGGTGACCCGCACCAGCACCTTCACCACGGCGACCGCCAAAGCGCAGGCGTATCCGTCGGTGATCCCGCTCGACGGCGAGACCACCGGCGTCGGGATGCCGATCACGATCAAGTTCTCCGCGCCGGTCGCGGACAAAGCCGCCGCGGAGAAGATGCTCACCGTCGCCTCCGACAAGCCCGCCACCGGAGCGTGGCGCTGGTTCGGCGACGACGAGGTGCACTACCGCACCAAGGAGTACTGGCCCGCCTACTCCACGATCACCCTCGACATCAAGATCGCCGGCCGCGCGCTCGGCAACGGGGTGTTCGGCAAGGCCGACCGCAAGATCACCTTCAAGACCGGTCCGTCGATCATCTCGAAGGTGTCGGACAACGAAAAGCAGATGCGGACGTACAAGGACGGCCAGCTCGTCCTGACCTCTCCGGTCAGTCTCGGCAAGCCGTCGGCGCGCAGCGTTTCGGGCACCATGCTGATCATGACCGTGCAGTCTCCCTACACTATGGACTCCAGCACGTACGGCGTCCCCACCGACGCGCCGGGCGGCTACCGCACCACGGTCAAGTACGCGCTGCGGCTCACCAACTCCGGCCAGTTCCTGCACTCCGCACCGTGGTCGGTCCGGCAGCAGGGCCACTCCAACACTTCGCACGGCTGCCTCAACGTCAGCGTCGAGAACGCGAAGTGGTTCTACGAGAACTCCCATCGCGGGGACGTCGTGACGGTGTCCGACACCGGAGCGGACCTCAAACCCGGCGACGGCTGGACCGACTGGCGGTTCAGCTGGGAGGAATGGCAGAAGAACGTCTGATCCCGCCGGGGACGGCGCACCGGAGGATGCCGGTGCGCCGCCGCGCGCGGATCAGACGGACTGGCGGGGCTGCGGGGAAAGCACGTCCTCTCCGTAGATGCCCTGCAGCCAGTTGGTCTGGTAGATCGTGTCGAGATAGCGCTCGCCGAGGTCCGGGGCGACGGCCACCGCGGTCAGGTGGTGCGCGTCGTGTTCGGACAGCCAGCTGGTGGCCCCGCTGACCACCGTCCCGGTCGAGCCGCCGAACAGGAACCCGTTGCGCGCCAGCCGGTGGCACGCCCGGACCGAATCCGGCTCCTCGACCAGGACCACGTCGTCCACATAGGACTCGTCGAGGATCGCCGGGCGCACGCTGGTGCCCAGTCCCGGCAGCATCCGCCTGCCCGCCGGGCCGCCGAAGGTCACCGAGCCGACGCTGTCGATCGCGACGATCCGCACCGGACGGTGCCATTGCCGGAAGAACCGCGCGCAGCCCATCAGGGTGCCCGTGGTGCCCGCGCCGACGAACAGCACGTCGAGGTTCGGGAACGCGGCGGCGATCTCCGGCCCGGTGCGGTGGAAATGCGCTCCCCAGTTGTCCGGGTTCGTGTACTGGTTGAGCCAGACGTACCGTTCGTCCGACGCGCACAGCATGCGCACGTGGTCGATGCGCGCCCCGAGGAAACCGCCCTCGGGACTGGGTTCGGTGATGATGTGCACCTCGTTGCCGAGCGCCTCGATCGCGCGGCGCGTCGCGAGGTTGCAGCGGGAATCGGTGACGCACAGGAACTTGTACCCCCGGCTGGCCGCGATCATGCTCAGCGCGACGCCGAGGTTGCCCGAAGACGACTCGACGATGATCGAGCCCGGCCGCAGCAGGCCGTCGCGTTCGGCCGCGTCGACCATCTCGGTCGCGGCTTTCAGCTTGATGGAGCCGGCGAAGTTGAAACCCTCGCATTTGAGGTAGAGCGAATAGCCGAAACTCCAGCGGAGATCGACGTACAGCGACTCCTCGTTGAAAGCTTCGGGAACGGTGATGACTCGCACAGTTTTCTCCTCGTCAGGCAAAGCTCAGTGGCGGACGGCGCTCAGCCGTACCGGCGCAGTTCGTGGAAGAAGTCCTCGATGACGTGCAGTCCGCCGGTGTCGGACACTCTCTTGTGGACGAAGGCGCCGACCGCGAGGTCGAGGACGCCGAGCCCGAACGGGGAGAAGATCAGCGGCTGGCCGGCGGGCGGGCTGACCCGCCCGGACAGCACGTCGTCCAGGGTGCCGAGCAGGAAGTCCCGGCTGCCGGTGCGCTGCTCCACCAGATGCGGCGAGGTGTTGGCCTTGAGGCAGTGGTCGACGTCGTCGACGATGTTCGCCGACGCCAGCAGGACCTCCGGGGCGAGGTCGCGCAAGGAAACGTGCAGTACCAACGGGTTGTGCGAGAACCACGAGGGATCGTGCACGTGCGGTTCCCCCGCGATGGTCGCGAAGATCACCAGATCGCTGTCGCGGATCAGCCCTTCGGCGGTCTCGTGCACGCTGATGTCGCCGCCGAACCCGGACTGCTCCAGGTAGCCGCGGAACCCGGCGGCGCTGTCGGGGTGGCTGTCGTGCACGTTGATCTCGTCGAATTCCCAGCCGGTCCCGGCGAGGAAGGTGTGGATGTAGCGGGCGATCAGGCCGACGCCGAAGAACCCGGCGCGCCGGGGACGACCGCGGGTCCGGCTGAGCCGGTCCGCGGCCAGCGCCGCGGACGCCGCGGTCCTGGTCGCGCTGATGATGGAGCTTTCCAGGCAGGCGAACGGATAACCGGTCGCCAGGTCGTTCAGGACGAGCACCGCCGACGCCCTCGGGATCCCGGCGGCGACGTTGCCCGGAAAGCTGGAGATCCACTTCAGGCCCGCGACGTTCGTTTCCCCGCCGAGCGAGGCGGGCAGCGCGATGATCCGGTCGGCCGGACGGTCGGGGAAGCGCAGGAAATAGGAGGGCGGGTTGACCGAATCGCCGGAGCCGTGCACCCGGTAGGCGGTCTCGACGAGGTCGACCACCTCCCGTTCGCGCCCGGCCAGCGCCTGCTGGACCTGGGCGCCGGAGATCACCGCGAACGGCGGCACGGCGACCGGCCCCGCCGACGCGGATTCGGCGGTGAAAGATTGCGTGGTCACTGGGTTTTCCCCTCGGCAGCGAGCGAGCAGTCGGAAAGTCGTACCGGGTCGGCCAGCCCGACGAGCACCTCGCGCGGGCCCTCGTAGGCGTCCCGGCTGTGCGCGGTGCGGACGTTGTCGACCAGCAGCAGGTCGCCCGCCTGCCACGGTTCACCGGCGGTGTGCTCCTCGTACACCTCGTTGAGCAGTTGCACGACGTCCTCGCCGATCGGGTCGCCGTTGCCGAAGCGGGTGTTGAACGGAAGCCCGTCGGCCCCGTAGATGTCGACCAGGTACTCGTGCACCTCGGGCGCCATCGTCCACTCGTTGAGGAAGGCGATCTGGTTGAACCAGCAGGGCTGGCCGGTGACCGGGTGCCCGACGATCGCGTCGCGCCGCTGCCGGGTGCGCAGCCCGCCGTCGGGCTGCCATTCGAACTCGATCCGGTTGGCGCGGCAGTAGTTCTCGATCGCGGACCGGTCCTCGGTGCCGAACGCCTCGGCGACCGACGCCCCGATCTCGTCGTTGAAGCTGCGGGTGAGCAGCCAGCCGTCGCGCTCGAACCGCGCGCGCAGGTCGGCGGGCAGCGAGGCGAGCACGGCGGTGGAATCGCTGACGCCGGTGACCCCGCCCGAGGACGGCGGGCTGACGCAGGCGAACAGCATCAGCCCCGGGAATTCGAGCGTGTAGCTCAGTTCGTGGTGCATGCACATCGGCTGGTTCGGCGGCCATTCCGTCGAGGAGTGCACCCCGCCGGGATAGGCCGCGCGCGGCGCGAAGGCCTCCCGCTCGGTCATCAGCAGGTCGGTCAGCCTCCCGAACACGGCCGCGACGGCGGTCTGTTCGGCGAGCCCGAGACCGCGGACGAGCACCGCGCCGTATTCGGCGACGAGTCTTCGCACCGTCTCCCGGTGCTTGCTCGCCCAGCCGGCCGGGTCGCCGCCTGCCTCGGCCCGCAGCACCGCGGGCAGCCCGGGACAGAAATCCGGCTCGGGCGGGGAAGTCTTGGGCAGGAATTTGGACAACGACATCGTGGAATCCCTTCGATTTCCGCGGTTCAGGAGTCAGGAAGTGCGGGACGAGGAGCCGGACCGGCTGTCGATCAGCGCGGCCAGGTCGGCGAGCACCGGGTGCTTGGCGACGTCCTTGATCGAGACCGCGCGGTCGAGCGCGATCGCCAGTTTCACCGCGGACAGCGACGTGCCGCCCCGGTCGAAGAAGTGGTCCTTGCTGCCGATCTGGCCGGGCCGGATGCCGAGCACCTGCGCCCAGGCCTCGGCGAGCCGCTGTTCGGTGCCGGTGACCGGTTCGGTGTAGTCCTCTTCCGCGGCGTCGAGTTCGGCGGCCAGCGCGGCGAGGTTCTTCTTGTCGATCTTCCCGTTGGCGGTCAACGGCAGCCGCTCCCGCCCATGGAACGCCGAGGGCAGCATGTACTCGGGCAGCGCCGCGCCGAGCTGTTCCCGCAGCAGTTCGAGGTCGAGCTGCTCGCGGCTGGAGTAGAACGCCACCAGCCGTTTGCTCTGCCCGCGTTCGGCCACGACCACCGCGCCGTCGCGCACGCCGGGCACCCGCAGCAGCGTGTTCTCGATTTCGCCGATCTCGATCCGGAAACCGCGGATCTTGACCTGGGAATCGCGCCGGCCGAGGAATTCCAGCTTGCCCTCGGGCAGCCAGCGGCCGTGGTCGCCGCTGCGGTAGAGCCGGGCGTCCGGGCGGTGCGGGTCGGAGGTGAACGCCCGCGCGGTGCGCTCGGGGTCGTTGATGTAGCCGCGGCCCACGCACACCCCGGAGAACACGATCTCGCCGGGCGCGCCGAGCGGGACCGGGTCGAGCTTCTCGTCGACGACGTAGACGCGCACGTTCTGCACCGGCGGCCCGAGCGGCACCCGCTCCCGCGCCGGCGCGCGGTCCATCACCTCGTGGTTGGTGTCGTCCGAGGTTTCGGTGAGGCCGTAGGCGTTGACCAGCTTGACGTCCGGCATCGCGGCGAACCAGCGCTGGGCCAGTTCGGTCTTGAGCGCCTCGCCGGTCACCGAGACGCAGCGCAGATCCGGCAGCGCGACCGGGTTCTTGTCCACCGCGGACAGGACGACCTCGAGGTAGGAGGGCACGACCTGCAGCACCGAAACCCCGCCGCTGCCGAGCCGGTCCACGAACCGGTCGGCGTCCAGGATCACGTCCTGCTCGATCAGCAGCGTCCTCCCGCCGACCAGCAGCGCGGAGACCAGCTGCCACAGCGAGATGTCGAAGCACTGCGGCGCGACCTGCGCCACCACCGACTCCTCGGTGATGCCGAGGTCGTTGATCTTGGCGTAGAGGTGGTTGACCATCCCGGCGTGCTCGCACATCGCGCCCTTCGGCTCGCCCGTGGAGCCCGAGGTGAAGTAGATGTAGGCGAGCTGGCCGGCATCGACGGCGATGCCGAGGTCTTCTTCGGAGTGGTCCTCCTCGTACGCGGCGTCCACGAACAAGGTGCGCACGCCGGGCAGCGATTCGACCGCCTTGCGCAGCGTGGTCGTGCTGCCCGGTTCGGTCAGCACCAGTTCGCAGTCGGCCCGGCGCAGCGTGGTCGCGATCCGGTCGGTCGGGAAATGCGGCTCGATGGGCAGGTAGACGCCGCCCGCCTTGAACACCGCGAGCACGGCGGCCATCCAGTCCAGATTGCGTTCGGTCACCACCGCGACGACGCCCTCACGCCGCAGCCCGCGCGCCATCAGCGCCCTCGCCAGGCGGTTCGCGCGCCCGTTGAGCTCCCGGTACGTCCACTGCCGGTCGCCGTGCACCGCCGCGATCGCGTCCGGGTGCCGGGCGACGCCGCGCTGGAACAGCTCGTGGCAGCGCAGGTCCGGCACTTCGACGTGCGGCCCGGCGAGGCCTTCCAGCTGCAGCTTGAGCTCCGCGGACGACAGCAGCGTCGTCTCGCTGTGCGGCGCGGTGACGTCCGTGCGGATCAGCATGAGCGCGCTCAAGTGGTAGCCGAGGACGCGTTCGGCGGCTTCGGAATCCAGCACCTCGGTGCGGAAGCGCAGCCGGAGCGTCTCCAGGTCCGGCGACACGTCCAGCTGCAGCACGGTGTCCCCGGCGAGGTCCCCGGCGGTGCCGGTCGGGTCGAAAACCGTTTCGAACGGCGGCGCGATGATGCCGAGTTCGGTGCGCAGTTCGTCCACCGGGAAGTCCCGCAACGCGCACGTCTGCGCGTCGATCTCCGCGGTGTGCTCGATCAGTTCGCGCCAGGTGCCGGGTTCGGTGCTCAGCCGGCAGGGCAGCGGCGCTCCGCCGGGCCCGGCGACGTAGCCGGTGCACACCTCGGGCTCGCCCGAAAGCGCGGCGAGCACCTTGGCGTGCGCGGCGAGCAGCACCGAACTCAGCGGCACGCGCAGCTGTTCGGCCAGCAGCCGCAGGCCGGCGGCGGTCCCCCGGGGGATCGGCGTTTCGTGGTCGCCGATCGCGGAGCCGGGGTCCAGCGTCCAGCGCGGGACGCTGGTGCGGCCGCCGGCGGTGAGTACTTCGCGCCAGTGCTCGCGGCCCGCTCCCAGTCCGGTTCTCATGGATTGTCCTTCCCGTGGTTGTCGTTGCTCCGTCACGATTTCCCCGCCAGCTGACGGCGGACCGCCCGGATTTCGTTCGCGGGGTTCCCGCCCCAGTGCGCGCGGTCCGGGACCTCAGTGCCCTTCATGAGGAAGGAATGGGGGGCGAGCGTCGAGCCGTCGCCCATCGTCACGCCGTAATGCACCAGTGCGCCGGTGCCGACGGTGCAGCCGCTGCCGATGGAGATGCGGTCCATCTTGAAACCGCCGTCTTCCTGCGAATGGCACTGGACGACGGACCCGATGTTGAGGGTGACGTCGTCTCCCAGGCGCACCAGCGTCTTTTCGATGATGAGCGCGCCGTCGTCGAACAGCCGCTTGCCGACCTTGACGCCCAGCAGCCGCCAGACCGCGCCCTTGAACGGGGTCCCGTCGAGCGCGCGGAAGATCGCGCCCGCCGCGGCCGCTTTCCAGAACCGTTCCTGCCGCCAGAACCGCCGGTCGTAGATCGAGCACGACACCGGGCTCTGCGGCCGGATGAACACCGTGATCCGTTCCAGTGCGACGAAATAGAGCATGCCGTAGAGGAGCATCGCGGCCGTGTCGATCGCGAACAGCGGGGCGCCGATCAGGTCGTAGTAGACGTCCGAGGCCCAGGTCATCAGCAGCAGCCCGTAGAAGAACAGCCAGTGGGACAGGGCGTACAGCAGCATGCCCCCGGCGTTGTGCCGGGTCTTGGCGGCCAGCCGGCGGCGGAACTCCTCCGGCGTCTTCGGGTGGTCGAACTGGCTGTCGCGCTCCACCGAGCGCGGGATTTCGAAGCTGGGGGAGCCGAGCAGGCCGACGCCCTCGCGCACCGGGCCGTCGAGCGGGACCAGGACCTTGGTGGCCAGCAGGCAGTTGTCGCCGGTCTTCGCCCCGGCGGGGTAGGCGACGTGGTTGCCGAGGAAGTTCTGCGCCCCGACGTGCACCCGGGACAGCCGGAACGAGGTGCTGGTGTACTCGGCGTTGATCACCGACAGGCCGTCGGCGACCATCGTGCCCGCGCCGGAGGAGAAGAGGAACGGGTTCTCGTATTTCTCGTCGAGCCCGAAGTTGGACCCGGTCTGCTCTTTCTTGGACACCTTGCAGCCCAGCGCGCGCAGGTAGTGCACGACGGCCGAGCTGTCGCCGAAGAGCGTCTTGAAGAAGCGCAGGTTGGTGAGCACGCGGATGGCGCGGTGCGCGGTGTAGCGGAAGGTGTAGAGGCGGTAGACCTCGCCGGGCTTGAGCGCCAGGTTCAGCAGCCGCGGCACGAACGTGACGATCAGGAAACCGGTCAGCCGCAGGCCGAAGTACAGGACGAACGAGACGGCGAGGGCCTTCCAGTAGAAATTCAGGTAGGTGAAGTCCAGGACGGCGGTGCCGAGTCCCATCGCCGGGCTGAGGTTCGGCAGGGTGTTCAGCACGAAGCCGAGCAGGCCGAGCACCACCGGGGCCAGCAGGAAGACGGCGGTCAGGGTCTGGCGCACGGCGAACAGCGCCCGCAGGACGCTGCCGCAGGCGCGCGGTTCGACCCGCCGGTAGTGCACGTCGGCGGGGACAGCGGGGACGCCGTGCCAGCTCTGCCCCTCCGGAACCGTCTGCCCGGAGTGAAGGGACGAGGCGTGCCCGAGCTGGGCATGGGCGCCGAGCCGGGTTTCGATGTCGAGGACGGACATCTCGCCGACGTAGGAGTGCGCGCCGATCGCGACCGGGCCGGTCCGGATCACGCCGTCCTGTGCGCGATAGGTGGTGAAGTAGGTGTCCTTGCAGATCACCGCGCCTTCCCCGACGGTGAGCAGATCGGTGCACACCGGGACGAACCGCGAGAAGATCGTGACGCCCTTGCCGATCTTCGCGCCCAGCGCCCGCAGGTACAGCGAGTAGAGCGGGGAGCCGACGAACAACGGGACCAGCAGGTTCCGCTGGACGAGCGTCTTGACCACCCAGAACCGGACGTAGCCGAGGCTCCACGTGCGGATCTCCCCGGGCTTCCAGCGGCCGACGAGGATCCATTTGAGCGCGATCGGGAGGGTGCACAGCACCGCCAGCACCACGGTGCCGAAGAGCACCGAGCGCAGGTAGGTGTCGAACACGCCGGTGCCGGCGAGAATCCAGCCGGTGCCGATGCCGAGCACCTGGGCCACGAGGTACGAATAGGCGAAGAAGGCCAGCAGCTGCAGTATCCCGCAGCCGAAGTATTCGAGCCGGCTCGCCCGCTTCGGCGGCTCCGCGGGGGCGGGAGCCGGTGCGTCGGCCGGGATCTCCTCGGTCTCGGCCAAAGCGGAGACGAGACCGGCGATGGTCGGATTCCGGTAAATGTCTTTGATGGAGACGGCGGGAAGATCGGCACGCTTGCGCACTCGCGCGCAGAACTGTGCCATCACGAGCGAGTTCGCCCCGAGATCGGCGAAGAAGTTGCTGTCGACCGACACGTTTTCCTGCCCGGTGACATCGGCCATCACCTGGGCGAATGCTTCTTCGGTGTCGGGTGCCGGACCGGGGCGGGCGGTCGGGTACTCGGTGAGATCCATATTCCTAATGATCGGTGGATGTAACGCCGACGTAACCTACGGACGTCGGTGTTGACAATTTCGTGACCTGTTCGATGCGAGTCGCGGTTGACAAATGCGGCACGAGTCGAGATTGAGGTCTAGACCACGTAAAGGACCATTAATCTGGCAAAGGGGACTTACGCCGTGAATGCCCTTTGTTTTTCAACAGCCAGTGGCGGTTGTCGACGGATCCGGGACTATCCGGCGAAGGGTTCCGGTGAAGTCTGATCGTCGTCGTGCATTTACCGCAAACCGATCCTCCGCACGGGCGATGTTACCAGGAATTCCCCGCTTTCGGGGGCCGGATTCCCCTGTTGGCGGAGGTGAAGCTGGTCCGCTGGGGTGAAATCCGTGGCACAAGGAGTGATGCGGAGTCGCTGCGCGGAGGCGGTGTCCGCATCCGCTCCGGCCCCGCCGCGTCCGCTTCGGGCGGCCGTCAAGTTTCGTTGGTCCTCGAATTCGGTGACATTATGTGCCGAATCGGAATATGCAAGCGCTGCTTCGCGGGATTGATGGCACTTTCGAGGGAATTGCCGTCTCGGGTCGTGAGTTTGTGCCATCGAGGTGAGTTTCGCGGCAGACGGCTGGCGTCGTTGCGCTGTTCGGCGGATGCGCGACTGCTCTTCCGAAGTTTTCCGCAGGTCTGCCGGTTGGTGCCGGTGGCCTCGGGAAGCTCACGCGGAGGGCTTCCCGGGAGGAAACGGCCAATTGCGGTATTTCCGCGTCCGGCCGGTCGGCGAGTCGGGGCTTCGGTCCGGTCGAGGTGATTATGTCGCTTCTCGTGGGTTTTCCGGCAGTCTTGAAACATTTTCGTGTTGTCCGGATTTCCCGGATCACGCCAGGGGAGAAACTGAAGGAAAACATGAAGACGGAGCCGCCCGTCCGGTCCGGCCCGGGATTCGAGTGGCACGGCGAGGTCCGGCACTGCCCCGGGGACAACGATCACCGCGACGAACGCGGTGCGGCTGGACGTCGTGACCTACGCGCGGCTCGTCGCCCGCCTCGTCGTGCACGATCTGGCCGCGTCCGGCTG
>NZ_JBVKDQ010000005.1:132621-249451 GCF_055633755.1 Amycolatopsis sp. NPDC114484 | reverse complement strand
TGATCCGGTGGCGGTGTTTTGGGCCTTGGGTTCGGCTGAGTTGCTCTCGCCGCATCGGGCAATTGCGCGGCTGGTCGCGGCGTCCCCTTGGGCCCCGCCGTCAGGATCAGCTCTCGCCCGCCCACATCCACCGCCGCGTCCGGCTGATCCGGTGGCGGTGTTTTGGGCCTTGGGTTCGGCTGAGTTGCTCTCGCCGCATCGGGCAATTGCGCGGCTGGTCGCGGCGTCCCCTTGGGCCCCGTCGCCGCGATCAGCTCTTGCCTGTCGGCATCCACGGCCGCGTCCGGCGCGGGGTGACTCGTCTCTTCCTGGACTCGGCCCAGTTCGACGCCCTCGCGCAGGACGCGGCCTGCTCGGGCGGCGCGTCCTGACTGTCGGCAGCGACCAGATCTACCCGCGAGCTGCCGGACTGCCCGGCGACCGGATCTGCCGGGCAAGCGGCCGGACCGCCCGGCGTGCCGATCCGGCCGATCGCGGGCTGGCCCGGCGTGGCGCGGCCAGGCGGTCGCCGAGCGCGGTCAGGAGCCGCAGTGTCCTGCCGCTGTCCTACCACTGTCCGAAGTGGACAGTCTCGCTCTCCGGCCTCCGCCTGCGAGTCGCCGGGGAGGCGCCCGCGGAGATCTTGGCGTCGGCGTCGTGGCCGATGGCGATCGCGCCGACCGGCTCGTGGCTTTCGGGCACGCCGAATTCGGTGCGCACCTTGGCGTAATCCTCCGCGCCGATGCCGAAATACACCGCGCCGAGCCCCTCGTCCACCACGGTCTGCAGGATCAGCAGGACGGCCATGCCGGTGTCGAGGTACCAGAACGGCACCGGCCAGTGGTCCTCGCTGCGGTCGGTCCAGCCCTTGTCCGGCTGGGCGTAGCGGTCGAGGTAAACGTCCTTCACCGAGAACGGGATCACGACCACCGGCGCGGCTTTGACGCCGTCGTCCAGCGTCCAGGACTCGAGGGTGTCGGCGAATCGCCGCACGTCGTCGCCCTGCAGGACCAGGAACGCCTGGCCCTGCGAGAATCCGGCCGACGGCCCGCGCAGCGCGTTGCGCATGATCCGCCGGATGCTGTCCTCGGACACGGGCTCGTCGGTGAACTTGCGCACCATGCGCCTGCGCCGCACGACTTCCTGAAACTCCATCGCTGCCCCCTGGAGGAAGTTTTTCGGGCAACTGTAGCGGGTTTCCCGTGCTCGCGGCCCGCTCTGGCGGCGATTTCGATGGCCGCCCGGCTGTCGAGGAGCGGGGGCGGCTCCTCGGACGCGGTGTCGGGAGCGGCGGTGCGGGCGGTCAGGGTGAGGCTGGCATCTGTGGTGAGCTGCGTGGCTCGCGACCTTCTCCCGGCACAGACCGGGCCCCGGCGATGGCCGTAGTAGGGGCCAGCCCGATCTGCTCAGGCGTGATCTTGGCCTTGGCGCTCATGCCCTCCGCAGCGCGACGGGTGCTGGGGGAGGAGTCCGCCAGGAGCGGCTGCGCAGAGTTGTCATGAAATTACGGACAGTACTGCTCGCGATCTGTGCTGGTCTCGGCGGCGGAATCACCGGGGGATATGCTGCCGCCCATCGCCGCGTCTGACGATCATCTGTCTATTGAGGACAGTCTACTTCGGAGTGTGAGACCGCTCCGTGGCCGTGGGCGCAGCCTTCGGCGGCGCGGAAGAGATAGCGGGCCACGAGAGCCCGACCGCGTCCAGGACTTCCCCGGACCCGCCGCCGATGAGCTGGGTGTGCTGCTCGGCGCTGGCCAGGCGAGCACCGCGACCGCAGCGCCGGAGCCGCAAAGTCCCCCGCTCCGCAACGACGGGAAAACACCGCCCGGCCGGAGGCATTAGCCTGCGGCCGGGCGGTGTTTTCCCGTCGAGAGCGGAGGCCTCGAACTCCCGTGTTCCGGTTTGCCGCGCGGCCGCCGGGCGGAAATCCGCCGGGCGGCGGCGGGCGAAACTCCGGCGGGGGTGCGAACGCCTCGTCCGGAGTTTCCGAAATGATCTACGCGGAACGCGTCGGGCCCGGAGCTTATTTGCCCGCGCGCTTTTTCGCGGGGCGCTTGCGGGGTTTCGCCTCCGGCTTCTGGCTTTCCTCGTAGGCGGCGATCACCTCGCGCGGGATGCGGCCGCGTTCGGCGATGGCCCAGTTGTTGTCGAGGGCCCACGTGCGGATCGCCTTGGAGCGTTCGCGTTCCTCGGCCGTCGGCGCGGCCGTGGCCCGCACGGTCGTCTTGCGGCCGCCGGTGCGGCGGGCGGAGGCGATGAACGTCGCCAGTTCCTCGCGCAGGGTGGCGGCGTTCTTGTCGGACAGGTCGATTTCGTACTGGACGCCGTCGAGTCCGAAGGGGACGGTCTGCCCGGCTTCGGACCCGTCGAGGTCGTCGATCATCTCGACGAGGACTTTCTGTGCCATCGCGGTGACTCCTCCTGGAAACGGGACGCGGTCACCGCAAACCATAACAGGAGTCCACTGTGGCTGGTCGGCGGCAATAATATAACGCCGGCCGCGCGGGTGGAATTGGCGCGCGGAGAGGAACGGCCGTCAGCGGGTTTTCCGCTCCGGCACCGGATCGGTCAGCGCTTCGAAGGCGTGTCCCATCCGGTCGCGTTTCGTCCGGAGGTAACGCAGGTTCTGCGGAGTTTCGACCGGGCGCAGTGCGACCCGCTCGGCGAGGTGCAGTCCGTAATCGCCGAGTCCGCGGTATTTCTCCGGGTTGTTGGTGATGAGGCGCACTCGCCGGACGCCGAGATGCTCGAGGATCTGCGCGCCGGAAGCATAGGAGCGGGAGTCCGCGGGAAGGCCCAGCGCGACATTGGCGTCGACGGTGTCGAGACCGGATTCCTGCAGTGCGTAAGCCTCGATCTTGGGAGCGAGGCCGATGCCGCGGCCCTCGTGGCCGCGCAGGTAGACGATGACCCCGCAGCCCTCGTCGGCCACCGCGCGCATCGCTTGCTCCAGCTGGGTGCCGCAGTCGCAGCGCAACGAGCCGAGGATGTCGCCGGTGAGGCATTCGCTGTGCACCCGCACCAGCGCGCCGCGCTCGGAGTTCCCCGCGGCGGCGACGTCGCCCATGACGAGGGCGAGATGCTCGGTACCGTCCCAGCGGGACCGGTACGCGATCGCGCGGAAGTCGCCGAAAGCGGTCGGCATCGCGGCGGTCGCGACCGGTTCGACCAGCCGCTCGTTGGTGCGGCGATGCCGGACCAAGTCGGCGATGGCGACGACGGGCAGGCCGTGTCCGGCGGCGAACTCCCGCACTCCGGCGTCGCGCAGCATTTCGCCGTCCGGGCCGATCAGTTCGCTGATGACACCGACCGGCTCGCGACCGGCCAGCTGCAGCAGATCGACAGCGGCTTCGGTGTGCCCGGCGCGGACGAGCACGCCGCCGTCCCGGGCGCGCAACGGAAAGATGTGACCCGGTCGGCGAAGACTCTCTGGTTTCGAGGCCGGATCGGCGAGCGCCCGGCAGGTGCGCGCGCGTGCTGTCGCGGACACTCCGGTCCCGGCGTCTGCGTGATCGACTGACACGGTGAACGCGGTGCCGTGCGCGTCTTCGTTGTCCGCGACCATGGGCGGAAGCGCGAGGGCGTCGGCTCGTTCCGCCGTCATCGGCGCGCAGACGATTCCGGTGGTGTGCGCGACGAGGAAGGCCATCTGGGCGGCAGTGACCCGGTCGGCCGCGAGCACGAGGTCGCCTTCGTTCTCCCGGTCGTGATCGTCGACGACCACGATCATCCGGCCTTCCTCGAGCGCGCACACCGCCGCGCGCACGCTGTCCTCGATAGCGAGCATGTCGAACCTCCGGAGTCCTGAAGCCGCTCGAAGTTACTGGACAATAATGAAAATGAAGCCGTGAACTGGGCTCGGCTATATGTGTATGTTATCGGCCAATAACATTGAGCGGAAGAGGGCAGTGCTCACCTGCCGGGGAGCGCACCGCTCCGCCGGAGATCGCGGACGAAACAGCCGAGCAGGTCCGCGAACCGCGCGCGTTCCTCCGGGGACCAGCCAGCGAGAGCCTCGCCGAACCGGGCGGCCCGGCGCTGCCGTTCGCTCTCCAGGATCCGGCGGCCCGCGGCAGTCACGGCGAGCGGGCTGACGCGGCCGTCCCGGGGATCGGCACGGCGCTCGACCAGCCCGGACCGGACCAGCCCGGCGACCTGACGGCTGACTGTCGACGGGTTCACGCCCAGGACCTCGGCGATTTCCCCGGCCCGGAACGGGCCCTCGCCGGCGAGCATGGCCAGCAGCGGCAAGCACATCGGCTCGGCCGGTGCCGCTTCCGCTCGCTTGACCAGGCGCGCGAGCGCGAGAAGCTGGTCGGCGAGGTCGATGTCAGCCATGGTTTCAGCGCTCAGCGCGAACGTGGCGGTCGCGCCCGGCCCCGTACCCGGTGAAGACCATCACGACGCTCAGCGCGGTGAGCGCGACGAGCGCGCCGGACCAGCTTCCGGTGGCGTCGTGGAGGATGCCGAGCAGCAGCGGTCCGGCGGCGGCGACCAGGTAGCCGATGGACTGCGCCATCCCGGCCAGGGCGGTGGTCTCGCTGGGGCCGGTGGCGCGCTGGCTCTGGAAGCTGAGCGCGAGCACGAGACAGACTCCGGTGCCCAGCCCGAGCAGCGTGCACCCGACGATCGCGATTCCGGGCGCCAGAAGGAGAATCGCGAACCCGGAGGCGGTGACCGCCGACGCCGCGGCCGCGGGGAGGCGCTGGTCGGCCCGGCCCCGGGTGAGCAGGGGCAGCACCATGCCGGTGGCCAGTGCGACGAGCTGGTAATAGAACAGCGTCCAGCCGGCCGCCGCGGTGCTCATGCCCTGTCCGCTGAGGATGCTGGGCAGCCACGCGACGGCGGTGTAGAAGGCGAGCGACTGCAGGCCCATGAAGAGGGAAACCTGCCACGCCAGCCAGGACCGCCACGGCGTCGGCGCGTGCGTGCCGTGGGCCGGCGAGCCGGGGTCCGGACGCGAGCCGCGCAGCCGGGGCAGCCATCCGGCCAGCGCGGCCACGGCGACGACCACTGCCCAGGCGAGGGCGGAATGCCAGCCGCCCGGCAAAACCCCCGCCAGCGGAACGGAAATCCCGGACGACACCGCGGCGACCACGCCCATGACGGTGACGTAAAGGGCGCTGACGGTGTGCACCCGCGAGGGCGGCACGTGGGTGCGGATCACCGTGGGCAGCAAGACATTCCCGACGGCGATCGCCGCGGACAGCAGCACCGTTCCCAAGAACAGGCAGGCGATCGACGGCAGCGACCGGACCAATGTGCCCGCTGCCAGCACCGCCAGCGAGAGCACGAGCAGCCGCGTGGAACCGATCCGATGCGAAACGCGGCCGACGAGCGGGGAAGTCACCGCGAACATGAGCAGGGGCAAGGTATTCAGCACACCGCCCGCCGAGGCCGGCAGCCCGGTGTCGTGTTCGATGGCGGGCAGCAGGGTGCCGACGCCGGTCAGGGTCGCTCGGAGATTGGCTGCCACCAAGAGGATCGCGAGCAGCAGTCCGGCGGACCACTCGGGTTTGGTGATCGGTCTTTTCGCGACTGCGGGGGCTTCGACGTCGGCGGTCACTTCTCCCGCTCCGTTCCGGTGCCGGTGAGCTTCACGATTTCGGCGGCGCAGTAGCGCGCCCCGACCTCGTCCCCGGCGGCGATCGCGTCGACCAGCCGCCGGTGCAGCCGGGTGTGCTCGGCGGCGGTCGCGTCGGGCCAGAGGGTGTCGCCGATCTGCTCGGCGACGGAGGCGCTGAGGACGTCGTACACCTCGGTGAGCAGGGAGTTCCGGCCCGCGTTCACGACGGCCTGATGGAAGCGGACGTCCGCCTCGACGGCAGTTTCGGTGTCGTCCCGCTTCTCGGCTTCGTCGAGCAGCCGCCGCAGGCTGACCAGGTCGTCGTCGGTGCGGCGCACCGCGGCCAGGCCCGAGGCGTACTCCTCCAGGACGGCGCGGAGTTCCAGCACGTCGCTCCGCCGCGAGGAGTTGGCCCGCCGCATCAGGACGGACTGCATCTCGCTCGACGCCCGGACGTACGTCCCGTCGCCCCGGCGGGCCTCCAGCAGGCCGAGGTGCACCAGCGCGCCGAGCGCCTCCCGCACCGTCGTCCGCCCGACGCCGAGCTGCTTGACCAGGTCGTTCTCGGCCGGAATGCGCATCCCGACCGGCCATTCGCCCGAGGCGATCTGCTCCCGCAGGGTGTCCACGAGTTGCGCGGCGAGGCTCGCGACCCGGCTGGGTGCCCGAAGATCGTTCATAAGGCGACCCTAACACCGAATGTCAGACATTTGCATGTGACCGAGGTCGCGGGACGGTTCCGGACCCGGTCAAGGTCTGTGCGGGGGAGGCTGAGTGCTCCCCGCACGGCTGGCCGCGGGTGCGTCAGACGGTGCCCGCCGGGACGAGCAGCGCGTTGATCGCGGCCGTGCGGATTGTCGTCGCGACGCTTTCCGGATCGAGGCCGCTGTTGAACTGCGGGACGGAGTTGATCATCGAGAACACGGCATGGGTCAGGACCCGGTTCTGCGCGTCCGACAGGTCCGGGCGCAGCCGCTCCACCAGGGCGCTCCACTCCTCGGCGTAGAGGCGCATCATGCGGCGCATCCGGTGCCGTTCCTCTTCGGGGACGTTGTGCTCGTTCTTCAGGAACACCAACGTCGACGGCACATTCTGGAGGCTGCGCGTGACGTGGTAGTCGATCATCGCCTCGAGGGCTTCGCGCGGGTCGGTCACCTCCGCCGCGGTCTCGCGCGCGTTGGCCAGCAGGTCCTTCAGCGGGTCTTCGAGCACGGCGATCAGCAGCGCCTGCTTGCTCGGGAAATGCCGGTACAGCGCGGGACCGGTCACGCCTGCCCGCGCGCCGATCATCTCGGTGGTGACCGCGTCGAAGGCGCGCTCGTGGAACAGCTCGCCGGCGACCTTGATCAGCGTCTCCCTGCGCGAGGAGCGCGGCGACGCGGCGCGAGATGGGCTCGTCATGGGTCGAGTCTAGGTGAGGGGCCGATAACGTGCCGCCGCGTACCGCGCCAGCAGGTCCGCGACCGCGCTGAGACAGGCGAAGCCCAGGTCGGACGACATTCCCTGAGGGTTGCCGAGCACGCCGTTCGGGGCGACAGACCGGACGCCGCCGGTTAATACCCGGGCGAGCAGCTCGTCGTTCATCGGTTCGGCGAGGCCGGCGGCGGCGCGGTCGCTTCGCACCGCTTCCGGCCGGATGGCGAGCATGATCGAGCTTTCGGCCACGTCGGCGTGACCGCCGACGTGGCTGGCGAGGTCGGCGGCGGCGGTGCGCCAGGCGTCGAGCACCGCGGTCGAGTCGGCGAAGGCGGCCACCTCCAAGCCGGCGGGCAGGCGGGCGGCGAGTTTCGGCTCGAGTTCGCTCAGCAACGGGTAGTTGCCGATGTGGGCGGAGAAGATCAGCACTCGACGGAACCCATGTGCGGCAAGACTTTCGCAGCAGTCGAAGCAGATGGCTTCCAGCGTCTCGGGCCGCAGCGAGAGGGTGCCGGGGAAACCGAGATGGTGTGCGGAACAGCCGATTCGCACGGTCGGCAGGACGAGTGCGTCGCCGAGTCGTTCCGCCACGAGTGTGCCCAGCCGGTCGGCGTGCTCGCTGTCGACCGACAGCGGCAGGTGCGCGCCGTGCTGTTCGGTGGCTCCCAGCGGAAGGATCGCGGTGCGCATGCCGCTCGCGACCGCGTCGGCGATCTCCGGCGACGTCAGGCGCTCGATCCGCAGCTCGCTCATGCATTCCTCCCAGGGAAGTTAGCAGCAAGTAACACTTTTCCTCCTCGATCCAGTCTTGACCACGAGTTGACTCCGACTTATGTTATCGAGCAATAACATTGGACGGAAGGAGCGACCATGGACTTCATCCTCATGTCCGAGGGGGACACCCCGGTGGGCCTCACCCACGAGCACCGCTACCGGGAACTGATCGAGGAGGTGCTGCTCGCCGAGCAGGTCGGCTTCGACGCTTTCGGGAGTTCCGAGCAGCACGTCGCCATCGGCACCGCGACGGTGTCCGCGCCGGAGGTGCTCTACCCGTACCTGATGGCGCTCACCAGCCGGATCCGCTTCATCCACCTCGTGACGCTGCTGCCGACGCGGATGAATCACGCGCTGCGCGTCGCCGAGCGGATCGCGACCGAGGACATCCTGTCCCACGGCCGGATCGAACTGGGCACCGGGCGCGGCAACACGACGCTCGCGCTGCGGGCGTTCGAAGTGGACCCGACGGAGAACAAATCCCAGTGGCGCGAAGGGATCGAGCTGATCCGCCGGGCGTTCCTCGACGATCCGTTCTCGTTCGTCGGAGAGCACTACAAGGTCCCGCCGCGCAGTCTGGTGCCGAAGCCGCTGCAGGCGCCGTACCCGCCGATCTCGGTCGCCGCGGGGAGCCCGAGTTCGGTCGAAACCGCCGCCAAGATGGGCATCGGCGCGATCATGGGCGGCTTCTACCTCGGCTACGACCTCGTGGAGAACATGCTGAAGCTCTACGACGAGACCCTCGCCGCCGCCACCCACGAGCACCCGATCACGCCGCGCAAGACGGTCCTGGTCAGCGGCGGCATGCACTGCGCCGAAACGACTGCCCTGGCCCGCGAACAGGCCCGGCCGCTGTTCGAGATGTCCAAGCTTTCCACCGACGCGTTCGGGCGGCTGGCCAAGCTTTCGCAGGACTACGCCTACATGGGCGCGGTCAACGACGTCGATTTCAGCGACGAGGAGTACCTGTTCGAGCGTTCGCAGGGCTTCCTCGTCGGCGACCCGGAGCATTGCGTCGAGCACGTCCAGCGCTACGCGGACATGGGCGTGGAATCCTTGGTGTTGCGGGTGGACAGTCTTCCGCACGACCAGCTGATGCGTTCGATCGAGCTGTTCGGCAAGTACGTGATCCCGCGGTTCAAGCACCCGCGCAATGTGGTGCGCCCGGCCGACGATGTGCTGGCCGGGATCCGTGCCGCGCGTCCCGCGCACGAGGAAGCGCTGCGCCGGTTCCAGTCCGGGGGCAAGGTCGCGGAGGCGGTCCGATGAGCGAGCTTTACCAGCACGGCACCGGAAATGTGCTCGTCGAACGTCCGGCCGACGGCGTTCTGCTGATCACCGTCAACCGGCCCGAGCGGTACAACGCGCTGGTGATGCCGATGTTCGAAGAGCTGGGCCGGATCTGGGCGGACGTCGAACACGACGACGAGACGCGCGTCGTCGTGGTGACCGGTGCCGGTGAAGCGTTTTGCACCGGGATGGACGTCCGCGAACCCGACCCGACGCCGGAAGCGGCGCTCGCGATGCTGGAGGCCGAGCGGCGGCGGATCTCGACCGTGCTGCGGATCGAAAAGCCGATCATCTCCGCGATCAACGGCCCGGCGGTCGGCTACGGCCTGTCGACCGCGTTGCTCGCCGACATCAGCATCGCCGCCGAAGACGCGGTGCTGATCGAAGGGCACACCAAGGTCGGCGTGACCGCGGGCGACCACGCCGCGCTGATCTGGCCGCTGCTGGTCGGGATGGCCAAAACGAAGTACTACGTGCTGACCTCGGAGAAACTGAGCGGGGCCGAGGCGGAGCGGATCGGGCTCGTGAGCCTGGCCGTTCCCCGCGAACAGGTGCTGCCGCGGGCGTTGGAAGTCGCCACTCAGCTCGCGCAGGGCCCGCAGCAGGCGCTCCGGTTCACGAAACGCGCGCTCAACATGTGGCTCACCAATGCGTTGCCACAGCATGAATTGGCCGGTGCGCTGGAGATCCTCGACTTCGCCGGAGCCGACTATCGTGAAGCGCGCCAAGCGTTCCGGGAAAAGCGCCCGCCGGTCTTCCCCTCCGCTTCCGGCGTACCGGCGAACTGAGCGGAGGCGACATGACCACTGCTTCGCTCAGCGCTGTCCAGGTGTCCGAGGAAGCGGACGGCGTGGTGGTCCTGACCCTGAACCGTCCGCCCGCGAACGCGCTCAGCGACTCGCTCATCCGCGGGCTGGCCACGACCCTGGAAGACCTCGCCAGCGGTCCCGCCGTCGTCTTGACCGGTGCGGGCGAGCGGTTCTTCTGCGCTGGCGGCGATCTCAAGGAAGCCGTCGGCTACGACGCCGAATCGATGGTCGAGCGGATGACGTCGTTTCACGCGCTGCTCTGTGCGCTGGGAAGGTTTCCCCGGCCGCTGGTGTGCGCGGTGAACGGCTGGTGCGTCGGTGGCGGGATCGAAATGGCTCTGTTCGCCGATGTCGTTTACGCGTCGGCGCAGGCACGCTTCGTCTTCCCCGAGGTCGACCACGGGATGTTGCCGGCGGTGAAGGGAATCGCCCGGGTACGCGAGGTTTTGGGCGATCGTGGTGCCCGGCGGCTGTTGCTGGGCGGAGAATCCGTCGACGCCTTCGAGGCGAAAACGTTGGGCATTGTCGACGAAGTGGTTGAGCCGGGGGAGTTGCTGGAGGTCGCGACGGCGCGGGCGCGCGCGGCGGCGGCGAAACCGCCGGCGGTGTTCGCGGCCTTGAAACTGGCGTTGCTCCAGGAGACCGCTGTGTGGCCGGACGAGAAACAGCTGCAGGTCACGGCCGCCGACGCGCGAACAGTTTTCACTGACCCTGCCGCACGAACTGCCCGGGAGGCATGGAATGGCTGACGTATCGCACGATCTGGACCCGGCCGTTTTCCGTTCGGCGCTGTCCCGTTTCCCGTCCGGTGTCACGATCGTGACGACCCGGGGCGAGGACGGGACGCTGCACGGATTCACCGCGAGTTCCTTCGCGGCGCTGTCGCTCGATCCGCCGCTGGTGCTCGTGTGCCTCGACCGGGGCGCGACGTGTTTCCCGGTTTTCCTGGCGGCCGAGCGGTTCGTCGTGAACGTGGTGACTCCTTCGCACGCGGACCTGGCGACGAGGTTCGCGACCAAGGGCGAGAACAAGTTCGCCTACGGGAGCTTCGAGTTCGACGAGCAGGGCCACCCGCTCCTGCCGGACGCGGCGGCCGTCCTGCATTGCGAACTGGAGCAAGCCGTCCCCGGCGGGGACCACGTGATCCTCATCGGCCGGGTGCGCGAGGTGCGGACCGGTGCCGGGCTGCCGGTGACGTGGTACCGGGGTGACTTCCTCCACCTCGGCGAGCGTGCCGCGTGAGCGCCGCCGGATCCAGGCTCGCGACGGGAAGGGAGGCCGGATCATGGAGCTGACCGGGTTCGAACCGGAGCGGACGCTGCCGGGTTTGCTGCTCGATCGCGCTCGCCGCGAGCCGGACGCCGTCGCGCTGCGGTATTCGCGCGGCGGGACCGTGCGGGCGATCACCTGGCGGGGGTATCTGGACCGGGTGCGTGAACTGGCGTTCGGCCTTGTCGCACAAGGTGTCCGGCACGGCGATCGGGTCGCGGTGATGAGCGGCGCGCGGCCGGAATGGGTGTTCGCCGCGCTGGCGGTGCAGAGCGTCGGCGGGGTCGTGATCGGCGTGTATCCGACCAACTCGCCCGCGGAGATCGAACAGGTCCTCGTGCACAGCGCGGCGGTCGCGTTCGTCGGCGAGTCGGAAACGGAACTCGCCAAGGTCGCGAAGATCGCCGGGAACACCCCGGACCTGCGGTTCGTCGCCGGGATCGACGCGGCTCCGCCGGATCTGCCGGAGGGGATCGCCGGGGCGAGCTGGGACGACCTGCGCTCGGCTGGAGAACCGGATGCCTTGGCCGAGCTGATCGCCGCCACGAGGCTCGACGACCCGGCCGTGCTCTTCTACACCTCAGGCTCCACCGGAACGCCCAAGGGCGTGACGCATTCGCACCGCACGCTCCAGCACGCGATCCAAAGTGTCATCGGGCTATACCCGGAGAGCCGGACCACGCGGCACGATGTGGTCGGCTTTCTCCCGCTAGCGCATGTGGCACCCGCGGTGTTACTCGTCTTCACTCCGCTGCACACCCGGCTCGTCGTGACTTTCTGCGCCATTGAGGAATACGGCGAGGTACTGCGCGCGGTACGGCCGACGGTCGTGCTGTGGCCGCCTCGGTTTTACGAAAAGCTCGCTGCTGAGCTGATCGAACGAGCTGAGTCCTGGACCGGAATCCGGCGTTTCGCCTATCGGATCGCGATGCGCGTCGGTCGCCGGATGGCCGAGCGACGCTGGTCGAGCCGCCGTCCCTCGGTGCTGTTGAGAATCGCTTACGCCGCAGCGGTTCGCGGAGTTTTTGTTCCGCTGCGGGCAAGTCACGGCATGGACCGGCTGCGCGTCGCGTGGACGGCTTCGGCCGCCATGCCGGAGAGCGTCGTGGCGCTGTGGCAGATCTGGGGCGTCGACCTGCGCGAGAACTACGGGCTCACCGAGACCGGCGGGTGTCCCATCGGGCAGTTCGGGCAGCCGTTCCCTCGGCCGGGGCGGATCGGCCGGGAGTTCCCGGACCCGCGCTTCCAGGCGAAACTCGCCGATGACCGCGAGCTGCTGATCCGCGCGCCCCTGCTGTTCAGCGGGTACTGGCGGAATCCCGGGGCAACCGAAGCGGCGTTCGAGGACGGCTGGTTCCGCACCGGCGACCTGATGGAGCGCACCGCCGGCGGGGACCTCCGGCTGATCGGCCGGAAGAAGGACGTGATCATCACCCGGGGCGGCAAGACGGTCGATCCGCAGCCGATCGAAGTCCGGTTGAAGGAGAGCTCGCTGATCGAGGAAGCGATCGTGGTCGGCGACGGGCGGAAGTACCTGACCGTCCTGATCGAACCGAGCGCGGCCGCCGGTGCGGAGCTGGCCGGCCGGCTGCGGGCGGAGCTGGACCGGGTCAACGCGGACCTCGCGCGGGTCGAGCAGCTGAAGGATTTCCGGGTGCTGCCGCGGGTGCCGGAGGCTTCGCGAGGCGAGCGGACGGCGAACGGGAAGGTGAAACGCGCGGCCGTGGCGGACTCGTTCGCGGGATTGATCGGCGAGATGTACGGCGTGGACGACGACGCGGCGATCGCGGACCACGTGCGGAGGCCGCGTTAGGGAGGGGCGGGTCCTGCTGCCCGCCCCTTTGCGACTGCGCGGACTTCGTGGGGTCCTTGTTCCGGTTGCCGCACAACGGTTCGTCCGTCAGCGACCATGGCGACTGGTGTTGCGGCGACGTCGGGCACCTTGAACGGCGCGGGCAGGCACGCCGTCGTCCGGGCCCGGCGAGGGTGAGGGTCGTGCCGCCTGCGTCGGGGCGTGGCGTGTTAGGGAGGCGTAGCTACTGGGGTCCGTAAATCACGACGGTGTTGCCCCACGGGTCGCGTGCGACCGCGCGGACCTCGTGCGGTCCTTGTTCCGGTTGCCGTACAACGGTTCCCCCGCCAGCGACCAGCGCGGCCAGCGCCGCGGCCACCTCGGGCACCTTGAACGACGCGGCAGGCACGCCGTCGGTGACGTCCTCCTCCGGGCCGACCAGGGCGAGCGTTGTGCCGCCCGCGTCGAGGGCGGCGTAGCGATCTCCGTCGACGAATTTCGCGGGCAGGCCGAAGGTCGTGGCGTAGAACTGCACGGCCGAGCTGACATCGGCGACCGGGTGCAGCACGGTCCCGATCTTGGCCGGGTTCGGGGAGTCGTTCACCAGTCGAGCGTAGCCCGCATTGATCCCGGACCGGGTGGGTATGCGGAGGGAGAATCCGAGGAAAGGGAGTGCCATGTCCGACGTCCGGGAGTATTTGACGGAAGTCGAGTACCCGTGCGAGCGCGAAGAGCTTCTCCGCCGGGCCGCGGCGAAGGGCGCGGGCGACGACGTGCTCGGCCATCTCGGCAAGCTGCCCGAGCAGCGGTACGAGAACGTGGAGGCGGTGCACCGGCTGCTCGGCGAAGACATCGATCCGAATCCGTGAAGACGGCGGGTCAGTCGGCCACGCCCTTCTTCTGGTCGATGAACGTCTGCCGCTCCGGGGTCACCCGCAGGATGACGCGTTCGGACTTGATCGCTTCCGGCGGATAGTCCCCGCCGGTGTACTTGCGGGCGAGCTGGTCGACCTGCAGGCGGGCCCGTTCGCCGGTCTCGACGCCGGTCACGCGGCCGCGGACCTCCGCGTAGCGGTAGGGGTCCCGCTCGTCGCGGATGAGGACGGTGATCCGGTCGTCGCGGGCGATGTTGCGGTACTTGGCCCGGTGAGTCTCGGTGTTGAGCACGATCTTGCCGTTCTCGGCGTGCACCCAGATCATCTGCGTCTGCAGCCGGCCGCTCGGCAGCACGGTGGTGACCGCGGCGAAGTTCTTGCCGGTGGCCAGTTCTTCGGTCTCGGGCAGCAGTTTCGGGCCGTCGGCGGTGCGGGCGGGCACGGCAACTCCTCACAGTCGGCGTCACGGACCGCCGTGCGGGTACCCGGACGGCCGGCGGGCAAACCCGGGCGAGGTCAGAGCCAGACCAGCCCGGCGAGGACGGCGACGCCCGCGAGCAGCCAGGCCACGTAGTCGCCGACCTGGCCGGAATGCGCGCGGTGCAGGACGGTCAGGGCTTCGTGCACCGGTTTCGGGGTCCGGTGCCGCGACCACAGTGCACCTGCCGCGGTGCCGAGGGCGAGCACGGCGGTCACCGCCGCGGACAGCAGGCCGGGGCCGGTCCAGGACAGTTCGGAGCCCGTCGTGGGCAGGGACGGCGGAAGCGTGGGCAGGACGTCGTGCAGGTAGCCCGCGCGGTCGACCGCTTGCGCCCCGGCCGCCGCGGCGACGTCACGGAGCCACGGAGCGACTCCAGCGGCCAGCGCGAAGCCGAGCAGGACGACGATGGCGGCGAGCATCGGCACCGGGGTGCGCCGGATCGGCTGGCCGGTTTCGGGTTGCTCGCCGGAGCCGGTGGTCGTGTCGGCGGAATCGCCGGCGGGCGGCCTGCCGAGTCCGAAGTAGACTCGCAGCCCGGCGCGCAGCACCGCCGCGGCGGTCAGCGCGGAAACCACGGCGAACACGACCGTCAGCCATTCCGGGCCGGCGTGTTCGGCAGCGTCTTTGCCCAGCGCCAGTCCGAACGGCGGCAGCCCGGCGAGTGCGGTCGCCGCGATCAGGAACAGCACCGCTTCCGTCCGCGAATGCGTTGCGCGGCCGAACAGATCGTGCTCGTCGACGCTGCCGTAGCGGTCCTTCAACACCCCGGTGAGCAGGAAGAGCGCGCCTTTGGCCCCGGCGTGCCCGAGCACTGAGAGGACGAACGCGGCCGTCGCCTCGCCGCCGGTCGCGGCCAGTCCGCAAAGGAACAGTCCGATGTGGGCGATGGTCGAGTAGGCCAGCAACCGTTTGAGATGCCGCTGGGTGAAGCAAAGCACCGCGCCGAGCACCGCACTGGCGATCCCGGCGGCGAGGAAGATCCGGCTGACGGTGGCGTCGTCCAGCACGGCGCCGAACACGGTGGTGCGGATGCGGAGCACGCCGTAGAGGCCGAGTTCGACCATGACGCCGGAAAACAGCACGCACACCGGTGTCGGCGCGACGGCGTGCGCGTCGGCGAGCCAGAAGTGGAACGGCACGGTCGCGGCTTTGACCAGCAGTCCGGTGCACACCAAGACAAACGCGGCGATGACGATGGCGTCCGCCGGATGTCCGTCGAGCGCGACTCCCAGCTGGGCGAGGCCGAGCTGGCCGCCGCGCGCGTAGAGCAGGCCGATGCCCATCAGCGTGAAGTACGCGCCGAGGGAGTTCACGACGCCGAAGTTCAGCGCGCCCTGCACGGAGTCCGCCTCTTCGATCCGGTACCCGGTGAGGGCGTAGGCGACGCCGCTCATCAGCTCGAAGAACACGAACAGCGTGAACAGGTCGCCGGTGAAGAGAAACCCGAGCATTCCGGTCAGGAAGAGCATCATCATCGCGTGGTAGCGGGCTTCGACGGCTTCGAAGTAATGCCAGCTGTAGAGCAGCGCGCAGACCGTCAGAAACGCGGCCAGCGCGGCGAAAGTCGTGTTCAGGCCGTCCGCGACGAGCACGATGCCGACCGAACGGGTGCCCTCCGGGCCTTGCCGGCCCAGCCAGGCGACCATTCGCTCGTGGTGTGCCGCGGTCAGCAGGACCACGCACAGCACGCAAACGGCTGCTGCGGTCAGGGTGGCGGTCACGTCGACTACGACGCGGGGGAGTTTGCCGCCGAGGCCGAGCAGCAGGCAGGCGGCCAGCAGCGGGACGGCGATGGCGAGCGCGGGCAGGGTCGTCATGGTCAGCCGCGCAGCGCACGCAGTTCGTCGGGGTCGACCGTGCCGTGGCGGCGCGAGATCTGCAGCGTCAGGGCGAGCAGGAGCGCGGTAATGGTCGCCGAGACGACGATGTCGGTGAGCGTCATGGCCTGCACCATCGGGTCGACCACCGGCTGCGACTGCCCCTGCGCCACGATCGGGGCGGTGGCCTGGTCCTGGTAGCCGATCGCCAGCAGCAGGACGTAGGTGCCGGATTGCGCGACCGACAGCGACACCACGGTGTGCACGAGGTGCCGGCTGCGCATGATCCCGGCGCAGCCGAGCAGCAGGAGCCAAGCCGCCACTCCGTAGCAAGCCGCCGACACCACGCCCGTCACTGTTCCTCCAGCCCGTGCACGAAGAACCGCGACAGCAGCACGACGAACCCGGCGGCGACCTCGATGCCGATCAGGACGCTCAGCACCAGAACGGTTCCGGACGAGAGCAGCGAGCCGAATTGGCCGAGTGGCAGAACATTCGCGAGGAACGAGCCGCCGACGGCCAGTCCCATCAGGCCGGTCACGACATAGAGGCCGGTGGCCGCCGCCTCGGCGTATTCGCACCAGTCGATCGGGCGCAGCCGGGCGAGTGCGCCGTAACTGCCGGAGAGATAGAGCAGGTGCCAGCCGGTCGCGAGGACGACACCGCCCTGGAAACCGCCGCCCGGCGTCAGGTGCCCGTGCAGGACGATGTCGAGGCCCAGCAGCACCGAGACCGGCAGGAGCAGGAATCCGCCGAGCTTCACCGCGGGCAGGACGTAGCCGTTGTTGTCCGGTTTCTGCTCTTTCTTGGGCGGCTGCAGCAAGGCGAGCGTGCCGACCACCGCGGCGGCGACGATCGTTTCCTCGCCGAGGGTGTCGAGCGCGCGGAGGTCGAAGTTGATCGAGGACACCAGGTTCGGGGTGGCCTCCCGGAAACCCATGGGCAGCACCAGGTCCCGGTAGCCGTGGCCGGCGGTCCCGGCGGCCGGCATCCGGGTGAACGCGGCGATGAACAGCGCGGCGACCCCGGCCAGCCCGGCGGCGCCGACAACGTCGCGGGGCCTCATCGCTTGCCCGTCTTCCGCAGCGTCAGCAGGACGAGGAGCGGGACGACAGCCGCCCCGACGGCGAGTTCGGACAGCGCGACGTCCGGTGCCTGGAACACGACGAAAAGCACGGTCAGGCACAGGGAAAACACCGTGAGCGTGATCGCCTGCCGTTTCGGGTCGTGCGTCGCGACGACGGCGAACCCGGCCACTGCGACCAGCGCGAGCGCGACGAGCAGCACGGCGGCCGTCATGCGGGGAGGTCCTCGTCGATCTCGCCGCGGCGGCGGGCCTCGAGCCGGGCGGTGGCCGACTGCAGGATCGGGCTGGTGACCGCGAGCAGCACGACCGTGACGAGGATCGCGCCCGAGCCGAACTGGACGCCGTTGACCAGGACGAGCCCGGCACCGATGAGCGGAGCGCCGAGCGTGGTCGCCGGGGCGAGAAGGTGCAGGCGGGTGAGCAAATCCTTGGCGCGCACCAGTCCTGCGGCGGAGGCGAGGATGACGAACACCCCGGCGAAGACGAGAATCTGGGCGGCGAGCGTCATCGGGTCCCCAGGAGTCGCGCGAAGACGAGCGTCCCGGCGAAGGCGAGGACGGTCAGCGTCAGCGGGAGGATGACGGCGCTGGACGGGCCGTACGCCTGGACGAGCAGCAGGAGCGTCAGGACGGTGACGGTGCCGGCGAACTGCATGCCGACCAGGCGTTCGATCGCGGTGCCCCGGGCGGCGAGCCACAACGCGGTGCCGAGACCGCCCGCCATCAGGAGCAGGGCGGCGAGGAGGAGCCACGTCATCGCGTCACCCGATCGAGGGTCGATGAGCCGGGGAGCAGCCGGTGGATGACGACGTCGGTGCGGTCCGGCGGGCTCGCGACGACCATCGCCCCGGGTGTGCAGCCGAGGACGACCGTCGCGACGGCGAGCCGTGCTTCGTGTTCCGCGCGAGGTCCGGCCGGGACGGTGACTTTCTCGAAGTTTCCGGCGGAGGGTCGCTGGAAGACGGTGCGCAAAGCGGCGACGGACTCGCTTACGGCGGCCTTGGGAAGCGATGTCAACCAGGACAGCCAGCTGGCTTTGACATGCCACGAACCCTGCATCGCCCGGCGCGCGGACCGGGCGCCGATCGCGCAGACCGCCGCGGCGCCGGTACCGACGATCAATTCCGGGGCCGACGGGGTGGACAGCGTGAGGGTCCACAGCCCGGTCAGGGCTAGCCACCACAGCGGAATCTCGGTCGCAGCGCGCATGTCTCACCTCGGGCAGGGGCTACCCACTACGGCGACCGGCCAATCCGCAATGGCTCCCCGGTACGCGACGACAGAGGTCCGTGAGGGGAACCCTGAGGGAATCAGAGTCCCTCAGGGTTCCCCTCACGGCCGCGCGAGCGGGGTTGGCTGTCGGTGGGAAGGAGATCAGCCCACGACGATGGTGTGGTCCGCTCGGGACACCAGTTCGCCGATCACCGGATACCCCGGCAGTTCGCCCGCCACCAGCAGCCCGCCGGACGTCTGCGCGTCCGCCAGCAACAGGGCCTCGTCCTCGGAGATCCGCGACAGGTCGGCGTGCTGGCGGACCCAGTCGAGGTTGCGGCGGGTCCCGCCGCTGACGTAGCCGTCGCGCAGCGCTTCCCGGGCACCGTCCAAATAGGGGACAGCGGCCGGGTCCAGCCGGGCGGTGACCCCGCTCGCCCGGGCCAGCTTGTGCAGGTGGCCGAGCAAACCAAAACCGGTGACGTCGGTCGCGCACACCGCGCCCGCCTCCAGCGCGGCGGCCGACGCGGCGCGGTTGAGCGTGGTCATCACGGCGATCGCCTCCTCGGAGCGTTCGCCGGTGGCCTTGTGCCGCGAGTTCAAAACACCGATCCCCAACGGCTTGGTCAGCGTCAGCGGGACGCCCGGCTTGCCCGAATCGTTGCGGAGCAAGCGGTCCGGGTCCGCGGTGCCGGTGACCGCGAGGCCGTACTTGGGCTCCGGGTCGTCGACGCTGTGTCCGCCGGACAGGTGGCATCCGGCCTCGGCGCAGACGTCCAGGCCGCCGCGCAGCACCTCCGCGGCCAGCTCGAACGCGAGCACCTCCCGGGGCCAGCCGAGGAGATTGACCGCGACCACCGGGACGCCGCCCATCGCGTAGACGTCGGACAGCGCGTTCGCGGCGGCGATGCGGCCCCAGTCGTACGGGTCGTCGACGACCGGGGCGAAGAAGTCCGTGGTCGCGATCAGCGCGATGTTCCCGGAGATGCGGACGGCCGCCGCGTCGTCGCCGTCGTCGAGGCCGACCAGGAGTTCGCCGGGCGGGTCTTTCGGAGCGGTGCCGGACAGGCCGCGGACGATCGTTTCCAGCTCTCCGGGCGGGATTTTGCACGCGCAGCCGCCGCCGTGGGCGTACTGGGTCAGCCGGACGCTCATGCTGTTCATGATGCGGGGGCGCGACGGTCTTGGCAGGATGGCGGAATGCCCCAGGGAGGCGTATCCGGCCTGGTGACCGGCGCGGTCTTCAACACCGTTGAGCGGCAGGTCCTGCCGCTGGCGGGTTCGATTCCCGTCCGCCTCCGCCATGGGTGACCCGCGCCGGGCGATCCCGCGCACCGATGCCGTGCTCGGCGAGCCGAGGGTCGCGAAAGCCGCCGAGACGCTCGGCCGCGACCTGGTGAGGTCGCTGGTCTCGGCGGCGCAGCAGCGGGCCCGGGCCGGCGAGATCGAGCCCGGCGAGGTCGTCGCGGAGGTGGTGGCCCGGCTGCCCGCGACGGTGTCGTCGCTGCGTCCGGTGCTCAACGCGACCGGCGTTCTCGTGCACACCAATCTCGGCCGTGCACCGCTGTCCGCCGCCGCGCTGGACGCGATCGTCGCGGCGGGCGGGGCCACCGACGTCGAGTTCGCGCTCGAAACCGGGGAACGGGCGAAACGCGGGCGCGGCACCCTGGCGGCGCTGGCGGAGGCGGTGCCGCGCGCGGAGGCGGTGCACGTGGTCAACAACAACGCGGCGGCCCTGCTGCTGTGCGCGCTGACGTTGGCTCCTGGCAAGGAAATCGTGGTCAGCCGCGGCGAGCTGGTCGAAATCGGCGACGGGTTCCGGATCCCGGATCTGCTGGCCTCGACCGGTGCCCGGTTGCGCGAAATCGGCACCACCAACCGGACTTCGGCCGACGATTACGCGGCGGCCCTCGGTCCGGACACCGGATTCGTGCTCAAGATCCACCCCTCGAACTACCGGGTCACCGGGTTCGCCTCGGAAGCGAGCGTCGCCGAACTGGCCGGGCTCGGCGTGCCGGTGGTCGCCGATGTCGGGTCCGGTTTGCTCGCGCCGCACCCGCTGCTGCCGGACGAACCGGACGTCGCGACCGCGCTGGCCCACGGCGCGAACGTCGTCACCGCGAGCGGCGACAAGCTCCTCGGCGGTCCGCAGGCGGGCTTGCTCTTCGGAGATGCCGAACTGATGCGACGGTTGCGGCGGCATCCGGCGGCTCGGGCGTTGCGGGTCGACAAACTGACCCTCGCCGCCCTCGAAGCCACTCTCCGCGGGCCGGAACCGCCCGTGCGGGCGGCGCTGGTGGCAGAAGTCGGCGACCTCCGCAAGCGCGCCGAAGCTCTGGCCGCGTCGCTGCGTTCGGCGGGCGTGGCCGCCGAGGCGGTCGACTCGACCGCGGTCGTCGGCGGCGGTGGCGCGCCGGGCGTTGAGCTGCCCAGCGCGGCGGTCGCGTTGCCCGACCGGTATACGGAGGCGTTGCGGTCGGGCGAGCCCGCTGTCGTCGGCAGGATCGTGCGGGACCGGTGTCTGCTCGACCTGCGGACCATTTCCCCGGCGGACGACGCGGCGGTGCGGGAGGCGGTCTCCCGATGCGGGTGATCGCCACCGCCGGGCACGTCGACCACGGGAAATCCACCCTGATCCGCCAGCTCACCGGCATGGAACCGGACCGGTGGGCCGAGGAACGCCGGCGCGGCCTGACCCTCGACCTCGGCTTCGCCTGGACCCGGCTGGGCGGCGAGGAAATCGCCTTCGTGGACGTCCCCGGGCATCAGCGGTTCGTGCCGAACATGCTGGCTGGCGCCGGTCCGGTCCCGGCCGCGCTGTTCGTCGTGGCCGCGGACGAGGGGTGGATGCCGCAATCAGCCGAACATCTGGCGGCCCTGGACGCGTTCGGCGTCCGGCACGGACTCCTGGCGGTCACCAAGTCCGACCGTGCCGACCCAGAACGAGCGACGACCGCGGCGCTCAAGGAGATCGCGGCGACGGCGCTCGGCGAGGTGCCCGCGGTCAGCGTCAGCGGCACGACCGGCGAAGGCATCGAGGAACTGAACGCGCAGCTGGCCAAGCTGGCCAGCCGGTTGCCGCCGCCGGATCTTGAGGCGGACGTCCGGCTCTGGATCGACCGGGCGTTCACGATCAAGGGCGCGGGCACGGTGGTCACCGGAACCCTCGGCGGCGGAACGCTGAAGGTCGGCGACGAGCTGACGCTCGGCGCGAACCGGGTGCAGATCCGTGGTTTGCAAGCGCTCGGCGAACCGCGCGAAAGCGTGTCCGCGGTGGCTCGGGTCGCGGTGAATTTACGCGGCGTGGCAAAGGATTCCGTCGGTCGGGGCGACGTTCTGCTGACCCCGGGCGCGTGGCGTCCGGCGACGGAAGTCGATGTCCGGCTGCGTGGCGCACCGTCCGGCGAACTGCATCGGAACCTCGTGCTGCACTTCGGATCCGCGGCGGTGCCGACCCGCGTGCGTCCGCTCGGGCCGGATACCGCGAGGCTGCTGCTCGCGCACCCGCTGCCGCTCAGGACGGGAGACCGGGGACTCCTGCGAGACCCGGGGGAGCACCGGATCCCGGCCGGGTTCGACGTGGTGGACGTCCGGCCGCCGTCGCTCGCGCGCCGCGGCGCCGCGCGAGCCCGTGGCGAAGAGCTGACCGCCGTCGAACCAGGGTGGGATTACCTCCGCCGCGAGGGTTTCGTGCGCCAGGAGGACTTCCGCGCACTGGGGCTGCCGGAGGTGGGCGAGCGGCTCGGCGGCTGGCACGCCGACCCGGACCGCCTCGGCCGGTTGCGCGCGGAGGTCCGGAAAGCGGTCGCGGCCTGGACCGGCGAACATCCGCTGGCGGCGGGCATTCCGGTCGAGGCGCTCCGGCGCCGGCTCGGCCTTCCGGACGCGGAACTCGTCCCGGAGGTCCTCAGCGACGGGCTGATCCTGAAGGACGGGCTGGTCACCAAGCCCGGCACCGGCTTGACCGCCGAAGTGTCCCAGGCCGTTGACGTCCTCGAAGCGCGGTTCGCCGAGCACCCGTTCCGCGCGCCTGAAGCGGACGAGCTGCGAAAACTCGGTCTGGGCAAACGGGAACTGGCCGCCGCCGTCCGAGTTGGCCGGTTGTGCGCGATCGCCGGCGGAGCGGTGCTGGCTCCGGACGCGCCGCAGCGAGCGGCGGAAGTCCTGGCCGCGCTCGGCGAGCCGTTCACGGTGTCGCGGGCGCGGCAGGCACTGGACAGCACCCGCCGGGTGATGATCCCGCTGCTGGAGCACCTCGACGCCGCCGGGCTCACCGAACCGCTCGGCGACGGGACCCGCCGGACGTGTGGACGAGGCTGCGCGGGGCGGGAGAACGGATTACCGTGACAGCGTGGGCATGCGGCGGTGGATCGAGAGCTGGCCGGTGTACCGGCAGCTGGCCGGTCCCGACCGCACTGCGCGCGCCTCGGCGGCCAAGTCCGCCGGTACGGAGAAATGGCACGCCCGCACCGAGGACGCCGACAAGGTAGTCCGTTCGATCTGTCCGTATTGCGCCGTCGGCTGCGGGCAGAAGGTGTACGTCAAGGACGGCGCGGTCACCCAGATCGAGGGCGACCCGGATTCGCCGATCTCCCGGGGCAGGCTCTGCCCGAAGGGCTCGGCCAGCAAACAGCTCGTGACCAGCCCGAGCCGCGTCACCGAGGTCCTCTACCGCCGGCCGTACGGCACCGAATGGGAGCGGCTGTCCCTCGACCAGGCGATGGACATGATCGCCGACCGCGTGCTCAAGACGCGCGCCGAAACGTGGCAGGACACCGACGACCAGGGCCGCGAGCTCAACCGCACGCTCGGCTTCGCGAGCCTCGGCGGCGCGACGCTGGACAACGAAGAGAACTACCTGATGAAGAAGCTGTACACCGCGCTCGGCGCGATACAGATCGAAAATCAGGCCCGTATTTGACACTCCGCCACGGTTCCCGGTCTGGGGACCTCCTTCGGTCGTGGAGGCGCCACGACGTTCCAGCAGGACCTCGCCAACGCCGACTGCATCGTCATCCAGGGCTCGAACATGGCCGAATGCCATCCGGTCGGGTTCCAGTGGGTGATGGAGGCGAAGGCCCGCGGCGCGAAGATCATCCACGTCGACCCGCGGTTCACCCGCACGAGCGCGGTCGCGCACGTGCACGCCTCGGTGCGGGCCGGTTCGGACATCGCGTTCCTCGGCGGCCTGATCAACTACGTCCTGCAGCACGACCTGGACTTCCGCGAGTACGTCGTGGCCTACACGAACGCCGCCGCGATCCTGACCGAGGACTTCGCCGACACCGAGGACCTCGACGGCCTGTTCTCCGGCTTCGACCCGGAAAACCGCCAGTACGACAACTCGACCTGGGCGTACGAGGACGCTGAAGCGAGCCCGGCGGCGGGCGCCCGCGACCCGGATCAGCCGGGCGGGCACCACTGCGGCGAGAAGCACCAGAGTTCCGCGCGCGCCGAGTCCTACGGCAGCGGCGGCGCGGCGATCGAAACGAAACCCAAGACCGACGAGACGCTGCAGCACCCGAGGTGCGTTTTCCAAGTCCTCAAACGGCATTTCTCCCGCTACACGCCCGAGGCGGTCGCCGACGTCTGCGGCCTGCCGGTCGAGCAGTTCACCGAGATCGCCGAGGCGATCACCGCGAACTCCGGCCGCGACCGCACCACGGCGTGGGTGTACTCGGTCGGCTGGACGCACCACACCGTCGGCGCGCAGTACATCCGCACGGCCTCGATCCTGCAGACGCTGCTGGGCAACATCGGCCGTCCGGGCGGCGGCATCCTCGCGCTGCGCGGGCACGCCAGCATCCAGGGCTCGACCGACATCCCGACGCTGTTCAACCTGCTGCCCGGCTACATCCCGATGCCGCACGCGCACCAGCACCTGGACCTCGACAGTTTCGTCGAAGCCGACGCGGGCAAGACCGGTTTCTGGGGCAACATGCGCTCCTACACCGTGAGCCTGCTCAAGGCGTACTGGGGCGAGAACGCCCAGCCGCACAACGACTTCCGCTTCGGCTACCTCCCGCGGCTGACCGGCGACCACGGGACCTACGCGACCGTCCAGAAGCAGATCGCGGGGGAGTGCAAGGGGTACTTCCTGGTCGGCGAGAACCCGGCGGTCGGCTCGGCCAACGGGAAGTTCCAGCGGCTCGGGCTGGCCAATCTCGACTGGCTGGTGGTCCGCGACCTGCAGCTGATCGAAAGCGCGACCTTCTGGAAGAACAGCCCGGAGATCGAGACCGGCGAACTGAAGTCCGAGGAGATCGGCACCGAGGTCTTCTTCCTGCCCGCCGCCGCGCACACCGAAAAGGACGGCAGCTTCACCAACACCCAGCGCCTGCTGCAATGGCATCACAAAGCGGTCGAACCGCCCGGCGACGCCCGCAGCGACCTGTGGTTCTACTACCACCTGGGCAGGCTGGTCCGGGAACGCGCGGGCAGCGACGCGCGCGACGCCCCGCTCCGGGACCTCGCCTGGAGCTATCCGGCCGAAGGCCCGACCGCCGAGCCGAGCGCGGAGTCCGTCCTCGCGGAGATCAACGGCCACGGTCCGCAAGGCCCGCTCTCGTCCTACACCCAGCTGAAGGACGACGGTTCGACGTCCTGTGGCTGCTGGATCTACTGCGGCGTCCGCGCCGACGGCCACAACCACGCCGCGAACCGGCAGCCGGGTTCCGAACAGGACTGGATCGCGAACGGCTGGGCCTGGGCGTGGCCGGCGAACCGGCGGATCCTGTACAACCGCGCCTCCGCGGATCCGGACGGAAAGCCGTGGAGCGAACGCAAGAAGCTGGTCTGCTGGGACGCTTCGGAAGCCAAGTGGACCGGCCCGGACGTCCCGGATTTCGAGGCCGCCAAGCCGCCCGATTACGTGCCGCCGGACGGGGCCCGGGCACAGGACGCGCTGAGCGGCCGCGATCCGTTCATCATGCAGACCGACGGCAAAGCCTGGCTGTACGTCCCCGCCGGGCTGGCCGACGGCCCGCTGCCCACGCACTACGAGCCGTTCGAGAGCCCGGTCGCCAACGCGCTGTACAGCCAGCGGGAATCGCCGGTGCGGCAGACGCTGGACAGCCCGGTGAACCAGTACAATCCGGCCCGAAGCGAGGTCTACCCGTACGTGTTCACCACCTACCGGCTCACCGAGCACCACACGGCGGGCGGGATGAGCCGGACGCTGCCGTACCTGTCCGAACTGCAGCCGGAGTTCTTCTGCGAGGTCTCGCCCGCGCTCGCGGCCGAACGCGGCTTGGCGCATCTCGGCTGGGCGACCATCGTCTCGGCGCGGACGGCGATCGAGGCCCGCGTGCTGGTCACCGACCGCGTCAAACCGCTCAAGGTGCGCGGCCGTACCGTCCACCAGGTCGGGCTGCCCTACCACTGGGGCCCGAACGGCCTGTCGCGCGGCGACGCGGCCAACGACCTGCTGTCGATCGTGATGGACCCGAACGTGCACATCCAGGAGGCCAAAGCGGCCACCTGCGACATCCGTCCCGGACGGCGGCCGCGCGGGCCGGCGCTGCTGGAGTTCGTGGCGGAGTACCGGAGGCGAGCCCATGGCTGAGTACGGCGCCCAGCCCCGGATGGGGTTTTTCACCGACACGTCGGTGTGCATCGGATGCAAGGCGTGCGAGGTCGCCTGCAAGGAGTGGAACGGCGTCCCGGAGGCGGGCGGGCAGGACCTGCTCGGCCTTTCCTACGACAACACCGGCGACCTCGGCTCGAACACCTGGCGGCACGTGGCGTTCATCGAGCAGCGGAAACCCGCGGTGGATCTCGGAATGCCGACGGTCGGGGCGCCGGAGGAGCAACCGGAAGAGCCGGGCGTGCGCTGGCTGATGTCCAGCGACGTCTGCAAGCACTGCACGCACGCGGCCTGCCTCGACGTCTGCCCGACCGGAGCGCTGTTCCGCACCGAATTCGACACAGTCGTGGTGCAGCAGGACATCTGCAACGGCTGCGGCTACTGCGTTCCGGCGTGTCCGTACGGGGTCATCGAAAAGCGCGAGAGCGACGGCCGCGCGTTCAAGTGCACTCTTTGCTACGACCGGCTCGGCGCCGGGATGGAGCCCGCGTGCGCCAAGGCGTGTCCGACAGACTCCATCCAGTTCGGCGAACTGGACGAACTCCGCGAACGCGCCGCCGCCCGGGTTTCATCGCTGCACGACGCGGGTGTGCCGGAGGCGCGGCTTTACGGGCACGATCCCGAGGACGGGGTCGGCGGCGACGGCGCGTTTTTCCTGCTGCTGGACGAACCCGAGGTCTACGGCTTCCCGCCGGACCCGGTCGTGACGACCCGCGACTTGCCGCAGATGTGGAAGCGCGCCGCGACGACCGCCGCCGGGGTGGCCGCGGCGCTGGTCGTGTCGTTCCTGGGGCGGCGGCGATGAGCCCGCGGCGCGAACGGGCGATGGTCGAACCCGCCGAATTCCGCTCGTACTACGGCAGGCCGATTCTCAAGGAGCCTGCCTGGAAACAGCCGGATGTCCCGCTGTACCTGTTCCTAGGCGGCGCGGCCGGTGCGTCGGCGTCGCTGGCCGCGCTCGCCGACGCGACCGGCCGTCCGGAGCTGGCCAAGGTCGGCCGGCTGGCTGCTTCCGGCGGGTCGATCGCCAGTGTCGTCGCGCTGATCCACGACCTCGGCAAGCCGACGCGGTTCTTGAACATGCTGCGCGTGTTCAAGCCGACTTCGCCGCTGTCGGTGGGTTCGTGGATCCTGTCGCCGTTCTCCGGTCTCGCCGCTGCGGCGGCGTTTTCCACCGTGACCGGGCGGTTGCCGCGCCTCGGCCGGTTGGCCGGGGCGGGCGCGGGCGTGCTGGGTCCGGCGATGTGCACCTACACCGCGGTGCTGCTGGCCGACACGGCGACGCCGTCCTGGCACGAAGCGCACGGGACGCTGCCGGTGCTGTTCGCGGGCAGCGCGGTGACCAGCGGAGCCGGGATCGCGCTGCTTTCGGTGCCGCAGACGGAAAACGGGCCGGTCGTGCGGGCTGGGCTCGCCGGGGCTGTCGCGGAGCTTGCGGCGGAACATCACCTGGAGACCGGACTGGGGCTGGCTTCGGAGCCTTATCGGACCGGTCGGGCTGGGCGGTTGTTGAAGGCGGCCAAGGTGCTCACTGCGGCGGGCGCGACGTTGTCCCTGGCGGCACGCCGCCATCGGGTGGCGGGGGTTGTCGCGGGGGCGGCGTATCTGGCGTCGGGGCTGTGCACGCGGTTCGGCGTCTATGCGGCCGGTGTCGAGTCCGCAAAGGACCCCAAGTACGTCGTCGTGCCGCAGCGCGAGCGACTCGCGCGGCGGGCGGACAAGCGTTAACGCGCCGCCCGCACGCACCGCCACAGTTCTTCCCCGTACGGCACCCCGATCAGCGCCACGACCGCCGCCGCGATCCCCGCGAGGTAGCCGGGCGGCAGCGGACGGCGTTTGAGCCGCAGCCGCCAAGCGCCGCGCCGGTCGTCGGCGTGCAGCAGTTCTTGGACGTCTTTCCAGTGCAGGCAAGCGATCGCGGCGGTCCCCATGAACGGCAGCGACTCCAGGAAACTGTGGATGTGCTGCTCGATCGGCCTCACGTCGCGGTCGCTGTCGACCGCCGTCTTGACGTCCCACAGCGCCGTCGCCTCGTGCGCGGCGATCGTCGCGACCATGACCGCCAGGACGAGCGGGTTGATCTCGCACAGCAGCGCGAGCGTGACCGGCAGCCCGACCTCGGCCATCATCAGCAGGTGGATCAGCGATTCCCGCACGCCGGCGGTGTCCTCGATCCGGGTGCGGCGGTGCTGCCACCAGTCCAGCAGCCCGGGCACGAACCAGGCCGGGAGGATGCCGTAGAGCAGATACCGCAGCGTGGCGGTTTCGGTGTCGGACGCGCGCTCCGGGATGCGCAGCCGCGAGCGGTTCACGACCGCCTCGCGCAGGGTTTTCAGCGGGGCCTTCATGTCGCCGGCTCCAGCAGGATCTTCTGGGCGCCGTCCAGTTTCTTCTGGAACATCTCGTACGCCCGGGGCGCGTCGGCGAGCGGGAATCTGTGCGTCGCGAAGCCTTCGACGCCGAGGGGATCGCCGTCCGCGGTGAGCACCGGCAGGATGTCGTCGATCCACCGGCGCACGTTCGCCTGCCCGCTGTGCAGCCGGATCTGCTTGTCGAAGACCTCCATCATCGGGATCGGGTCGGCCATCCCGCCGTACACCCCGGACAGCGAGATCGTGCCGCCGCGCCGGACGCTGTCGATGGCCGCGTACAGCACGCTCAGCCGGTCGACCCCGGCCTTCTCGGTCACCTTGGCGCCCAGCGTTCGCGGCAGCAGCGCGACCAGGTTGTGCGCGAGTTTCCCGATGGGCGCGCCGTGCGCTTCCATGCCGACCGCGTCGATCACCGAATCCGCGCCGCGGCCTCCGGTGAGGTCGCGGATCGCGTCGCCGATCCGCCGGTGGTCGCGCAGGTCCAGCGTCGTCGCCCCGTGCGCGCGGGCCCGGGCCAGCCGTTCCGGCACGAGATCGACCCCGATCACCTCGCCCGCGCCCCGATGCTGGGCGACCCGCGCGGCCATCTGGCCGATCGGCCCGAGCCCGAAGACGACGACGGAACCGCCGTCGGGGATGTCCGCGTACGCCACGGCCTGCCACGCCGTCGGGACCACATCGGACAGATAGACGAACCGTTCGTCCGGCGGGCCGTCGGGCACCTTGATCGGCCCGTACTGCGCTTGCGGGACCCGGAGGTACTCGGCCTGCCCGCCGGGCACCTGTCCGTAGAGCTTCGTGTAGCCGAACAGCGCCGCGCCCTTGCCCTGGTCCTTGACCTGGGTGGTCTCGCACTGCGACTGGAGCCCCTGGGAGCACATCCAGCAGTGGCCGCAGGAGATGGTGAAGGGCACCACCACGCGGTCGCCCGGCTTCAGCGCGCTCACTCCGCTGCCCACTTCCTCGACGATCCCCATCGGCTCGTGGCCGAGGATGTCGCCCTCGGTCATGAACGGGCCGAGGACCTCGTACAGGTGCAGATCCGAACCGCAGATGCCGGTGGAGGTCACCCGCACGACGGCGTCGGTCGGCTCCTCGATCTTCGGGTCCGGGACGGCCTCGACGCGCACGTCCCGCTTGCCGTGCCAGGTCACTGCTTTCATGGCGGCCGGATTCCCCTCGCCGGGGCGGGCAAACGTCCGCAGGTCAGAGGCCGCGCAGGTCGGCGACGAACTCGTCGTAGGCCGTGTCGCGATCCGGTGCGCGCAGCACGGCGGACGGGTGCACGGTGGCGACCGCCGAAGCGAACAGGCCGGCGAACTCTTCCGGCGGCTCCAGCGGTTCGCCGCGGTGCCGGGTGAGCCGGAAACCGCTGCCGTATACCGATTGCGCCGCCGTCGCGCCCAGCAACAGCACGAGCCGCGGCCGAACGGCCCGGAGCTCGGCCACCAGCCACGGCCGGCACGCGACGACCTCGGACCGCGACGGCTTGTCGTGGATCCGGCGTTCGCCGCGGAGCTGGAACTTGAAATGCTTGACCGCGTTGGTCACATAGAAGGAATCGCGCTCCAGGCCCGCGTCGCTGAGCGCCCGGTCGAGCAGCTTCCCGGCGGGGCCGACGAAGGGTTCGCCGCGCCGGTCCTCCTGGTCCCCGGGCTGCTCGCCGACGGCGAAGATCTCCGCGCGCTCGGTGCCCACGCCGAAAACCGTGGCGGTGGCGTCGCGGTACAGCCCGCAGCCGTGACAATCACGGGCAGCTCGGCGGAGCGTGCCGAGGCTGGTGGTGTCCGGCGGCTCGGCTCCTGGTTCCTGACGCGAGACCATCAGAACCCGTTACCCGCAACGAGTCCCGCGCAAACACGACGAGCGCGACGGCACCGGGCGAGTTAACGTCGAGAGCCATGAGCGACATCACCAGCCTGATCCTCGACGATCACGAACGGTTCCGGCGGGCGTTCGCGGAACTGGACGACCTCGACGGCCCGGACGAGCTGGCGCGGGCGTGGGAGCCGCTCGCCGACCTGCTGGACCTGCACGCGGCCGCTGAGGAAGCGGTCTTCTACCCCGAGCTGATCCAGCGCGGTGCCGACGCCGAGGACGAGACGCTCGACGCGGTCGGCGACCACAACGACATCCGCGACGCCGTCGCCGAGACCCGCCGGCACCCGGCGGGCAGCGCGGCCTGGCACACGGCGGTCCGGCAGGCCCGCACCGCCAACAGCGAGCACATGGCCGAGGAGGAGGACGACGCGCTCGCCGACTTCCGCGAGCACGCCGATCCGGGCCTGCGCGAGGAACTCGGCCGGAAGTTCCTCGCGTTCAAGGCCGAGCACGAGGGCGGCAAGGGCATCGACACCGGGGACGTCGATCCGGAGCGCTACGTCGAGGAACAGGAGCGCAAAGCCGGGAAGACCCCGCCGGACGACGGTTCGCTGGGCATCGGCGGCCTGAAGGGAGCACGATGAACCACCTGATGCGCGAGCTCGCGCCGATTCCCGCCGGGGGCTGGAAGCAGATCGACGACGAGGCTCGGGAGCGGCTGGCGGCCCACCTCGCGGCCCGCAAGATGGTGGACGTCGAGGGCCCGCACGGCTGGACGCACTCGGCCACGCCGCTCGGCCGGACCCGGCGCGTCGATCCGCCGGAAGCCGCGCGGGAACGCGAAACCCTCGCACAGCAGCGCCGGGTGTTGCCGCTGGTGGAGGTGCGCGTGCCGTTCACCGTCGAGCGGAAGGAACTCGAGGACGCCGAACGCGGCGCCGACGACCTGGAGTTCGACGACCTCGACCAGGCCGCCGCCCAGGTGGGCCTGCTGGAGAACCGCGCGGTGTTCCACGGCTGGCCGGACGCGGGGATCACCGGGATCGCCGAGGCGAGCCCGTACGACCACGGGACGCTGGGCACCGATCCGGAGCGGTATCCGCACGTGGTGGCCAACGCGGTGGATACGTTGCGGCGCAAGGGGATCGAGGGGCCGTACGCGCTGGCGATCAATCCCGGGGGCTACACCTCCATTGTGGAGAGCACCGAACACGGCGGCCTTCTCGTGCTCGATCACCTTCGCCGGGCATTGGGCGGCGGCCGGGTGAAGCGGACGCCGGGGCTGACCGGTGCGGTCGTGCTGAGCCTGGCGGGCGGGGATTTCGTGCTGGAGCTCGGCCAGGATCTCTCGGTCGGCTATCGCCACCACGACGCCGAAACGCTGACGTTGTACCTGGAGGAGAGCTTCAGTTTCCGGGTGACCGAGCCGGACGCGGCGTACGTCCTCGACTGACCACGATTCCTCCGCCGCGCGGCCGGGTATCCGGCTGGCATGAGCAGTCGCGGAAAGATCCAAGTCACCACCCGAGTGCGGCTCGACGACGCCAAGGACCTCGCCGAGCACTACACGCCCGGCGTCGCCGAGCTGGCCAAGCGCGTCGCCGAGGATCCGTCGGTGCTGGCGCGGGAAACCGTGCGCAGCAATTCCGTCGCGATCGTTTCCGACGGCTCCGCGCTGCTCGGCCTCGGCGACCAGGGCCCGGCAGCCGCGCTGCCGGTGATGGAGGGCAAAGCGGCGCTGCTGAAGCGGTTCGCCGACGTCGACGCGTGGCCGATCTGCCCGGTCAGCCGCGAACCGGAAGACCTCGTGCGCACCGCCAAGGACTTGGCGACGTCCTTCGGCGCGATCAATCTGGAGGACATCGCCGCGCCCCGGTGCTTCACGGTGGAGCGGCAGCTGCACGACGAGCTGGACATCCCCGTGTTCCACGACGACCAGCACGGGACCGCGGTCGCCGTGCTGGCCGCTTTGGACAATGCGCTGAAGCTGACCGATCGCACGCCAGGGGAGACGTCGGTGGTGATCTCCGGCGCCGGTGCGGCCGGGTCCGCGATCGCCCGGCTGCTGCTGAAGGCGGACTTCGACGCGGAGCGGATCGTGGTCTGCGACAGCAAGGGCGCGTTGCACGGCGAACGCGATCTGACCGGCGAGAAACAGTGGCTCGCGGAGAACACCAACCGCGGCGACGCGGTCCGGGGGAGCCTGCAAGACGCGTTGCAGGACGCGGACGTCTTCATCGGCGTGAGCGCTGGCGGCCTGCTCAAGGGCGACGACCTCGCCCGGATGGCCGACCGGGCGATCGTGTTCGCGCTGGCCAATCCGGACCCGGAGGCCGACCCGGACGTCGCGCGCGAGCACGCGGAGATCGTCGCGACCGGCCGCAGCGACCTGCCCAACCAGATCAACAACGTCCTCGTGTTCCCGGGAATGTTCCGCGGGCTGCTCGACTCCGGCGCCCCGAGGGTGACCCCGCGGATGCTGCTCGCGGCCTCGCACGCGCTGGCCGCGACGGTCGGCGGCGACCTCGACCGGGAGCACCTCGTGCCCAGCGTCTTCGACGAGGGCTTGGTGCCCGCGATCGCCGAGGCCGTCGGCGGCGCGGCGGAAAACGACTGAACCGGATCAGGAGCGGGAATGAAAAGCATGGTGTCCGAACGCAAGTACGAGCTGAGCTTGAAAGCCCGGGTGCCGCGGCTGGCGGGCAAGGGGATCACCCAGGAAGCTCCCGCCGAGCAGACGCTGGCGACCGACTATTACGACACCAAGGACTTCCGGCTGGCCAGAGCCGGGATCACGCTGCGAAGAAGCAGCGGCGCCGGGTGGTGTCTCGACCTGCCCGTCGGCACCGGCCAGGAGCTGGGGTTCCCGCTCGACGAGAGCCCCCAGGTGCCCGGTCCGATCGCGACACTGGTCCGTGCGTTCACGCTGGACCGCAAGCTGCGCCCGGTCGCGCAGGTGCGGACCGACCGGTTCACCCACCGCCTGGCCGACGAGTCCGGCCGCACGGTGGCGACACTGGCGGACGATCACGTCACCGCGGAAGTCCTTGGGGGACAGGAGCTTCGGCTGGACCGCTGGCGGGAGCTGGACGTCGAACTCGCGCCGGATTCCGCGCCCGAGCTTCTCGACCGGCTGGACCGGAGCTTGCGCAAGCGCGGGGCCGAAGACGCCTGGTGGCCGTCGAAACTGCAGCGGCTGATCGGTGCCGAGACGAAGGAGGCACGCGGTTCGCGCGAGGTCTTGCCCGCGTATCTGAGCGAGCACTTCGAGCGGCTGCGTCGCGCTGACTTGGGCTTTCGGGTCGGGGCGGACGATTCGGTGCACCAGCTGCGGGTGGCGTCGCGGAAGCTGCGGAGCGCCCTTCAGACGTTCAAAACCTTGGTGGGCGAGAAGAAGGCCGATGCGGTCGCGGCGGAGCTGAAGTGGCTGGGCGGCGAACTCGCCCCCGCGCGGGACGTCGAGGTCACCCAAAGCCGTCTCGAAGCCTGTCTCGACGAAGTCCCGCCGGAGCTGGTTTTCGGGCCGCTGCGGCAATACTTGACCCGCGACTTCGCCCGCACGTCCCAAACGGCACTGGCCCGCGCGACAGAAACGTTGTCCAGCACCCGATACCTGACCCTGTTGCAGTCGATCGCCGCATTGCTCGGCACGACGCGACCCGTGGGCAAAAAGGCGTTGCGGAAACCTCTGCGCAAGGCGGCGCGCAAGCTTTACCGGGCCACCGCGGCGACCGAGGGACTCAGCGGCACAGAGTTGGAGACGGCGCTGCACAACGTCCGCAAGAAGGCCAAGCGAGCCCGTTACGCCGCGGACGCCGTCCGGCCGGTGTTCGGCAAGAAGCTGCGTGTCTGGCGCAAGCACGTCAAGGCCGCGCAGCAGACGCTCGGCAAGCATCAGGACAGCGTGGTGAACCGCGAAGCGTTGCGGCACTTCGCGATCGACGGCTTCAGCGAGAACCAGAACACGTTCACCTTCGGTCTCCTCTACGGTCGCGACGAAGCCGAGGCGAGCGGGCTGCGGAGCAGATTCGCCGACGAGTGGCGCACGCTGCGGAAAGGCAAGCACCCTGCCTGGCTGAAGGTCTGAGCGTTGTCCACTCAGGACAGCAGAAACGCCGGCGGTGTCTCGGCACCGCCGGCGTCCCCGCGGCAACGGAGGTCCGGTGCGCGGAGCGGGTCCCGCGCTGAGTTCTTGCTACCCCGCCGCCGCGAGGTCTAAACCTTTCCGAACCGGGTTTCAGCGCCGCCCGATCGGGGAACCCGGGCGGCGATGGGATCACAACTGACCGCGACGTGGGTATCGGCGATCGGGAGCGCGGGCTCGCTGCTGGGGTTCGCCTCGTATGTGTGGATCATGCTGCTCAACCGGAAGGACCAGGCGGAAGTCCGCCAGGAGCAGCAGGCGCAGTCGGTCTCCGCGTGGCTCGACGAGGGCGCCCGGCATGAGCGTGAAGAAGACTACGTCGTGTGCGCGCACAACAGCGGCGACGCGCCGGTGTTCGACTGCTCGCTGGAGGTCACCCGCCCGGACGAGGACGAACCGCACCACGCCCGGTTCGCGATCATCCCGCCAGGTTCGACCGCCGTCCGCGCGCTGCCGTTCGGCGAGGACGCGATGCCGGTGGACGACCTGTACTCGGCGGCCGCCGTTCCCGGGCTGTCCTTCACCGATTCCCGCGGCGGCCACTGGACCCGCGACACCTCGGGGATGCTCAGCCGCGCCGACCGCCGCTCTCTGCGCGGGCGCTGGCGGTCCGGAAGCTGATCCCCGCGGGGAAAGGCATCCGTGACCACGACGCCGCACTTCCCGTCCAGCAACCCGCACGCCTTCCTCGCCGCGTTGCGCGGGTACCTCGCCGAGGTCACCCGAGCGCTCGGGATCGGACTGGAATCCTGCACCGTCGACCAGGGCCCGCCGCTTTCGGCGTACGTCGCCCTCGACGGGCACCTGCCGGGTTACCCCGAGCGGGATGTCGCGCTGCTGTGGGACGAGGTCCGCGGATGGGCGATCGCGGTCGAAACGCATTCCGGCGAGGACCTGATCGTGCTCCGGTATCTCGGCGGCGCCAGCGTCGCTCCGCCGCCCGCGCGGCTCCTCCGGTTCGTCACCGCATCGCGCTCCGACGATCACCGCATCGGGCAGCTCACGCCGCCCGTGATCCGTTCTGCCGGCAGTTCCGCCGAACTCGACACTCTCCTGCGTCTGCGCGGTGTGACTTGAGCCCCCATTCGGGTGGCCGCCCGATTGATCGTGCTCCCGGGCGGGTACCACCCGGCCATGACGCTCCGGCTGCCCGGCGACCCGGACGAGCGCGCTGACCCGCCGCTCGTCTTGCGGTGCCGGGCACTGTCCACTAAGGATTATCAGCGTCGGCAACGCGATGCGCTCCATGGCACTAACCGAGTCACGTTCCCCCGGCTGTCAGGAGGATCTACATGACCGCGGCGACCATGACCCGCACCCGGCGCAGCGACGACTACCGGCACTGTGCGGTGTTGTTCGAGGAGATCAGCCACCTCGCCGAGGACACCGACGAGCATTCCCGGCTGCGGCACCGCCTCATCGAGGAGCACCTGCCGCTGGCCGAGCACATCGCCCGGCGGTTCGCCCGGCGGGGCCAGCCGTCCGAAGACCTCCTTCAGGTGGCGCGGATCGGCCTGATCAACGCCGTCGACCGCTACGACCCGGCGCGGCAGACCGATTTCGTCGCCTTCGCCGTCCCGACGGTGATGGGCGAGGTCCGCCGGTACTTCCGCGACCACACGTGGTCGGTGCGGGTTCCGCGCCGGCTCAAGGAACTCCACCTGCGGATCGGCCAGACCGCCACGGAACTGGGCCAGCGTCTCGGCCGCGCGCCCACCGCGCGCGAACTCGCCGACCACCTGGACCTCGACCTCGACGAGGTCGCCGAAGCCCTGCACGCCGGGAACGCCTACCAGGCCGCGTCGATCGATTACCAGGCTCACGACGACACCGGTTCGATCGCACTGGCCGACACCCTCGGCGAAAACGATCCCGAAATCGAGAAGCTCGAGGACCGGGAAACGCTCAAGCCGCTGCTGCGGAACCTGCCGGAGAGGGAACGCGCGATCGTCGTCATGCGGTTTTTCTCGAATATGACGCAAAGCCAGATCGCCGAGCGGGTCGGGCTTTCGCAGATGCAGGTCTCGCGATTGCTGGCCCGGACGCTGAGCACCTTGCGGGAGCAGCTCACCGGGGTGGCAGATCCGGCGTAGCCGACTGGATTCCGGTGCAGGCGAACTAGCCTGTGACGTATTCGGTAGGCGTGCAGCCGGTAATACTGCGGAAATCGCGGTTGAGGTGGGATTGATCGGCGTAACCGCACTGGATCGCCAGCTCCGCCCACGACCGCGCCGACGGGAGCCGGGCCACCGCGCGGTGCAGGCGGGAGATCCGTCCGACGGTCCGGGGCGAGAGGCCGATCTGCTCGCGGAAGCGGACGGTCAGGTGCTGCCGCGTCCAGCCGATTTCGGCGGCCACGGCGTCGACCCGGGCCGGACCGGACGTCAGCCGGTGCCAGGCGGCCCCCACCGGGCGGGCCAGGGCCGGGCCCGAGAGCACGCGGGGGAGCAGGAAGTCGTCGAGCAGGGCGAATCGCGCCGGCCAGCCGGGTGCGGACGCGAGCTGGTCGGTCAGCAGGCCCGCGTCGCGGCCGAGGAGGTCAGCCGCGGAGACGCTCGCGTTCGCCAGCAGGCGCAGCGGCAGGCCGAACAACGCGTGCGCGGCGAGCGGGGTCAGCGCGACGGTGATTCCCCGCGCGGGCCCGGCCTGCGATACGAGCAAGGGGCGGTCCCGCAATCCCAGGACCGGCGACGGCGGCAGCGACCGGGCGGGCGCCTCGAAATCCAGGATCATGGTGAGCGCGCCCAAAGGCGTTACGCGCCAAGGTGTTTCCGCGGAATCGGGGAACTCGTGGCCCGCGTAGTCCAGGACGCCCGGGACTCGCGGGCTTCCGAAGACGTGCCGTCCCCGGGAGGTCGTGATTTCCCGGTGCGGGACGACGAGCGACCACTCTGCCATGCCGCCATCTTACTTTCGTCCAAGACCGGGCGGGGTCAGGAGAAATAGCGTCCCGGGTCATGAAGAAAGCAGGCCAGTTCAAGAATTCTGAGGCGCGGCAACGGTATTTCGCGGTTTACGAGCAGGCGCTGCGGGAATGCCCGCCGCCCGACGAGGTCTTCGACGTCGCGTGCCGCCACGGCTCCGCCCGCGTCTACCGCTTCGGTGAAGGCGAGCGGCCGATCGTGCTCCTGCCGGGCCTCATGAACACGTCGGTTTGTTACGCGCCGCTGATCCCGGGGCTCGACGGCCCGGTCTATGCCGTCGACACGCTCGGCGAGGCCGGACGCAGCGTGCAGACCAGGCCGTTCGCCGACATCCGCGACCGGGCACTCGGCCTCGACGACGTCCTGGCCGGGCTCGGGCCGAGCGACGTCTTCCTGGTCGGAGGCTCGACTGGTGGTTGGCACGCGGTCAACCAGGCCATTCACGCCCCGGACCGGCTCGCCGCGCTCTGCCTGCTCGACCCGACAACAGTCAGCGCCAAGTTCTCGGCAGCCACCCAACGACGCGCCCTCACAGCGATGGTGCTGAACCGCGACCGCGATTGGCGGCGCTTCGTGGCCTGGTCGGCGGGCGAGGATGTGTTCGATCAGCCCGCCGCGCAGGTGGTCGTCGCCGGGATTCGTGCGTATCGCGCCCGGATCCCGCTCCAGACCCGCCCGCGCGAAGACGCCCTCCGCGCGATCCGGATGCCGGTGCTGGCGCTGTTCGGCGGCCGCAGCGTCGTCCACGATTCGGTTGCCGCGGCGGCGCATCTCCGCGGACTCGTCCCGCACGCGGAGGTCGATGTCCTGCCGGAAGCGGGGCACTACCTCTACCTCCGCCCCGCCGATCGGGAGCGGATTCTCGATGCGATCAGCGCGGCCCGCGTTCCGGGCGACGGTCGGCCGCCCGGAACGCGGCGGCTCAGGTGAGGCGAGGAACCTCCTTCACCGGCTGGGAAACCCGGGCGTCGTCGTCGAACAGGTCGCTCTGGCGGATCGCCAGCGTGCAGACGACGCTCACCGCGGTCGTCGCGGCGAGGTAGATCAGGATGCCGGTCGTGCCGGTCCGCCCGGCGAGGTAGGCGAGGATCAGCGGGGTGAGGCCCGAGGCCACGACGCCGGAGAGCTGGTAGACGACCGAAATCCCGGTGCACCGCCGCGAAATCGGGAACAGCTCGGCATAGAACGCCGCCTGCGGGCCGTACATCACCGGGTAGCTGATGCCCAGCACCGCGACCAACGAGAGCGTGATCAGCACGGGATTGCCGCTGTGCAGCGCGGCCAGTGCGGGGATCGCCAGCACCAGTGTCGTCACGGCTCCGGTCGTGAAGGTTTTGCGGCGGCCGAACCGGTCGGACACCCTGCCGAACACCGGGATGAACACCACCATCACCGCGGCCGCGATCATCACGCCGATCAGCAGCGGCTGCCGGTCCAGTTTCAGCGTTCCGCTGCCGTAGGAGATCACGAAGACCGCCCAGGCGTTGAAAGCCACGCCCTCGGTGAACCGGCTGCCCATGCCGAGCAGCAGGTGCCGCCGGGAAAGCCGGTCGCGGACCAGTTCGACGGCCGGGACGGTGGCCGTGCCCTCCTCGGCCGTCATGGTGCGGAAGGCCGGGGTTTCCATGACCTTGACCCGGATCAGCAGCCCCGCCAGGACCAGCACGGCGGAAAGCAGGAAGCCGATCCGCCAGCCCCACGAGAGAAACGCCGCGTCGCTGGTGATCGCGTTGAGCAGGGCCAGCACGCCGGTGCCCAGCGTGAGCCCGATGGCCAGCCCGATCTGCGGGAAACTGCCGTAGAGACCGCGTTTCCCGGGCGGAGCGTATTCGGTGGCCATCAGCACCGCGCCGCCCCATTCTCCGCCGACGGCGACGCCTTGGGCCAGGCGGAGGACGACGAGGATGATCGGCGCGGCCGGTCCGATCATCTGGTAGTCGGGCAGCAGGCCGATGAGGCAGGTCGCGGTGCCCATGATGAGCATGGTCGCGACGAGGATCTTCTTGCGCCCGATCCGGTCGCCGAGATGGCCGAAGATGAAGCCGCCGACCGGGCGGGCGAGGAAGCCGAGCGCGAAGGTCGCGAAGGCCAGCACGGTGCCGACCAGGGGATCGGAACCGGGGAAATACAGCTTGTTGAAGACGAGGCCCGCGGCGGTGCCGTACAGGAAGAAGTCGTACCACTCGACGGTCGTGCCGAACACGCTGGACGCGACCACCAGGCGGACGTCGGTTTCGCCGGTGCGCGGAGGAGTTGTCGCCATTGATAACTCCCGGTGGTCAGAGCGAGCGGCGGAAGATGTCTTCGAGCGCGGTCCGGGTGACCGGACGGGGCACGACAGCCAGCTGACGGGTCTGCTTGAGCGTGCCGTCGACGAGGGTGTCGATGTCCTCCTCGCCGTAACCGAACGCGTGCAGTCCCTTCGGCATCTGGATGTCGGCCATCAGCTCGGTGAGCACGTGCGGGAGGGCGTCGGCGCCGTCGGTGGTGGTGAAGGTCTGCCCGCCGGACAGCAGGTGCGCGGCGTGCAGATGCCGTTCCGGCGACGCGGGATAGGTCCAGCGGAACACCTCGGCGGCGGTCGCGGACACGGCCTGGCCGTGCGGGACCATCGGCATTTCCGGGTAGCCCGCGGCGCGGTACTGCTTCACCGCCCCGGCGATCGGGTAGGCGTTCGCGTGCGGCAAGTGGGTGCCGGCGTTGCCGAAACCGGTTCCGGCGTAGGTGGACGCGAGCGCCATCTGGGTGCGCGCGGTCAGGTCGCGTCCATTGAGGACAGCGGCGCGCAAATGCTTGCCCACCAACGTCAGCGCCATCTCGCACCAGACGTCGCTGATCGGGTTGGAGCCGCAGAAAGCCGGTCGTTTCATCGGGTCTTCCGGAGCGGGCTTCGCGTCGAACGCGACGCTGGTGTAGCTCTCCAGCGCGTGCGACAGCACGTCCATGCCGCTGGCCGCGGTCACCTCGGAGGGCAGGCTGATCGTCGTGCGCGGGTCGACGACCGCCAGCGACGGGCGCAGCGACGGGTGGCTCACCCCGGCCTTGAGGTGCAGGCCGAGCAGGTCGACGACGCAGATCGTGGTCGATTCGGATCCGGTGCCCGCGGTGGTCGGGACGGCGATCAGCGGCTTCAGCGGCAGCCACGGCGCTTTGCCCGCGCCGATGGGCGGCGTCACGAAGTCGAGCAGTTCGCCGGGGTGCGTGGTCAGCAGGTTGACGGCCTTGGCGGTGTCGATCGCCGAGCCGCCGCCGATCGCGACGAAACAGTCCCATTCCTGCTGGCGGGCGTAGGCGACCGCCTCGTCGATGCTGGCGTCGGTCGGTTCGACGCCGACGCCGTCGAAGATCTCGCTCTTCACCCCGGCCGCGCGGATCGAGTCGAGCGCCCGGTCCGGGATGCCGGTGCCGCGGACGCCGGGGTCGGTGAGGATCAGGCACGACCTGGCCTGCCGGGCGGCCACCTCCGCGCCCAGCTCGTCGAGCGCGCCGGCACCGAACTTCAGCGGGGGCGCGGCCCAGGTGAACACGCTTTCGTTGCGGGGCATGTCGGTCAAGGAGACCACTCCTCACGTCGAAGTTGACAACATGTGGAAGCTATATCCACTATGTGGCGAGCCTTCACGGTAGCCCGGGGACCGCGGCGCTGTGAACCCCCGATTTCCCAGGAGACGCCCATGCCGGCCCGAGCCCGTTCGCATTCGGCACTGCAGGAAGCCCTCGCGCGGGCGGTGTCCGGCGAGGTCGCCGGCGACCCGGCCACGCTTGCCACCCACTCCACCGACGCGTCGAACTACCGGCACGTCCCGCTGCTCGTCGTGCGGCCGCGCAGCGCGGACGACGTGGTCGCGGCGCTGAGGGTGTGCGCGGAGCACGGCGCGCCCGTCCTCCCGCGCGGCGCGGCGACCAGCATCGGAGGGCAGGCCGCGAACCGCGCGGTGATCCTCGACTTCACCCGGCACCTCAACCGCGTGCTGGACCTCGACCCCGCCGCCCGCACCGCGCGCGTCGAACCCGGGCTGGTGCTCGACCGGCTGCGCGAACGGGCCGCCGAGCACGGGCTCACCTTCGGCCCGGACCCGTCGACGCACAGCCGGTGCACGATCGGCGGCATGATCGGCAACAACGCCTGCGGTTCGCATTCCGTGGCGTGGGGCAAGACGGTCGACAACGTCCGCGCGCTGGAAATCGCCCTCGCCGACGGGACCCGCCTCGAGGTCGGTCCCACCTCTCCGGCCCAGCTGGAAGAATTCTGCGCTCGCGAGGATTCGGTCGGCTCGCTGTACCGCGGCCTGCGAGACCTGCGCGACGAATACCTGGCCGACATCCGGCTCGGCTACCCGAAACTGCCTCGCCGGGTCTCCGGCTACAACCTCGAATACCTGTTGCCGGAGAACGGTTTCGACGTCGCCAAGGCATTGGTCGGCTCCGAGGGAACCTGCGCGACCATGCTGAGCGCCGTCGTCGGCCTGGCTCCGATCCCGGCTACGCGCGCCCTCGCCGTGCTGGGCTTCGAAAACAGCATCGCCGCTGCCGATGCGGTCCCTTCGCTGCTCGATCTTCCGGTGCTCACGATGGAAGGCATCGAAGCCGGTCTCGTCGCCGCTCTTGACGCGCGGAAACCCGGCGACCGCAGCACGCTGCCGGACGGAACGGCGTGGCTGTACCTGGAAACCGGCGGCGACAACGCGGCGGAGGCTGTCGCCGTCGCACAACAGGTCGCCGCTCGCGCCCCGCAGGTCGGCGCTTCCGCGCTGGTCGTGCAAGATCCGGTGGCCCAACGGAAACTCTGGCGGATCCGGGAGGAAGGCGCCGGCCTCGCGACGCGCCTGGCCGACGGATCCGAAGCGTGGTCCGGCTGGGAGGACTCCGCGGTCCCGCCGGACCGGCTCGGCGCGTACCTGCGCGAATTCGAGCTGCTGCTGGACAAACACGGCCGCAAGGGCGTGGTCTACGGCCATTTCGGCGACGGCTGTCTCCACGTGCGGATCGATTTCCCGATGGCCGCGCCGGAAGCGAAGGAAGCCTACCGGTCGTTCATGGTCGAGGCGGCGGAACTCGTCGTGTCCCACGGCGGTTCGCTGTCCGGCGAACACGGCGACGGCCAGGCCCGCGCCGAACTCCTGCCGCTGATGTTCCCGCCCCGGCTGATGCGGGCGTTCGCCGATTTCAAGGCAGCCTTCGACCCGGCGAACGGCATGAACCCCGGCCGGATCGTCGACCCCGCGCCGCTGGACGCCGATTTGCGCACCGTCATCGCCCCGCCGGTCCTGCCGACCCGCGCCCGCCTCGCCCTGCACGCCGACGGCGGCGACCTGGCCGCGGCCTCGCGCCGATGCGTGGGCGTGGGCAAATGCGTCTCCGAGACCGGCGGGATGATGTGCCCGAGCTACCGCGCCACCGGCAAGGAGGAGCACTCGACCCGCGGCCGGGCGCGCCTGCTGTTCGAAATGCTCGCCGGAGACGTCATCGAGGACGGCTGGCGTTCCCCCGAGGTCCGCGACGCGCTGGACCTCTGTCTCGGCTGCAAGGCCTGCAAATCCGATTGCCCGGTCGGCGTCGACATGGCTTCGTACCGGACCGAATTCCTCAGCCGCCACTACGAACACCGGGTCCGGCCGATGTCGCACTACACGATGGGCGCGCTGCCGCGATGGCTCCGGCTGGGCGCGCCGTTCGCCCGCGCGATCAACGCCGTGGCGTCCGGCCCGCTTCGACCGGCGCTGAACCGCCTGGGCGGGATCGCCGCCGAACGCGAACTGCCGAAGCTCGCTTCGCCCACTTTCGCTTCGTGGTTCCGTCGCCGGGAGCGGGTGACCTCGCCGTCGAAGGTCGTCCTGTGGCCGGACACCTTCACGAACTTCTTCGACCCCCAGGTCGGCCGGGACGCGGTCGCGGTGCTGGAGGCGCTCGGCCACGAGGTGGTCATCCCGGACCGGACTGTCTGTTGTGGACTGACCTGGCACAGCACCGGCCAGCTGGGAGCGGCGCGCCGGGTCCTGCGCCGGTCGCTGGACGCGTTCGATCCGTGGCTTCAGCAGGGAATCCCGGTGATCGGCCTGGAACCGAGCTGCACCGCGACCCTCCGCGAGGACGGCGCCGAGCTGCTGCCGGGGGATCCGCGGACTGCCTCGCTGAAGCGCAGCGTGCGGACCTTCGCCGAGCATCTGGGGGAGAGCGAGCTACCGGCGTTGAAGAAGTCCGAGGCCCCGGTGCTTACTCAGGTGCATTGTCACCAGCACGCGGATCTCGGTTACGACGCCGACTCCCAGCTGCTCGGGCAGTTGTCCGGGCAGACGCAAGTATTGCGCGAGGGATGCTGCGGCCTGGCGGGGAATTTCGGTTTCCAGCGGGGGCATTACGACGTTTCCGTCGCTGTCGCCGAGCATCAGCTGCTGCCCGCGTTGCGAGCGGCCCCGGAGGGCACCGTGGTGCACGCGGACGGTTTCAGTTGCCGGACCCAGATTCGGCAGCTGTCTGACCACCGGCCCGCGCACCTTGCGTCGCTGACCGCACGGGCGTTGGGGGTCAGTAGCGAGTGAGCCGGTCCGGCGGCAGGAACGGCGCGATTTCCTTCGCCGCCTCGATCGCGAGGGCGCCCAGCTCCGGAATCCGGTCCTCGGGCAGCCGCACCGTCGGCACCTGGATGACCACCGCCGCCCGGGCGAGGCCGCGGTCGTCCAGGACCCCCGCGCCGACGCACCGCACCCCGGCGACGTTTTCCTCGTTGTCGATGCTGTACCCGCGATCGCGGGTCTCGGTCAGCTCCAGCGCGAGGTCGTCCCGGGTGGCGAGGGTGTGCGAGGTCAGCGCGGGCAGTCGCTCCGGAAGACTCGCGAGGTAGGACTCCGCGTCGAGGGAATTGGCGAGCATCGCCTTGCCGGAAGCCGTGGCGTACAACGGAAACCGCGCGCCGGGATGCTGCTCGAACCGCAGCGGGAGCGTCGACTGCGCGCGCAGCAGCACCACCGACTCGTTCCCCTCGCGGATCGTGATGTTGACCGATTCGCCGGTGTCGGCGTTGATCCGCTGGATGACCGGCAGCGCGAGCTGGAGCCCGTGCACGCGCTGGGCGGCCTGGCCGAGCAGGATCGCGCCGGGGCCGAGGTGGTAGCTGTCGGTGCGGGGGTTGTGCGCGACGAGCCCGTCGGAGCTCAGCGCGCGCACGACCCGGTGCGTGGTGCCCGGCGTGAGGTCCAGTTTGCGGGCGATCGCGGACAGCGGGAGTTCCCCGTCCTCGTCCATCAGGAGCCGCAGGATGCCGAGCGCTCGGCGGATGGCCTGGGTTCCGGCTGGTGGCTGTGCTCCGGTCTGGTTCACCTGGGTTCCGTGTTCTCGCGCTGTCGGTTGAGGCCAGGTTAACGCGTGCCGGGCTCCTCGACCCGATCCGGTGCGGCCGCGGGCCCGTATCATCGGCGATCGTACGGTCCGCTGACGACGGGCGGGGGGAAACGATGTCCGGTCCGCTGGTTCCGGGCGGGATCGGGGAGCACGCCAGCTGTCTGCTGGTCAAGCTCGGCCAGGTCGCGTTCCGGCTCGCCGAGGACCGGCTGCACGGGCTGGGCCTGCGGGTCCGGCACTACAGCGTCCTTCAGGCGCTGTCCGACAACGGGCCGATGTCGCAGCTGTCGCTGGGCTCGTGCCTGCGGATCGACCCGGCGACGATGGTCAGCAGCCTGGACGACCTGGAGTCGCTCGGACTGGCCGCGCGCGCCCGGGACCCCGAGGACCGGCGGCGCTACGGAGTCGACCTCACCGACGCGGGACGGGAGACGCTGCGCGAGGCGAACACGCTGCTGGACGACCTCGACCAGCAGCTGCTCAGCGACGTTCCGCAGCGCTCCCGCGATTCCCTGCACAAGCTGCTGGCCAAGATGAACGAGGGCGAGACGCTGCCGGGGGAGTTCGACCGGATGCGGGATCAGGCCGGGTCGACGAAGATGTCCAGCGCCAATTCACCCTCACCGCGCTGATAGCCGGAGAGGCCGGTGACGCCGTCGGCGGCGAGCACCTCGTCGTCGGTGAAGAGGGTTCCGGCGCACTCGCGCGAGGGCCAGGTGAGGATCGCGCACGCGGCGCGGGCCACGATTGACGGCGTACGCGACCGGAGCGAATTCGCGGCGATCCCGTCCGCTTTCAGCTCCTCGGCGAGACCGAGCGTGGTTTAAAGAGCAAACTCGCAGGTCAGGACACTGGCAGTGGCCAAGCCCGCTGCGACAGCCGAACCACGGCTCGCGGACGGCAGCGAGTCCGCGATCTTGCCTGCTCAGCGCCCGGACGAGGCCCCTTCCAGACCGAGCAGCGGAAGGCCAGCTCCTCCCGGCTGATTTCCGCGTCTTCGCGCAGCAACATGGTCACGCCGAACGCGAAGCCGCCGGTGCCCCGCCAAACAGGTTTGCCCGGTGCGCCACGGGCTACCCGGTCCCGGTCGATCGATTCCAGGGAGGGCCCGGTCATGACTTCTGCCGTCGCGCGGGACACGTCGCGCCAGTTCGCCGTCGTAGGGGAGGGCGTTCGATGACCACTACCGCCGACCAGTCCCTGTGGCTCGCGACCGCCCGGGAGACCAGCCGGCCACCCTTGCGCGGCCGGGAACGCGCCGAGGTCGCCGTCATCGGCGGTGGCATCGCCGGGATGACCACCGCGCTGCTGCTCGCCCGCCGGGGCGTGCGCGTGACAGTCCTCGAAGCGGGGCGCGTCGCCGAAGGGGCCAGCGGCAACAACACCGCCAAGGTCACCGCGTTGCAGTCCACTGTGTACTCGACGCTCGTCCGCGAGCACGGCATCGCCACCGCGACGGTCTACGCCGAAGCCGCGCTCGCCGGGGTGGAACTCGTGGCGGAGCTGGCTGAATCCATCGACTGCGGGCTCCGGAGGCTGCCCGCGGCGACGTTCGCGATGGAGGCGGACGAAGTAGATTCCGTGCGAGCGGAGTACGAGGCCGCGCAGCAGGCCGGCCTGCCGGTCGAGTGGACGACCACGCTGGATCTTCCGGTACCGGTGCACGGCGCGGTGCGGCTGCCGGGACAGCTCGCGCTCCACCCGGCCGACTACGTGCGCGGGCTCGCTGACGCCGTCGAGGCCGAAGGCGGTCGCGTGCTGGAGAACAGCCGCGTGCACAAGGTGAGCCAGGCGTCGCCGTATCGCATCACGACCGCAGACGGTGCGCTCGACGCCGAGACAGTGGTCATCGCAACGCATTACCCGATCCTCGATCGTGGGTTGTTCTTCCCCCGGTTGTCGGTACAGCGGTCGTACTGCGTGGCGGCGAAGCTGCGGTCCGGCACCCCGCCGCAGGAGCTGGCGATCAGCGCCGGGAGTCCATTGTGGTCTTTCGCCTCGTACGACGACCGGCTGATCCTCGGCGGCCAGGGCCATCCGGCGGGCGACCCGGCGGAACTCAAGCGGTACACCGAACTGGGCGAGTTCGCGGCCCGCCACTTCGACGTCGACGAGGTCACCCACCGGTGGTCCGCACAGGATCCGAAGGCCTACGACAGCCTCCCGATCGCCGGACCGTATTTCCCGGGCGCGCGGCGGTTGTGGCTCGAAACAGGGTTCGGCAAATGGGGCCTGGCGATGGGCACCGCGGCGGCGGCCATGGTGGCCGATGGGATCACCGGATCCGCCAATCCGTATCGGGACCTCTTTTCCCCGCAACGTATTTCGCTCAGTTCGGCCTCGAAACTGGTGCAGCAGAACGCGAAAGTGGCGAAGGACTTCGTCGGCGACCGTCTCGCCCACACCGACGCGAAGAGCACCGACGAGATCACCGTGGACCAGGCGAAGGTGCTCCCGGACGGACACGGCCGCAAGGGCGTCTATCGCGACCGCGAAGGCGCATTGCACGCGGTTTCCTTACGCTGCACGCATCTCGGCTGCTTCGTGCGGTTCAACGCCGCTGAACGCAGCTGGGACTGCCCGTGCCACGGTTCGCGCTTCGACGTCGACGGCGCCGTGCTCGAAGGACCCGCCACCGCGCCGTTGCCCCGCAGAACTCCGTGAAATGAACCCGGATCGCCGCGTGTAGGCCGGCGGATCGCGGGCATCCGTGCCGGACTCGCCGGGTACGGCGCCCGGCTCGAATCCCCGGGGAAGGACACTGATGTTCCGACACACCAAGCTGTTGCAGTTCGAGGCGAAGCCCGAGAAGCCGGATCCGGTGTACGCGCACAAGCTCCAGGAGCTGATCGGCGGCGCGTTCGGCGAGATGACGGTGACCATGCAGTACCTGTTCCAAGGCTGGAACTGCCGCGTCGAGGGCAAGTACAAGGACCTGATCATGGACACCGCGACCGAGGAGATCGGGCACGTCGAGATGCTCGCCACGATGGTCGCGCGGCTCCTCGAAGGGGCGCCGGCCACCGCGACCGCGGAGGCGGTGAAGGATCCGGTGATGGCGGCGGTGCTCGGCGGGATGGACCCGCAGCAGGCGATCGTGGCCGGCGGCGGCGCGCTGCCCGCCGATTCGAACGGCACCCCGTGGAACGGCAAGTACATCATCGCCTCCGGCAACCTTCTCGCCGACTTCCGCGCGAACGTGGCGGCCGAGGCGCAGGGCAGGCTGCAGACCGCGCGGCTGTACCAGATGACCGACGATCCCGGCGTGAAGGCGATGCTGCAGTTCAACCTCGCACGCGACACTGTGCACCAGAAGCAGTGGCTGGCCGCGATCGAAGAACTGAAGGCCGACGGCCTGGAAAGCGACATCGCGCCGACCGCGTTGTTCGACGAGGAAAACCAGGAGCACAACAACACGGTCTGGCATCTGTCCGACGGCCCGGACGGGGCGAAGGCAGGCTGGAGCTTCGGCGGGGAAGGCATCGAGTACCTCACCGATCCCAAACCGCTCGGCGGTCCCGGCACCGCTCCGAAACCCGACCCCGCGCTGTACGGGACGTACTCGCCGACGCAGAACGCCAAGGGTTCGCTGAAGGGGAAAGCGAAAGAAGCGAAGAACAAAGCTAAGTGACCTGTGTCAGGGGCCCCGGGCAATCCGGGGCCCCTGGCGCGATCAGACGCCGTAGCCGCCGTCCACGTCGAGCTTCTGCCCGCTGATGAACCCGGCACGGTCCGACGCCAGGAAGCACACCGCCTCCGCGATGTCCTGCGCATTGCCGAAGGTGCGTAACGAGATGGCGCGCCGGGCTGCCGCATGCGCGCGCTCGTCGAGATCGCCGTTGGCCATCAGGTTCGCGGCCATGCCGTCGGTCAGCATTCCGGGTCCGACACAGTTGACGCGGACGCCGAACCGGCCATCCTCGGCGGCGAGTGCGCGGGCGGTCGCTTCGACCGCGCCCTTGGGCCCGGCGGAAAGACCGTCGCGGACCGGGGGACTGGTGACCGCGACGATCGAGCCCTTGGTGGCGCGCAGCGCGGGCAACGCCGGATGGACGAGGTTGAAGAACGCGACGGCTTCCGCCGCGAGGTGCCCGCCGAACTCAGCGGGGTCCACTGTGGACAGGGGCCGCTGCGGGACGAGCGGTCCGGCGGCGTGGACGAGGGTGTGGATCGCCCCGAAACGCTCGATCACGCTGTCGACGTACGCCTTGCTCCGCTCGGGGTCGGTGAGGGCGAGAGGATCGGCTTTCGCCCCGAGTTCGACTGCCAGCCGGTCCGCTGCTTGCCGATCGCTGCGGTAGGTGAAGGCGATCGCGCAGCCGCGTTCGGCGAGAGTCCGGCAGAATATGACATGTCCGAGCGGACCCGGCGTCGATCCTGCTACGCTGATCGAGATGAGCAACTACTCGAACAGATCGGGGGTTCCGTTCGCCAAAGGTGAGTGCTGATGCACCCTTTGCCCGCGAACGAGAATCTTCGCCTCCATTTCTGGGCGCGCGTGCGCGAATTCGCCGTGCCGCCGTCGATGATCGAGTCAGCGACTGCCCGCCGAGCGGCGGGCGACTGGGCCGGGGCCTGTGCCGCGGCGCGCGTCGACGTGGATCTGAACCTCCGGGCCGTAGGCCGCGCCCATGGGGCCTGGCTGGCGGCACAGGTCCGCGCCGATCTGCGGCATCTGGCCCCTGACCTGCTTCGCTGGCACTTCCCGCGAATCGCGCCAGATGGCCTGCTCCGGCCGGGGCTCACCGTGTCCCTCGCCCGGTACGGCCCGGCGGACGGCGAGTTCCACCTCGTCGCGCGCACGCCGCCGGCCTGGGCGGATGCCGGGCAGCGGATCAGCCTCGCGCTGTGGTCGCCGTCCCAGCGCGGGGCCGGTCCGCATCCGCATCCGCGCCCCGACCGGCGTTATCGCCTCGATCTGCACCGCCACTTGTGGGACGCGCGCAGGTCGGGCGAGCTGCGGGAACGGTCGGGGCGCTGGCCCCCGGACGAGAACGCCGCCCTCCCGCTCCCGCCCGGAGCGGGCCCCTGCGCGGTGGACCGGTGGATGGCCGAGGCGGCGTTGCTGCTGCGCGCGGAGGGGCGAGCGGGCGGCGTCGTCGCCGTACGGCTCGCCTCCCGGCACCGGCTGATGCTGAACCTGGGCGGAGACCGGACCCGCACGGTGGCGGTCCTGCCCGACGCCGCGACCTGGGTCCTGCCCGACCTGGAGCTGCTCCACGCCGGGCTGCTCGACGCCGATCAGCTGCATCCCCTTGTCGCAGCGGCACTTCGGCCCGGCCATCCGCCCGGCGCGGCACGGATTCCCGCCGGTACAGGCAATTCCCGCCTCGTCGAATGCCGGGGCGCCACGCATCGGATCGGCGTGGTGAACGGCGTGCTCGTCCCGCTGGACCACGATCCCGGCGAAATTCGCCGCGAGGAACTGCTGGGCGCGCTGGGCGGCCCCGAATTGCCGTGCCTGCGGGCGATCGACGAGGCGCACCGGTCTCCGGAAAATCTCGTGGACGTCCGCGCCCGGCTGGACCACGGCGACGCGGCCGGTGCCCTCGCCACCGTCGAAGGACTGCTCGGACCGGACGTGCTCCTGCGCAACGGCGCATTGCGCGACGAACTGGAGACGGCCGCGCGCCGTCAAGTCGTCCACGGCCTCTACCGGGCGGGCCTGGCCGGATACGGACCGCCGCGCCAGCCCGCCCGGAACACCAGCCACCGCGGCCATCCCCGCCACGCGACCTCTCGCTGACCTTCGCGGCCGACAGCCGGCCCTGATTCGACCCCAAGGTGATGAAACCTGTTTACTGCCATGGAAATTTCTCCCGCACCCGGGAACCCGCGACCGCTGGACACCGCCGCCGCTCTGCTGACCCTGCTGAACGACACGAGCACCGAACCGCGACCGGACAGCCAGCTGGAAGCCTTGACCCTGGCCGTGTCCGCCGATCTTCCGGTGCTGTTGTGGGGCGAGCCGGGCATCGGCAAGACCGCCGCGCTCACCCAGCTCGCCGAGGCGCTCGACCTGCCGCTGACCACGGTGATCGCCAGCGTGCACGAACCGTCCGACTTCTCCGGCCTGCCGGTGGTCGGCGACGATCCCGCGGAGCAGGGCGTGCCGATGGCCCCGCCGGACTGGGCCGTGCGCCTGGTCCGGGCGGGCAACGGGCTTCTGTTCCTGGACGAGCTTTCCACCGCGCCGCCCGCCGTCCAGGCCGCGCTGCTGCGCGTCGTGCTCGAACGCCGGGTCGGGGCTCTGCGGCTGCCGCCCGGGGTACGGATCGTGGCCGCCGCCAATCCGCGTTCGTCCGCCGCCGACGGCTGGGAGCTGAGCCCGCCGCTGGCCAACCGGTTCGTGCATTTGCAGTGGACCTACGACCACGACGTCGTAGTGCGAGGGCTGGGCGGGACGTGGCCATACGCGGCGCTTCCCCAGCTGGACCCGAGGCACCTGCCCGACGCCGTGGCCTTCGCCCGCCGCGCGGTCTGCGGACTCCTGACCGCCCGGCCCGGACTCGTGCATCAGTTGCCGAAGAGCGAAGCTCGGCGCGGCGGTCCGTGGCCTTCGCCGCGCAGCTGGGAAATGACCCTGCGGCTGGTCGCTTTCGCTGCCGCGGCGGGCGTTTCCCGGGAGGTGCTGTCCATGCTGGTGCGCGGCACCGTCGGCGACGGCCCGGGCCTGGAGCTGCTGGCCAGCCTGGACCGGATGGATCTGCCAGATCCCGAAACCTTGCTGGCGGACCCCGAATCCGCGGTGCTGCCCGAACGCGGCGATCTGCGCCAGACCGTGCTGGACGGCGTGGTGGAGGCGGTGCGCAAGCGGCCGGAACGGGCTCGCTGGGACGCCGCGTGGTCGTTGCTGGTGCTGGCGTTGGAAACCGGTGCGCCGGACCTGGTCGTCGTGCCCGCGACGACGCTCGCCTCGCTGCGCCGCGACGACTGGCAGGTGCCGGCGGCGATCGAACGGCTGTCCGGTGCGGTGGCGTTGTCCCGGCGGGCGGAACCCGCGGGTGAGCGCTGATGGACGAGGAGAAGCTCTACGCCGCGCGGCTGTACGCGGTCCGGCAACGGCCGTATCTGGCGACGGCGTTGTTCGCCTTGCACGTGGTCGAGTCACGGCGCGTGCCGACGATGGCCGTCGACCGCCACTGGCGTTGCTACGTCTCGCCGGGGTTCGTGGACCGCACGCCGCTGGAGGAGCTGGCCGGAGTCTGGGTGCACGAGGTCTCCCATTTGCTGCGCGACCATCACGGCCGCGGCGACCGGTACGCCGCGAAGCACGAGCTGACCGGGCCGGCGGAACGGCTGCGGATGAACATCGCCGCGGACTGCGAAATCAACGACGACGTGTTCGGCGACGGCCTGGCCCGGCCCGAGGGCGCCGTCGAGCCGGAACTGCTGAGGCTGCGCGAGGGCCAGCTGATGGAGGAATATCTGGGCCAGTTCCGGCTCGGGCCGTACACCGCCGGTTTCGCCTGGCTCGACTGCGGAAGCGGCGCCGACGGCCTGGAGCGCGAATGGGATCTCGGCCCGGACGGCGCGAACGCGCTCAGCGAACAGGAACGGGATGCCGTCCGGTTCCGGGTCGCCCAGGGCATCAACGGCAATCCGGGCGACGTTCCGGCGGGCTGGAAACGCTGGGCCGAGGAAGCGTTCCACCCGCCGCTGCCGTGGCGGGAACTGCTGGGCTCGGCGCTGCGGTCCGCGATGTCCGGGGCCGGCGAGGACTACACCTACGGCCGCCCGTCGCGGCGGTCGGCCAGCTTGCCCGGCGTCGTCCTGCCGAGCCTGCGCCGCCGCCCGCCGCAGGTCTGCGTCATCGTCGACACCTCCGGCTCGGTGAGCGACGCCGAACTGGGCAGCGCCCTCCTCGAAACCGCCGCGATAGTCCGCGCGGTCGGCGGCCGCCGCGATCTCGTTTCAGTGCTGTCCTGCGACGCCGCCGCCTATGTCACGCAACAGCTGTGCAGCGCCGAAGGAATCCCGTTGCTGGGCGGCGGGGGTACGGATCTGCGCACCGGTTTCGCCGCGGCATTGAGAGGCAGCCCCCGCCCCGACGTGATCGTGGCGTTGACCGACGGCCAAACCCCTTGGCCCAGCACGAGACCGCCCTGCCGGACGGTGGTGGGCTTGTTCCCGAGAGCGGGTGCGCCGGCGGAGAACGTTCTCCGCTATCGGCCGGATACACCACCTGATTGGGCCCGGGTGGTCACGGTGGGGTGAGCTACCTTCGGAGGATGCCTTTCACCGGTCTGGATGCCTGGTTGAGTGCCCGAGCCGCCGACAAGTTCTCCGGGGTGGTGCTGACTGCCGTGGAGCGCAGACGGTGTTCTCGGGCGCGTACGGGCAGGCGAGCCGTCGGTGGGGCGTGCCGAATCGTCTTTCCCTCCGGTTCGACACAGCCTCCATCACCAGCTCTTCACGGCGGTGGCCGCGTTGCAGCTGGTGGACGAGGGACGGCTGGACCTGGACGCGCCGATCACCGGGATCGTCGACCTGGCCGGCACGGCGATCTCGCCGCGGGCGACCGTGCGGCGCCTGCTCACGCACACCTCCGGGATCGCCGACGACGCCGACGAGGAAGCCGGCGAGAGCTATGAGGCGCTGTGGGCCGACAAACCGGTCTACTCGGTGCCGCGAACGCGAGACCTTCTGCCGAATTTCGCCTGCAAGGCACCGAATTTCCCGCCGGGGGAGGGCTGCCGGTACTGCAACGCCGGGTACATCCTCGTCGGCCTGGCGATCGAGGAAATCACCGGGACCGCCTACCGCGACCACATCCGGCGCGCCGTTTTCGCCCGGGCGGGCATGACCGCGTCGGACTTTTACGATCGCCGGGAAGCGGTGCCGGACGTCGCCGAGGGCTGGGATCCGGTCGCCGATTCCGAAGGCCGGATCATCGGGCGGAAGCAGAACATCTTCAGCTATCCCTCGATCGGCTCGCCCGACGGCGGCGCACACGCCACCGCGGCCGATCTGGTGCGGTTCCTGCGCGCCGTCCGCGCCGGGGAGCTGCTGTCGCCCGAGCGCACCGAGCAGTTCCTCACCCCGCAGGTGCTGCACCACCGCGCCGAGGACGGCGACGTGTGGTTCGGTTTCGGGCTGGAATTCGCCTTGGGGCCGGACGGTTCCGTCCGGAACTACTGCAAGGACGGCGGAAACGCGGGCGTCGGCGGCATCGCGCGGCGCTATCCCGCCGCGGATTTCGACGTGGCGGTGCTGTCCAACGCCGAATACGGCACCCTGGCCGTGAGCCGCGAAATCGACCGGCGGATCGGCCGCATTCGGCGGTTGCCGGATTAATTGGCGTGGCAAAGTATGAGACAGTGCTCCAGTTGAGTTCTCAACCTGCCACGCAATGGTCGCGAATGAGTGTGCGAATGTCTGAGTTTATTGGGTTGTGATAGGTGTGTTCATCTGTTGTTAACCTGTACGTTCCTGTCTGGTTAACCATGGCGGGGACACCATTATGCACCATGCCATCCCCCGCCCAGGTTAGTGAAAATGCTTTCATTGCACCTCCGGGAGGCTCTCTTTCTCCCGAGGAACTCGCCGTCTTCGTCCGTCTGGAAGAATCTGGAAAACTCGCGCCGCCGGGTATTGCCGAAACCTATGCGGAATGCCTTCCGGAGGCGCGGGCGGCGACTGTGTCCCGGCTGCTCTCCGCTTTGGCGCGCGAGGGTTTGCTGAAAATAGGCCTGGCCCGCGAGCGCGGCCTGCGCCTGGTGCTGCGCGAGGCGACGAAGACCGGTCGCCTCGTCCTCGCCGGCCCGGTGCGCCTCGACGGCCAGGAGGTCGCCGACCCGTTGCGCATCTTGGACTTTCTCCTGAAGGAACAGCTGTGCTCCGGCGACCGCGACGCTTGGGAACGGCTGCGCGCCGAGCTCGCCGACAGCGTCACCGGCCACGCGCTGTCCCTGGCCGGCGCCAGGCTCTTCGCGGCCGGGCTGTGCGATCGGGATAATTCCGACAACGAGCGCGGAACCCGGCCTTTCACGACGCTTGTCGCCGCGCTCCGCGAGTCGGGCGAGTCCGGGTCGCTGCTGGTTTCCTTCGAGCGAATGGTCGCCGAAGGGCATCCATTGCATCCGGTCGCCAAAATGAAAGTCGGAATGTCGGTCGAGGACGCTGTGCGGTATTCCCCGGAATTCGGCGCGGAGTTCGATCTGCCGCTGGTTTCGGTTTCCCGGGACGCCGCGACCGGAGCGAACGGCCTCGATGCTTCGCAAGCTCTGCTGAGCGAGGCCTTTCCGCGAACTGTCGCCGCGGCGGCGGTCGAGATGCGCGCGGCCGGGCTGATTCCGGAGCAGCGCGTGCTGATTCCGGTTCATCCGCACCAGCGCTTCCACACCCTGCCGGTGCTGCACGCCGACGCGATCGCCGACGGCACGGTGGTGCCGCTGCGGACCCGGATCCCGGCGAGGCCGCTGATCTCGGTCCGGACCCTGTCGGCGCGCGAGACCGCGGCCAGCGCGGGACTGCATGTCAAAACCGCGCTGGAAGTGCAGCTCACCAGCGCCGTCCGCGGGGTTTCGCCCGCCGCGGTGCACAACGGCCCGCGACTGTCCGCGCTGCTCGAGCACATCGTCGCCGGAGACCTGGACCTGTCGCTCGGCACGCCGGACGGACGCCCCCGGTTCGCGGTGCTGCGAGAGCTGGCCAGCGTCGCGTATGTGCCGCCGGACGGGCCCGATCCCGCCACAGCCCAGGCTCGGCGTCGCTCGCTGGCCGCCGTCCTCCGTGAAGACAACGAAGACCTGCTCGGCCCGGGCGAACTGTCGATGCCGATCGCCTCGCTGTTCGCGAAATCGCCGTTGACCGGGGCCAGCCTGCTCCACGACCTGCTCGCCGAGACCGTGTCGGTCACCGGCGCTCCGCCGGCCGAGGTGGCACGGCAGTGGCTCGCCGCGCATGTCGAGTGCTGCGTCCCGCCGGTGCTGACACTCCTCGTCCGCTACGGAATCGCGCTTGAACCCCATCCGCAGAACACCGTTCTCGTACTGAAAGACCGGTGGCCGCACCGGGTCCTGGCGAGGGATCTCGGCGCCGCGCGGCTGCTGGAGTCCCGCCTCGCCCGGCGGGGGATGACCGGCGAGTTCCTGCCCGGCTCGGCCCTGCTCGCCCCGGACGCCGCGGCGTTGCGCGCCAAGCTGTACTACCCGCTTTTCGGCCACCACCTCGGAGAACTCGTCGCCGGGATCGCGCACGCGGCCGGATGCGAAGAGGACCTCCTGTGGCCGATCGTGGGGGAGTGCGTGCGGCGGACGTTCCACCGGCTCGCCATGTCCGCCTGCTGTCCCGAAGAGGCCGAGGACGCCAGAGCGGACGCCGAGGCGCTGCTGAGCGGGCCGTGGCAGCACAAAGCATTGCTGACGATGCGCTTGAAGAACCTCGTCACCGACCAGCAGTACGTCGAGGGGCCGAATCCGCTCGCCGCGCCGGACGCGGAGCCGGAACCGCCGGACCTCAACGAGGCGGAGCGGGAGATGTTCGCCTGCCTGCGGGAGCGCCGGCCGGACCTCGTGCGGCCCTGGCTGGACGAACTCGCCGGGGCCAGGCTGAGCACCCTCAACGGAGCCTGCGGCGCGCTGCTGCGCGAACGGAGATCGTTGCCCGCCAAGCGGATCACCGAGATCGTCCTTCCCCTCACCGGAACGCCGCCGGTGTCCCCGAGCGTTCTCGCGCTGCTGGGACCGCGCACGGGACGGCTGATCTGCGTGACCCTGTCGTCGGGGCGACGGCTGGCCGTGGTGTGCGAGCTGGAGAACGGGTTCGGGGCCAACGAAGTGGTGAGCCCCGTCGTGGTGAGCGACGGTGTCGAAGTCCGCGCGCTCGACCGTCCCGAACAACTAGTCGACGCCGTCGCTTCATCCGGCGAAGAAATGGATTGGGACGCTCTCCGTGGCGATCTCGTCGACTCCGCGCGCAACCTCGCCCTGTCCCGCGCCTGCGTCCGGCGCGGCCTGCCCATACACCGGCTGGCCGAGCGGCGCGCCGCTTCCGACCTCACTCTCGATCTGGACGCTTCGAGCGCGGAAGGACACACGATCCACCTCTGCCCGAGGGTCCGCCGGGGCTTCACCCCAGCGGATTCTCTCGCCTACTGCCCGGAAAGCGCCGACACCGTAAGCCTTTCCTTCGTCGCGGTGCGCAAGGATGCCGTGCGCTCGACACCCGATCCGTCGGGCGCGTCGGTGGGAACGATCGTGGCCGACCACTTCCCCGCGACAGCCGCGCGCGCCATCGACGGGCTCGCCGCTCGCGGGCACGCTCCCGCCGAGTACGAGCTGATCCCCGTCCACCCGTGGCAAATGCGGAGCCGGCTGGCCGCCGAGTACCGCGAGGAACTGGCGGCGGGCAGTATCGTCCCGCTCCCCGAAGCGCAACTGGCGTGCCGACCGACTGTCTCGGTGCGCACCTTGGTCACCGCCGCCGCGGGCAGGCACGGACGCCGCCTGACCGTCAAGACCTCGCTCGACGTCCAGCTCACCTCGCGGCGGCGCACCATCTCGCCCGCCACCACCGACAACGGCCCGCGGATGAGCTGTCTCCTGCAACGCCTCCTGGCGGACGACCCCGCCACGCGCGGCAGGATCGTCTGCGTACCTGAGCTGGCCGGCATCGCTTTCTCCCCGGCGGCAGGCGACGCCGCACCCTCGCGAGAACGGGGCCTTTCCGCGCTGCTCCGGGCCGATCCCGCCGACTACGCCATGCCCGGCGAGATCGTCCTGTCCGCGTGTGCGCTGCGCGGAGCGTCGCATTCGGACGGAACCGTGCTGGCGGAATTGGCCCAGGACCGTCCGCGCGCGTTCTTCGAACGGTACGTGGAGCTGATGCTCGCCGCGGGGCTGCCGCTGCTGTGGCGGTACGGCATCGGCCTGGAAGCCCACCTGCAGAACACACTGCTGGCGGTGCGGGACGGGCTCCCGGTGCGGGTCCTCGTCCGCGACTTCGGCGGGATCCGCGTTCATCCCGGCCGGATGCGCGAGGCGGGCCTCGAGTTCGCCCCGCACCCCGATTCGATCACCTTCACCGAGGACATCGACCACGTCCGCCGGAAGGTGTCGTATGCGCTGCTGCAGGCCAACATCGCGCAGGTGGTGACGATGTTCGCGGCGACCTGGGACCTGCCCGCCGAGCAGCTCTGGGCGACGGTGCGCGCGAAGATGACGGACCTGCTCGCCGGCCTGCCGGAGCACCTGCTCGCGCGGGCGTCCGCCGACGTGGAGTTCCTGCGGACGTCGCACCTTCCGCAGAAAGCGTTCGGGCTCATGCGGTTGCTGGCCGCCGACCACGACATCTACCTGCCACAGGCCAATCCTCTGCACGGCGCGGGCGACCCCGTGCTATGACCGGCGCCGCCGGACGGCTGCCGCTGCGCCTGTTCCTGGCCGGCACGCTGTCCTCCCGGATCGGCGACACCGCGGATCTCGTCGCCCTCAACTGGTACGTGGTCGAGCAGACCGGTTCGGCGACCGCGCTGGCGACGGTGAACGTGGTGCGGCTCGCGCCCATCCTGCTGTTCACCGCGCCGGCCGGCTGGCTCGCCGACCGCTACGACAAACGCCGGCTTCTCGCGGGCCTGCGCGTGGCGCTCTTCGTCTCGACCCTGTGCCTCGCCTGGATCGTCACCACCGGCGGCCCGCTGTGGCTCGTGTGCGCGATGGTGTTCGCGCGAGCCTCGGCGGGCAGCGCCGAACCCGTGCTGAGGCAGACGCTCCTGCCGCTGCTGCGGGCCCAGCGACCGCTCACCGCTGTGATCGCCATGCACTCAGCCTGCCTGAACGCGGCGATGATCCTCGGCCCCGCGGTCGGCGCTCTCGTCCTCGCGGTCAGCTCGGTCCCCATCGCGTTCTGGTTCAACGCTTTCTGCACACTGATCGCACTGTGCTGTCTCACCATCCTGCCCGATTCCGCTCCGCCTCCGTCCACTTCGGACCCGCCGCCCGCGGACTCGGTCTGGCACCTGCTCCGGCGAAATCCGGCGATGCGCCGCCAGATCGCCCTCGCGATGGGACCGATGCTGTTCGCTTTCCCTTACACCGCGATGATGCCGCTTCTGTCGAAAGACCTCTTCGACGGCGACGGAAGCACCGCGGCCCTGCTGCTGACCTGCGGCGCGGCGGGCGCGTTGGCCGCCTCGACCACCATGTCCCGCCGCCCGCCGGCGAACCCCGCGAGACTGGCCGCGATCGGCGCGGTGCTCCTCGGTTTCGCGCTGCTGGTCCTCCTCGTCCCGAGCGGCTTGACCGGAAAACCCGCCGCGGTCGGCGCCGGCGCGACGATGGTCGTGGTCGGGCTGGTCGGGCAGTGCTACCGCACGGCCAACCGGGCAGCCCTGCAAGCGGCCGTCCCCGGCAACCTCCTCGGCCGGATCATGGGCATCGCGAGCACCGACCGCGCGATGATCCCGGTCGGCACCGCGGTGCTGGGCCCGATCGCGGAACTCGCGGGCACCCGGACGATGCTCGCGTTCATGGGACTGGGGTGCGTGGTCACGACGCTGCTGACGATCAGGATCTACCGCGACCCGCCGCCGGAGCCGGGTCTGGCCACGGGCTGATCCCGGCCGCTCGCTTCTCGCCGCGTGCCGCGAGCCTGCTCCCGGCCGTGGCCGAGCCGACCCCTCCCGTCACGGCCCGAAACCGATCGCCGACCGCACGTGATCCGACCGTCCTCCGTGGATCTTCCCGGCTCCCGGATTGCGCCATCTGCCCCCATGGCACCGGCCCGCGGCGGGTACCCCCACCGCATGAACCGGATCACCCGCACGGTCGCCCGAGGCGAAAAGACCGACACCGCCCAGCTGCTCGGCCGGGCGGGGATGGCCTGCTACGCGCTCGTGCACCTCATCCTCGCCTATCTCGCCGTGCGAGTCGCGTTCGGCAGCGGCGAACAGACCGACCAGAAGGGCGCCTTGCAGGAAGCCGGTTCGACGGTGTTCGGCCAGGCGATGCTGTGGGTGCTCGCGGCCGGCCTGGTCGCGTTCGGGCTGTGGCAGTTCTTGATGGCCGCGACCGGATACACCTGGACCAGCGGCGGAAAGCGGACCCGCAAACGGCTCGGCGCGGCAGCACGGGGAATCGTCGTGCTCGCGCTCGGCGGCACCGCTTTCCGGCTCGCCGCGGGGACGGGCGGAGGCGGTTCGAGCGACCAGACCCAGCAGGAGTTCACCGCGAAGCTGCTCCAGCTGCCCGCCGGCCCGGCGCTGGTGGTGGCCGCCGCGGCGGTGGTGCTCGGCGTCGCCGTCGCCGCCGGGGTCAAAGGCGGGAAGCAGACCTTCCTCGAAGACCTCGACCCCGCCGGGTTGCCCGGCAAGACCCGCCGCTGGGTCGGCTGGCTGGGCACCACCGGATACCTGGCCAAGGCCGTCGTTTTCGCGGTGACCGCGTTCCTGCTGGGCTACGCCGGGTTCCACGCCGACGCGAAGCAGGCGGGCGGTTTGGACGCCAGCCTCAAGACTCTCGCCGCCCAGCCGTTCGGCACGGTGCTGCTGACTGTGGTGGCGCTAGGCCTCGCGGCGTTCGGCGTCTATTGCCTGGCTGCGGCTTGGGCGCACCGGCGTTGACCGGCTCAGCCGGTGCCCGCGAGGAGGTCGACGACGTCCTCGCCGCGCCCCCGCTCCGCGAAGCGCCGCCGTTGCCGGTCCGCGCCACCCCCTTCGGCACACAGCCGCGCGATGGCCTCCCGGGCGAACTCCAGGTCGCCAGCTGATCCCAACGCGGACGCGGTCAGCTCGACCAGATCAGCCAGCACGGTCTTCGTCGGTGCCAGATCGCCGGTGCGCGGGTGCGGGCAGCTGCCGACGACCCCGTCCCGCGACGCGCGCCAGAGCTGGGCGCGCAGCACCTCGTTCGGCAGCTCAGGCGGGGGAGAGCCGTCAGCCAGCGCCGTGGCGACCAGGCCTCGGGCCAGCACGCCGAGCAGGACCGCCTCCCTCGGGGTCGCGGCGACGTCGGCGATGCGGAACTCGATGGTCGGCTGCTTCTCCGAGAGCCGGACGTCCCAGTAGACCATCCCGCGGTCGAGGATCGCGCCCGAGCGCAGCCACGCGTCGACGATGCTTTCGTATTCGTCGAGCGAGGCGAACCGCGGCGGCGGCCCGGCCGAGGGCCAGCGGCTCCACTGCTGGTAGCGCCAGCTGCGGTATCCGGTGTCGTAGCCGTCGACGATGGCTGAATTCGCGGTCACGGTCAGCAGCGCCGGCAGCCACGGCCGGATCCGGCCCAGCACCTGGATTCCGGTCTCCTTGTCCGGGACGGCGACGTGCACGTGGCAGCCGCAACTCCGCGACGTCCGCGCGAGGGCCCCGAACTGCTCGGCGATCCGCTCGTAGCGCGGATCAGGCGTGACGCCGGGCAAACCCGCTTCCGCCACCGGCGGCGCGCCCGCGGGCAACAGCCGGCGTCCCTGCCGGCGCGCCGCCGCGGCGAGGTCCTCGCGCAATTCGCACAGCCGCTGCAGCGCCTCGTCGCGAGTCCGGCAGACGTCGGTCGCGATCTCGGCCTGCGGCTGGATGAGTTCGTGCTGCAGTTCGCCCTTGTCGCCGCCCGTTTCCGCGGCGTCGTCGACCACGTCGTCCGCTTCGGCCAAGCGGCCGTGCCGGTCGACGACGAAGAACTCCTCCTCGATGCCGAAGGTCAGCTGGTCGCCGGTCTGGTCGTTCACCGAGATTCTCCTGGGGTCGGAGCATCGGAATACCCCTGCCGGTGTGCACGCAAACGGCGTCTTCCGGCCGTCGCCGAAGCTCCCGGCCGGGTGCTTTCGGCGTCGAACGAGAAGGCGCTTTCGCGGGCGAGGTTTCGGTGAATCGCCTGGGGCGCCACTAGGTCCGCAAAGGACTGTCCCCGCTCAGGTGAGCTTGCTGTCGCCGGCGAGCGATTCCTTCAGCGCGCCGGTCGCGGCGGTGAGCGCCTTGGTCGCGGCGGCGACGTCGATGGCGTCGTCCCAGGTGCTCATGACCGCGACGGCGAAGGTCCGGGACCCGGTCCGGACCAGGCCGGTCGTGTTGAGCACCCGCCGGCCGTCGGAGGTGCCCCATCCTTGTTTGACCGCCCATTTCGCGTCCGGGAACGAGCGCGGGATCCCGAAGTGCTGGTCGAACCCGTCGGCGGCGGTGCGCGGGGCGCTTTCCAGGGCCTCGGTGAGGAATTCCCGTTCGTCGTCGGGCCGTCCCGAGGTGAGGTGCCGGTAGACCGCGACGACGTCGTCGGCCGACATCTGGGTGGAACCCCACTGGCCGGGGTCGGCGGGCGGCGAGGTGTGCGCGAGCCCGAGTTTTCCGGCCTGCCGCCGGACAATCTCCGGTCCGCCGAGCTGCTGCCAGAGACGGCTGGCGGCGCGGTCGTCGCTGGCCGAGAGCATGGCGCGGACGGCGCTGGCGTCGCTGTCGCCGGGGACTCCGGAACGATCGAGGAACTCGAGCGCGATCAGCAGTTTCACCACGGACGCGGTCGGCTGCGGCTGATCGGCTTTCCAGCTCACCTCGACGGCGCACGCGTCGAGATCGACGACCTCGATCTCGAGCCGGGGATCGTTTCCGTTGCTCAGCAACGCTTTCCTGGCTTCGGCGACCGCTCCCGGATGCTTGCCCGCCGCCGCGGCCGGAGCCGCTTTGCACGCGGCCTGCCAGTCAGTGCCACCGGAACCGACGGCCACGGCGATCGCGGCGACCACACCTCCCACGACCGCGAGCGCGGCGACCCCCACGAGCATCTTCATCGATGCGAACTCCTTCGGCGACGGTCCGCTTCCGAGGGAAGCGGGAGCGATCCCGAAGGTATTGAGACCGGGGGAACAGCAGGATCGTCCGAAGAGTCCGTCCATTCCGGCCAGTCGGCGGGCAACCCTTTCCGGGCATCGGCCATCTGGCCGATCCGGGACGCTCTGAACTGCGACGACTCGACGGCCGCCGTCGACGCCGCGAGGACGGCCGGGAGCCCGCGCGACTCGACGGCGGCGAAAGCCGGAGGACGTTCAGGCAATTCCGCTTGCCCGATCTTGCCTTTTCGCCATCGTGCGCCGAAGACCTCCTGGCCGACGCGGACTTCTCGACCCCGCGGCAGTTCCGTGCCGGGTCCGGTCCACGACCTGCTCGACAACGTGCTCGCGCTGGCCGCGGAAACCCGGGAGCGGCTGGCCGGGAGCACCGTGCTGGGAGACGCCGAACTCCTCGGCCCAGGCCGGGCAGACGACCGGGATCCTCGACGTGTCCGAACTCGGGTGCTCCGGCCGAGGACGCGACAGGACGGCCCCGGCAGAGACGTTCGAAAGATTTGTGCGGGGGCGTGTCGATCGCCGCTAGGGTCGTTCGACGCGTAGTCGAAGGCCCCGCGAAGGGGGCTGCCGAGACCCCAAGGACCGTCCCATGACTGAACTGAACGCGGACCTCGTCCGTCAAGCGATCGTCGACCACACCCGGCGGCTGGCGGAATCGGCCGTCGCGGCCGGGCCGGAGGCCGCCGTGCCGACCGCTCCGAAGTGGACCGTCGCCGACCTGGTCGCGCACGTGGGCCAGACCCAGCACTGGGTCGCGGAGATCATCGAGCGGCGCATCGCCGACCCCACCCAGTTGCCCACGGAGATGGCGACCCCGCCTTCCGACCACAGTGAGTGGCAGTCGTGGCTGTCGGAATCCGCGCGACGGGTCGCCGACGCGTGCTCTGCCGACGCGCTCGACGCGCCGGTGTTCAACGCCTCGGGGGACGCGCGGTCCGGAACGCGATTCTGGATGACCAGCATGCTCAACGAGGCGGTCGTCCATGGCTTCGACGCGGCCAGCGCGGCGAACCAGCCGCTCGAGGCCGAGGCCGACGTCGCGGCCGCGCTCATCACCAACCACCTGACGATGCTCACCTCGCCCACCTGGGAGATGCAGCGATCCGAGTCCGCGCACGCCATCCGGGGCATCGGGCAGACCCTGCAGTGGCTGGCCACCGACGCCTCAGGCGCCTGGTCCGTCGAACGACGGCCGGAGGGCGCGACGTGGCAGCCCGGAACCCGGGAAGCCGACGTGACGGTGACCGGCCCGGCGCAGTCCCTGCTGCTGCTCTTGACCCGGCGGCTCCCGCTCGCCGACCGCGAAACCGCCGCGATCACCGTCGACGGCGACCTCGAGCTCGCCCAGCACTGGCTCGACAACACCGCCCACGCCAGCGACTGAGCGCGTTCACCGGCGCGGGACCGGCCGGGAGAGCCGCAGCTCGATCAGGTCCGCGCCGCGCCGCAGCAGATCCACCCACTGCTCGGGATCGTGGTCGAAGCGCTCGGAGGACCAGCCGACGGACAGGCTGCCGTACGGTTCGCCGCGCAGGAAGACCGGCACCGCGAGCGTCGCCACGCCGGTGTCGTATTCGCCGGTGGTGAACGCCCAGCCCCGGTCGGCGACCTCGGCCAGCTGCTCGCGCAGGACGGCGAGGTCGGTGACCGTGTCCGGCGTGAACCGCGCCATCGGCCGGTCGGCGAACAGCCGGTCGCGCTCCTGCTCGGGCAGGAACGCGAAGTACGCCTTGCTGGTCGCGCCCGCGTGCGCCGGGTACAGCTCGCCGACCAGCGAATAGCCGCGCAGCCGCCCGTCGGCGCCCTCCGCGGCCAGCACGCACCGGGTGTGCGCGCCGTCGGGCAGGGACAGCAGGGCGGCGTGCCCGGTCTGGGCGGCGAGGTCGGACAGGACCGGGACCACCAGCAGGTCCAGGGCGCCGGCCCGGTCCCACAACCGGCCGAGGTGCAGCGCGGCGGGCCCGATCCGGTACCGGCGGGTGCTGTCGTCGCGGACGAGGAAACCGCGATGCGCCAGCACCGCCAGGAGCCGCTGCGCGATCGAGGTGTGCAGCCCGAACTCGCGGGCCACCGCGGTGACTCCCCACTCCGGGCGGGCGCGGTCGAACGCGAGCAGCACCTGCAGCGCGCGGTCCGCGGTCTGCGGCAGACCGGGCGGGGTGACGCGGTCGTCCGGGTCCGGCATCCCGCCATTGTGCGAATAACGGGAAATGTTTGTAAAGCCGGTGCACCCGGACCGAGTCTGGTCGGACCACCCCCGGCGGTCTGACTTCTCAGAGGAAACACATGCTCAAACACGTCCTGGAACTGCTCGAAATCCTCGACGACCCGGCGGTGACCGGGAAAGAGGCCGTCGCCTATCTCGACGCCGTCGCCGGCGGCGCGGGCAGCGGCGCGGAGATCACCACGGTCACCGGCGACGCGGGCCGGACCGACTTCGTCCGGGTGCGGGTGCCCGGCAGCCGCGGCCGCACCGCGGGCGGCGACGCGCCCACCCTCGGCGTGGTGGGCCGCCTCGGCGGAGTCGGCGCCCGGCCGGAGGTGACCGGCTTCGTGTCCGACGGGGACGGCGCGGCCGCCGTGCTGGCCGCCGCCGCCAAGCTGCTGTCCATGCGGGCTCGCGGGGACGTGCTGGCCGGCGACGTGCTGATCGGCACGCACATCTGCCCGGACGCGCCCACCTTGGCACACGACCCGGTGCCGTTCATGAACTCGCCCGTCGACATCGCCACGATGAACAGCTACGAGCTGTCCGACGAGATGGCCGCCGTGCTGTCGATCGACACCACCAAGGGCAACCGCGTGATCAACCACCGCGGGCTCGCGCTGTCCCCGACCGTCCGCAGCGGCTACATCCTGCGGGTCTCCGAGGGCCTCGGCGACCTGCTGGAGACGGTGACCGGCGCGCCGCTGGTGACCTATCCGATCACCACGCAGGACATCACGCCCTACGGCAACGGCGTCTACCACCTGAACTCGATCCTCCAGCCGGCGACCGCGACGGACGCGCCGGTCGTCGGACTGGCGATCACCTCGGCCGCGACGGTGGCCGGCTGCGCGACCGGCGCCAGCCACGAGACGGACATCGCGGCCGCCGCGCGCTACGCGGTCGAGGTCGCCAAGCAGTTCGGCGCGGGCGCGCTGCGTTTCCACGACGAGACGGAATTCGCCAACCTGCGGGCCCGCTACGGCTCGATGGCGCACCTGCAGACGCTGGGCACGGAGGTGGCCGGATGAGCACCGCGACGAAAACCGCGAAGCAGGCCAAGAAGCGGATCGGCAACGACGACTACGCGCTGCGCCGCGTTCCCGAAGACGCCCGCTACGGGTTCGGTTCGATGCTGCTGCAGTGGCTCGCGCAGTCCGGGTCGCTGTCCCAGTTCGTGCTCGGCGCGACGCTCGGCGTCGGGATGCGGTTCTCCGATGCGTTCTGGGCGTTCACTCTCGGCGCGGTGATCCTGGAGGCAGTGATCTTCCTGATCGGCCTCGCCGGGCAGCGCGAGGGGCTCACGATGACCATGCTGACCCGGTTCACCGGCTTCGGCCGCAACGGGTCCGCGCTGGTGAGCCTGGTGATCGCGATCAGCCTGGTGGGCTGGTTCGGCGTGCAGAACGGCATCTTCGGCAACAGCATGCACGCACTGGCCGGCGGACCGCCGTGGCTGTGGTGCGCGGTGTCCGGCGTGGTGCTGACGCTGCTGGTGATCTACGGCTTCAAGTACATGATGTGGCTGGCGAAGATCGCCGTGCCGCTGTTCTTCGGGCTCGTGGCGTGGAGCGTGGTCTCCACGCTGTCGGAGCATTCGCTGGGCGCGCTGATGTCGGCCGCGCCGACCGCGACGGCGATCTCCGTCCCGGCCGCGGCGACGATCATCGCCGGCGGATACATGACCGGTGCTGTGGTCGCTCCCGACATGACCCGGTTCAACCGCAAGGGCTGGCACGTCCTGCTGCAGAGTTCGGCGTCGATGGTCCTGTCCGAGTACATCGTCGGCATGACCGGCGTGCTGCTCGGGCACCTGGTCGGCAGCTCCGACGTCACCCACATCGTGCTGTCCACCTCGGGCTTCGTCGGGCTGATCGTGGTGGTGCTGGCCACCGCGAAGATCAACGACTGGAACCTGTACGGCTCTTCGCTCGGCGTGGTGAACTTCGTGCGGACCGTGTTCGGCCGCCCGCTGCACCGCGGCGTGGTCACCCTGGCGATCGGGATCGCCGGGACGGTGCTGTCCGCGGTCGGTTTCCTGCAGCACTTCACCGCTTTCCTGTCGCTGCTGGGCGTCGCGATCCCGCCGGTGGGCGGGATCATCGTGGCGGAGTACTTCCTCGTGCGCCGGCTTTCCACGCCGCTGCGCGAGAGCCGGGCGGCCGGGCGGGTGCCTGCCACGATGCCGGTCTGGGTGCCCGCCACGCTCGCGGTGTGGGCAGCGGCGTTCTGCGTCGGCAAGTTCGTGCACTGGGGCATTCCCGCGCTGAACTCGCTGCTCACCGCCGCGATCTTGTACACGGTGCTCGGCTGGGCCGGGCTGATCCGGCCGGTGGGTTCGGTGGAACTGGAGGAGGTGGCCCCGTGACCAGTGCACAGGACGAGGTGGTCGGCCTCTGCCAGGACTTGATCCGGATCGACACGTCCAACCCGGGCGCGGCCGAGCGGCCCGCCGCCGAGTACGTCGCGGAGAAACTCTCCGACGCCGGGCTCGAACCGACTCTGGTGGAAAGCGCGCCCGGCCGGGCCAGCGTGTTCGCCCGACTGTCCGGAGTGGACTCTTCGCGGCCCGCGCTGCTCCTGCACGGGCATCTGGACGTGGTGCCCGCCGACGCCGACGAGTGGAGCGTCCCGCCGTTCTCCGGGGAGATCGCCGACGGCATGCTGTGGGGCCGCGGCGCGATCGACATGAAGGACTTCGACGCGGCGATCCTCGCGCTGGCGCGGCAATTCGGCCGCACCGGCGAGAAACCGCCGCGAGACGTCGTGTTCGGCTTCCTCGCCGACGAGGAGGGCGGCGGGAAGTTCGGCTCGCACTGGCTGGCCGAGAACCGCCCTGATCTGTTCGAGGGCGTGGGCGAGGCGATCACCGAGGGCGGCGGGGTGTCGTTCGACCTCGGCAACGGCAGCAGGCTGTATCCGATCGAGTGCGCGCAGCGCGGGCAAGCGTGGCTGCGGTTGGTCGCGACCGGCCGCGCCGGGCACGGCTCCTCGCCGAACGACGAGAACGCGGTCACCGATCTGGCCGAATCGCTCGCCCGGATCGGCCGCCACCGCTTCCCGGTCCGGCTGATCGAACCGGTGCGGGCGCTGCTGGAACGCGCGGCGGAGCTGCTCGGCGTCCCCTTCGATCCGTCCGATGTGGACGGAAGCCTGGCGCGGATGGGACCGGTGGCCGACCTGGTGAACGTGATCCTGCGCAATTCGGCGAACCCGACCATGATCTCCGGCGGGTACCAGGTCAACGTCATCCCCGGCCGGGCCACCGCCGCGGTCGACGGCCGGTTCCTCCCCGGGTACGAGCAGGAACTGCTGGACACGATCGACGAGCTGCTGCTGCCGTCGGTGCGCCGCGAGTTCATCCACCGCGACATCGCGATGGAGAGCGGCTTCGACGGCCCGCTGGTCGACGCGATGTGCGCGGCCGTCACCGCGGAGGACCCCGGCGGCCACCCGGCCCCGTACTGCAACGCCGGCGGCACCGACAACAAGGCGCTGTCCGCGCTCGGCATCCGCGGCTTCGGGTTCAAAGCGCTGCGCGTCCCGCCGGAACTGCCCTACAACCGGCTGTTCCACGGCGTCGACGAACGGGTGCCGCTGGAGTCGCTGCGGTTCTCCGCCCGGGTCCTGGAACGGCTGTTGCGGACTTGCTGAACAATGGCGGGCGAACCAAGGAGAATCCGTGACTGACTTGCTGTTGCTGTCCAACTCCACCAACCACGGCCGCGGTGCGCTCGAACACGCGCTGGACGCGGTGGCCGAGGTGCTGGACGGACGCACCGAGCTGGTGTTCGTGCCGTTCGCACTGGCCGACCACGACGGCTACACCGAGCGCATCGCGACCGCGGTGGCACCGCTCGGCGTGCGGGTGCGCGGACTGCACACCGCCGCAGACCCGGTCGCCGCGGTGCGCGCGGCCCCGGCGGTGTTCACCGGCGGCGGCAACACTTTCCGCCTGCTGGCGGAGCTGTACCGCCGCGAGCTGCTGGAACCGTTGCGGGAACGGGTTTCCGCCGGAATGCCCTACCTCGGCGCGAGCGCGGGAACCAACATCGCCGGTCCCACGGTGCGCACCACCAACGACATGCCGATCGTGGAGCCGCCCAGCCTCGCCTCGCTGGGCCTGGTGCCCTTCCAGCTCAACCCGCACTACGTCGACCCCGACCCGGCCAGCAGGCACATGGGCGAGACCCGGGAGAAACGGCTCGCGGAATTCCACGAGTGCAACGACATCCCGGTGCTCGGCCTGCGCGAGGGCACGTGGCTGCGAGTACGCGGCGACTGGGCGGAGCTGGCGGGCGTGTCCACGAACGGCGGCGCACCCGGACGGCTGTTCCGGCGCGGCCGGTCCGGTGAGGACGTTTCTGGCGACGTCAGCGATCTGCTCGCTCCCACGAGCGAACCGGTGTGGGGCTGATACCGGGCTGGTTGTCTGAAGGGGAGGGCTGGGCCTGCGGGCTCAGCCCTTTCTTTGTTGCGTGGGGGATGATCGGCGTGCTCTGCCGACCCGCCGATTGCCGACCGCTGACCGCGGGTCTGCCCATCGCGGACCCGCCGCCCTGCGGTCGGCGGTCCTCGCCCCGCCGACCGCCGACCGCCGACCGCCGCCCCGCCGACCGCGGTCCTCACCCCGCCGACCGCCGCCCCGCCGACCGGTCCTCGGGTCTCGTTGTCGTGCCTGTGAAACCGATCCCGCCGCGAACCAGGCCGGTTGAGCCTGCCCCGGCCCCAGAGCGCCACTCGCGACCTGCCACGGGAACCGGCCTCCCGAGAGAATCCTGCCGTCGGCCCTCCGCCAGAAGCCCCGGGTCTCTTGTCGTGCCCGCGGAATCGATCCCGCCGCGAGCCGGGCCGGGAGGAGCCGTGCCCCGGCTCCAGGGCGCGGCCCCTGACCTGTCACGGGGACCGGCCTCCCGAGAGGATCCTGCCGCAGACCCGCCGCCCGCAGTCCCGAGGTCTCGGTGTCGTGCCCGCGGAACCAAACCCACTGCGAGCCAGGTCGGTTGAGCGTTCCCCAGCCCCAGCCCCAGCCCCAGCCCCAGCCCCAGCCCGCCACCCTTGATCTGCCCCGGAAACCAGCCTCCCCAAGGATCCCGCCGAGATAGCTTGACACAAGCATCTTAGGACAAAGATACTTCCCGGCGACCCCGCCAGTCGAGGCGGCCGGTCCGGCGACGCGGCGGGTCCGCGCAGTCCGGGCCGCCTCGCGATGGTCCGGCTCGGAAAGGAACCGCTGTGCCCGTGCTGAAGGAAGACCGCCGCCCCGGCGCACCGCTGTCCGCGTGGCAGGGAGTGCTGGCGCTCCTGGTGGTCGTGGCGGTTTCCTACGTCGACCGGGTCAATGTCTCCGTGCTGATCACCGATTCCGCCTTCACCCAGCATTTCGGGATCGCGGGCAACCGCGCCGCGCAAGGCGCCCTGATGACCCTTTTCCTGGCCGGCTACGGGATCGCGGCCATGCTGATCACCCCGTGGTACGAAGCGGTGTTCGGGGTGCGGCGCGGGCTGCTCGTCAGCCTGGTGTGCTGGGCGCTGTTCACACTCGCGTCCCCATACGCCGGGGGCGCGATGGTGCTGCTGACGCTGCGCTTCCTGCTCGGTGCCAGCGAAGGCCCGCTGTTCTCGCTGAAAACCATGTACGTCAAGGACAATTTCGCCGAAGGCACCTGGGGCAAGCCCAACGCGGTCAGTTCGATGGGCGTTTCCCTGGGCACGGCGCTGGGCATCCCGGTGATCACCTTCGCCCTCGCGCACTTCGGCTGGCACGGTTCGTTCCTCCTGCTCGCGGCCCTCAACGTGGTGGTCGGGCTGCCGTTGGTCGCCGTGTTCGTCCGGGCGACGCGGCACCGGACGGCCGCGCGGCAGCCGGCGTTGCGGCGGTTCGCCGGAGCGCTGCGCACGCCCAAACTCGGCTGGATCCTGCTGATCGAGGTGGCGACGCTCGGCTATCTGTGGGGGAGCACGTCCTGGCTTCCTTCGTATTTGCTGCAGGCGCGGCATTTCTCGCTGGCGCAGATGAGCGCGCTGTCGGCGCTGCCGTTCGTGGTCAGCCTCGGGTCCGGTTTCCTCGGCGGGTACCTCATCGACCGGATGCCGGGTCGCCGGGTGCCGCTCGTGCTGGTGATCGGCAGCGTCGGCACGGCGCTGTGCGCGACGGCCGTGACCCTCGCCGATTCGCGCTGGCTCGCCGCGGCGACGCTCATCCTCGCCAACGCGTTCTGGGGCCTGCAAGGACCGGCGATTCCGACGCTGGTGCAGCAATACGCGCCGGCGGGCACCGTCGGGAGCGCCTACGGCCTGATCAACGGCCTCGGCAATCTCGTGTCCGCGCTGCTTCCCACGTTGATGGGCGTGGCGATCGCCGCCGGCGGTGACCACGGATTCGCCGCCGGGTACGCGCTGCTCGCCGCGACGCAACTGCTCACGCTGCTCGGCGCCGTTGTCCTGCTCCGCGGCCGCGGCCCGACCGGAAAGGAACCCGCTGCGGCCGATCAGCCCGCCGTCCCGGAAGAGTCCCGTTAGGACGGACGCGGCGGCGTCGCGTGAACACCGGATAGGCTCCGTCCGCACCCTGGCGAACAAGGAGTCGATGACGATGGACACGGTCGATCAGGTGGTGGCGGACTGGGCGCGCCAACGCCCGGACCTGGACGCCTCGCCGATCGCGATCTTCGGCCGGATCCGGCGGATCGCCGACCTGGCCGCCGGCAGCCTCCGCGGATACCTGGCCTCGTACGGCCTGACCCCGGGCTCGTTCGACATCCTGTGCAACCTGCGCCGGGGCGGCCGGCCCTACCGGAAGACGCCGTCGGAACTCGCGGCCTCCGCGCTCGTCACCTCGGGCGCCCTGACCGGACGGCTGGACATGCTCGAGCGAGACGGGCTGATCCGCCGCCGCGACCACCCGGCCGACCGCAGGGTCAGCTACGCCGAACTGACCCCCGCCGGTCGCAAGCTCATCGACCGCGTCCTCGAAGGACACCTCGACCGGGAGGAATCGCTTCTCGCCGGCCTGAGCGAAGCCGACCGCAAGGACATCGAACGGACACTCGCACTGCTGGAACACACGGTCCGGGAAACGGTTCCGACGCGGTAGCCGACAGGTGTTCATTCGGGCAGACAACGAACCCGCAGAGGCTCGGCGAACCCCCGGGCCCCCGCAGCCGTGGCTAGCGTGATCATCATGAAAGACGAGAAGCCGACGACGTTCGTTCTCGTACACGGAGCCTGGCACGCCCCGTGGTGCTGGGAGCGGGTGAGCGAGCACCTGATCGCGCGCGGGCACGAGGTGATCTGCCCGTCGCTCCCGTGCGACGACGCCGAGGCAGGCCAGGACGAGTACCTCGCGGTGATCGAAGACGCGCTCCGCGGCCGGTCCGACGTCGTCCTCGTCGCGCACTCGATGAGCGGCATGGTGGCGCCGCTGGCGACCGGCAACCCGGCGGTCAGTTCCCTGATCCTGCTCGCCGCCCTGCTGCGCAAGCCCGGCACGACGTCGACGGACGACGGGGCAGCGCCGCTCGCCGAGCCGTTGCAGAAGGCTGTAGCCAGGGCCGTCGTGGACGATCTCGGACGCGTGTTCCTGGACCCGACCGACGCGACCGACGTGCTGTACCACGACTGCACCCCGGCGGACGCCGCCGACGCGGTCAGCCGATTGCGCCCCACCGTGAATATCGTGGGCCAGCAGATCTGTCCTGACCTGCCGCAGCGCCGAGTGCCCACTACGTACGTGTCTTGTCGCGACGATCGCGCGGTGAACGGCGACTGGAACGCCGCCCGGGCCCAGGACCTGCTCGGTGCCGCGGTCCGTGAGATCGACGGCGGACACTCGCCGTTCTGGTCAGCGCCGGACCAATTCGCCGCACTGCTGGTCGAACTGGCCTGAACGGATCGCTCGTCAGGCCGGTCCTCGTTCGCGGCACCGGTCAGGCGGTGTCGCCGAGCCACGCGACGACGTCGAGTTCAATGCGAAAGGGCGAGACCAGCTGCACGCCGATCGTCGTCCGGGCAGGAGGTTCGTCGGGGAACTCCTCGATCCAGACCTCGTTGTAGCCGGAGTAGTCGCCGAGGTCGGTCAGATAAGCGGTGACCTTGAGTATCTGGTCCGGCCGCGCCCCGGCCTCGGCCAGCACCCGCCGCACGTTCGCGAAGGCCGCGCGGGCCTCGTCGTGAAACGTCCCGGTCACCGGCCGCCAGCTCTCGTCGACCCCGACCTGGCCCGACAGCAGCAGAAGATCCCCCTGCCGCCGAAACGCGGGCGCGGGCGGTGGCTTGAACGCGTCGCGACTCAATTAAGCCTCCTGACGAGCGGGAGGGGAGCACCGTCCCCTCGGGCCGGATCGGTGCTCGGCCGTGCTGGCACCGGTCCGGTGCCAGCATTCCCGATCGGCGGCTCCCGGCCAAGAGTTCAACTGCGGCAGAGCGGATCGAACGGCAGCCGCGTCGCCGGGGTGGTGCCGCGTGATGGGGACCGCTCGTGGTCATCGCGCGTGCAGTGTGGCGCCCAGTCTCGTCGCGGCTCGCCCGGCGACAACGGACCTCGCGGCCGCCCACCGCCTCCGTCCGGTACCGGTTGAGGCCGGTGATCGAGCACGCCGCAGTTGTGCGGCAACGGCGTCAACTCCGCCCGCCACCGATCGCGTGCCGACGATTCCGCCAGGAATTCTGACGACACCCCGCACCCAGAAGTCCCCAGCAGCGCACGGTACGTCCGGAAACCCTGCCCGAATGAACAAAAAATGCAATTTCAGTAACTTTTCCGGCGAAGATCCACGCATATCGTAAAGACCTGAAATTGACCACTCTGATGGCTCTCATTTGTCGGGACGAATATGCAGTCAAAGTGCACGGAATCCTGATTCCTCCCCGACGGCCCGGCGCTACGGTCGGACACGGGCGGCATTCGCCCCGAGAAGGACGACAAGGAGGATCTGCACATGCGAACGCTCACTGCGGTTTTGGCGGGTACGGCGGCCATGGGCGCACTGCTGGCGGGAACCGGCCCAGCGGTCGCGGCTGCGCACACCCAGCAGACCGGCGCCCACATCGCCACGATCCAGGTCTTCTCCAGCGGTGACATCTACCGCGTCGAACTGCTCAAGCAGGCCGACGCGGACCAGGCGGTCAGACTCATGAACGGCCAGGTCGACCATCCGGGAATTCCCAACGGCGACATCGTCCGAGGTTCCTCCGGCGTCAACACCGGCTACGACTGGCACATCGACCCGGCCACCTTCCACTGGGCCGACAGCACCACCGAAGCGTGCGACGGCCAGCCGCACGAAGTCAGCAACGCCGGGGAATGGAAAGTCAAGCAGTACTGCCCGTGGACCATCAAAGTCCTCTCGGTCGTGCCGGAAAACTGATCAGGTCGAACTGGGGGCGGTCGCGGAAGCCGCCCCCAGTTCGACGCAGGCCAGCATCGTTGATGCGACCTGAAGTGTGTCTGTATAAATGACGAGAGCCGGTCACCGAACGGAGTGTCGGCGCCCGGCTCCTCATGCAACCAGCCGCGCGGCCGAGAAGCATTCGCGTCGGTTGAAAGACTCCATCGTCCCGAACCCGTCGAGCCCTGAGGCGGCGATAGTCGGTTTCGTGACGCTGTCGTCTTGATTGCAGTCGGGTGACGTAACACTCGATGCGGTTGCACTCCTCGTGCCGTGCGCGACTTGCAGGTCAGCTCTGTCGTCGAGTTGGTCGAGGTCGCAGCATGACAAGGATGCGGTTCTGCGGAATTATGCTCACTGCTGGCTTGGCGGTGGCTGGGTGCGGTGGTGCGCCGGCGATACCCAGTTCGCCGACACCGGCGAATTCACCCACCGCAACCAGCTCCACGCCCTCTCCTGGGTCGTCCGGCCCGGCGGCGACAATGACGACACCGCCGGTGTCGACCAGAACCTCGGCGAGCGCACCGGCGGTGCGAATCCCTGCGACTACCAAGACTGTCCCGGTGCGAAAGACTCCAACGCGAAAACCTCCCCAGTACGGATACCAGTGCAGGGACGGCGATGAGCTGAAGTACAACGTGTGTGCGGGGCACAAGGCGTGGGTGGACGGTCAACGCGAGTTCAGTGATTGCTTGAACAGCGGCGGAAGCTGGGACATCGACAAGCAACGTTGCGTGCATTCCTGAGCCGGGCGGTGCTGAGAGGGCGAACTGGCCGGCAGTCTGTGCTGGCGAGACGGTGACAGCGCGGCGCGGTTGCGGTGTGCGTCAATGACTGTCCACAAGGGATTCAGCGTGTCCGGCCACTGTCTCGATTCGGACTCCGCAGCAGCGGATTGGCACCAGCGAGTGCTCCCAGCGCCAGATGCGGCTCCGGTCGGCCGCCCGTCCCGGCCTCGGGTTCTGCCCGCGCTGCGCGGCTGCCCCAGTCCTCGCTGCGGGGCAGGAGCAGCCGTTCGTCCCGGTCGGGAGACGGCGTTCTCGTCGGGGTCCGCCTGCCGAACAGGTCGGCAGCGATTGAGCGAACAGGAAGTCCTGCCGAAGCTGTGGGGGATTCGAGCTCACTGGCTGACCTGCAGGAATAGGTTCTGCTCAGCTGTCCGCTACTGCGTGCAGGTGCTACGTCAGCGGAGAGCCGCGAGATGCCTGGAGACGCCCGCCCGCCGCGGACGGTTCCCGGGAACTTGTCAAGGCTGGTTTGTGCTACCCGCGGCATCCGGCAGGCCGAAATTCGCGGCCTGAGAATTATCTCCGAAATCGCGTCATGGCAAACGGACGATTCTCGGAATCCGGGACGAACCCCATCCGGCAGCTGTTCGCGTCTCAGGCGGGCGTGCCGGCGAGCTGAGGCGGATCGTCCACAACGGACTCTCTCGTGGCGGGACGGGAGCCGCTTCCCGCCGTGCGGAACCGCGCTGTCCTCCGCTGCTCGGGCGTGGTTCTCTCGAATGAGTTGCGACGGCCTACTGCTCTCGCGATACCGGATCCCGGAGCAGCGCACCGGCTCCGGCCCGGCCAACGCTTCGACCCGCCGGCAACAATCATGTCGCAGGCGAGTCGGTGGCCCTGCCAGCGGGGTGCGCACGCACGGAAGTTATGAGGAATCATGGGATATGCGGGCAGCTACCAGAGCAAGGTGCTTGCCGACGGTGGTTCACCGTTCCCGTTCACGGCTGCCGAATTGGAGGCCGCCGCGCGGGCGGCGTTGCCCGCGCGCTCTTTCGACTACATCGCGGGCGGGGCGGGCAGGGAACGGACGGTGGCGGCCAACGCGGAGGCCTTCGCCCGGTGGGGGTTGATCTACCGGGTACTTCGGGACGGCGGCGCCGGCGACGCGTCGTGCACCCTCCTGGGCACGCCGATGAGCATGCCGGTCCTGCTCGCCCCGGCCGGGCCGGCGAGCCTGGCCGATCCGCAGGGCGAGGCGGCCGTGGCACGGGCAGCCGCGAGGCTCGGCGTGGTGCAGGTGCTGTCCGCGGTGACGTCGATGCCGCTGGAGCAGGTCGCTCAGGCGGCACTCGATGGGCGGCGGTGGTTCCAGTTCGCCTGGCCCGGCGACGAGAAGCTGGCGCGTTCGCTCGTCGAACGGGCCGAAACGGCCGGCTACCGCGCGATCGTGGTGATGGGCGACTGCTACGCCGCCGGATGGCGGCCGCGCGAACTCTCCTCCGCGTTCTTCCCCTACGAGCACGGCCATGGACTGGGCAATTACCTTTCGGACGCGCGGTTCTGCGAACTGGCTGGGCTGGACGACGCGATGCCCGCACCAGAGGAGAACGACATCCGTGTCGCGGCGGCCGCCTGGAACCGGTTGTTCGCCAAGCCCTCCCTGGTCCCTCACGACCTGGATCTCCTGCGCTCGTGGACCAGCTTGCCGATCGTGGTGAAGGGCGTGTGCCGCCCCGACGAGGCCCGCGCGCTCGCCGACGCCGGCGCCGACGCACTCGTCGTGTCCAACCACGGGGGACGCCAGCTCGACAACGGCGTCGCCGCCCTTGACTGCCTGCCGGCCGTCGTCGCCGCGGTCGACGGGCGCATCCCGGTCTTGTTCGACTCCGGCGTGCGGACCGGCACTGACGTGCTGATCGCGCTGGCGTTAGGCGCGAGCGCGGTGATGATCGGCCGCAGTTGGCTGTACGGACTGGCGATCGGCGGGCAGGCCGGTGTCGAACACGTGCTGCGGTGCCTCCACGCGGAATTCGCCTCCGCGCTGACCCTCACCGGCCACCATCGTCCCGACACGCTCTCCCCGGCCGACGTGTTCCCTGTCCCGCCGTCGACGTTGCCTCCGAACATCCCTTCCCCCGCGGACGCACCCAGCGGAACCGCCACGACCACCCGGGCCGAACGGTACGGCGACGAGATCTTCAGCCATGCCGACGACGCGGAACAGGAACGGCTGCGCTTGCTGGCAGAAGCACTCGACCCGGTGACCGTCGAAGCTCTGCGACGCCTGCCGCCCATCCCCGGCCCGCGCTGCCTGGAGCTGGCTGCGGGCAGCGGAACCGTCGCGCGCTGGATGGCCGACGATCTGCCCGGCGCGACCGTCCTGGGCACCGAACTCGACCTGCGTTTCCTGGACGCCGACCGCGACAACCTGGAGTTCGTCCGCCACGACGTCACCCGCGACGACTTCCCGGAAGCGTCGTTCGACCTCATCCACGCCCGCTACCTCCTGCACCACCTGCCCGAACGCCAACACGTGCTGACCCGGCTCGCCCGCTGGCTGGCGCCTGGCGGCTGGCTTGTCGTCGAGGACCCCTCCCTGTTCCCGCTTCACTCCGCGGCCGACCCGGCATACGCCAAGGTGTCCCTCGCCGCTCTCACCGTCCTCAACCATCGGCTCGGCACCGACTGCGACCGCTGGGCGAGCTCCATTCCCGCCGCCTTGCGACACCTCGGCATGACCGACATCGAGCAGCACACCCATTGCCCCACCGCCACCGCGACCAACTCCTTCGGCCGTTTCTGGCGCCTCACCCTCCGACAACTGGCCCCGCACATCGCCGAACTGCCGAACATCACCCCGGACGACGTCAACGCCGTGATCGACAGCTTGTCCCGGCCGGGTTTCTCAGACGTGGGCATCGCGACCATCACTGTCACCGCACGGAAACACCCGCTCCGCCAACGGCCGTGATTCCCGCCAGCCTTGCGCGGCAAGAGCGTTGCCAGCTGCGAGACAGACGCTGTCGACAGCCGTCCGCGAAAGGACCGTCGACGGAAATCTCCGGTCGGTGACCACGACGTCAACGCGGTCCGCAGGACCGTGGCAGCGCGTGCCCGGGGAGGATGCTCTTGTAACAGAACCACCGGCGGGCCGCGGCAGCGCGCACCAGCATTCGGAACGGCGTATTCCCAGCGAGATCGGGACGAACCTCACGGAAGGGGAACAAGGGGGTTGTCCGAACCCCGCGCAAGCTGGTCGGAATCGACCCGTCCGGGCCGGCAAGGATCGCGCATTGAGGTCGTCGGCGATCCTGCCCGCCACTCGGCTCGGTCGATGGGCTCAGCCGGGCATGGCGCCGGGGATTCGCACTGCCCCCTTGCGATAGCCCACCAGCCCGGTGATCTCGATGACCGGAATGTTGTCGTTGTCGACGGCGACGCAGTGGTACGACTCGTCGTCAGAAGCGCCGTCGGACGCCTGTTCCGCGAATCCGTACAGATGAATAGGGGCCGCGGCGCTCGTATGGACGAAATGGTCCGGGCCCAGGCGGTGGAACGCGATGCGGCGGAAGCCTTTCAGTGCGAAGAGGTCGATGGAATTCCCGGTGCTGGTGTGAAGCGCGCAGACGCGGGCCAGGCCGTCCAGAAGAAGTGCTGGGATGCGGAAGGTACTCAATGGCGCCCGTGACAGGTGCGGCGGCGCGGAGAAGCGTCCGTAGGCGGTGTTCGCGTGCAGTGCTGTATGCGATGTGGTGACGAAGGCACCAGTCAAAGCGATGGCGGAGTTGCTGAAATAGTAGGGATCGGGCGTGGCTCCCTCGCGCACAGGGGCCAGCCCTGGGCGTGGTTCGGGCGGCGTGGGCTGAGCAGCCAGGACAACGGTGCACGTGGCGTGCGGCAGCGCGGACTGGACCAGGATCCCGCCGGGGGTGCGGATGTCGGAGGAAAAGGTGATGGCCACCTGTGTTTCCTCCGCGCTGGCGTGGGTGGCGCGCGCGGTGATCTGGAAGTCCGTGCGACCGGTGCACGGATGGGTGCGCAGGAATCTGGAGAAGACGCCGTCTTTGACGGCGATCGGGGTCAAACCGGGGTGGAGGTGGCAGGCCGCCTCCACCGCCATCTCTACGAAGAAGGTTCCGGGAACTGTGGGACGGCCGTCGACGAGGTGGTCGCTGAGGTAGCGGTCCTGGTCGACGTCGATGCGGCAGTTGAACACAGTCGCTCCGTCGCCGAGGATGCGCGGTGCCCCGCGGAACGGGCGAGGAAGCACGGAGGGGCGCGCTCTCGCGGGACTCGCCGGCCGGGCTGCCGCGCGCAGGCCGGGGAAACGGGCGTCGGCGGAGGTCATGTCCTGGTCGGTCAGCAGCACGGTATACGAGGGGTGCGGCACCAGCGCGAGCTCCGCGTCAAAGAGACGGACGCCTTGGTCGTTGCTGATGGCGCCGAGCCCGATGCGCTGCAGGTGCTCCCGCATGACTGGGTCAGACGCCAATCCTGTTTCCCGCCAAACCGGCCAGCCGATGGTGAAGTGGTCCCAGCCCTCAGCGTGCTGCTGGGCGGCGGCAGTCGCCAGATACTCGTTGGCCGCCGCGTAGTCGAGTTCGCCAGGCTGGCCGGCGAGTCCGGCGACCGACCCGAAGTTGATCCATCTCCTGGGCCTGTGCGCGCCGAGCGCTCCCAGGACGTTGGCGTGGCCGCGTGCCTTGATGTCGCGCACCAGGCGGAAGTCGTCCAGGCTCTTGCGGAGGGTGTCTCCGGGACGGTTGGCGCCGGCGGCGAAGAGCAGCAGGTCGATATCGCTGTCAGTGCCGAGGACGCGGCCGATGGCGGCGTTGACGGCATTCCGGTCGCGTACGTCGCAGGCCAGGTAAGTCACGTTCTCCTTGCCGCACAGGCTCGCCAGAGTGTCCAGGGTGGCGCAGGCGGAGCGCAGCCTGGTGGTGCGCTCGTACTCCTTGCTGGCCTCCGCGGGTGTTACGGAAGGCGTGGCTGCGCGGACGGCGCGGATGAATTCCGCACGATTCGTCTCGGCCGGCATTTCGGAGCTTCCGCCGATCTTGCTGGTGCCGAGGATCCAGATCCGGGGGGCGGCGGTTCGGGCGAGGTGGATGAGGAGTTCGGCGGTGATGCCCCGGGATCCGCCTACCGCGACGACAACACGCGGCCGGTACGGGGCTGGCTCGCCGGCCGGCGTCGGCACCGGGACGAGCCGGCGTTCCAGCCGCTGCCCTGACCGGGGGCGGACGACGACCGGGGTCATTCGCTCGGTCCGCAGTTCGCGGTCCAGCTGGGCCAGAGCCTCGGCCCCGCCGTCCATGCCGGTGATCAAGCAGAGCACCTGAGCCTCGGGCAGATCGCAGGCGAGACTGTTGGCGAATCCGGTGAACAATCCCGTTTCCGCGGTGGGCAAGCCGTGGGCGACTGCCTCGTGGACGACGATGGCCGCGCTGCCTCCGGCCAGGCTGTCGGAAGCTTCCTTCACTGTGAGGAAGGCCAGATCGTGCAGTGCCAGGAGTCGCTCACGGGCTTCTGCGTTGCCGACGGGGTGGGCCAGCACCCGGAGATGCCGCGGCTTCCACGTCAGCGATGTCAAGATCTCTCGTACGGCTTCGGGAGTCGGGTCTGGGATGTGTCGTATCCCGCTCTGGCTCCCCGCCGTGACGGCCAGTACAGCGCGGTGCCGTCCCGGTGCCGCGCCGCTCGGCAGAGCCTCCGGCGCATCGGTGAGGATCACGCAGTCCGGCGGAATCGCCGAAGTAGCGTGCGCGGCGGGCGTCGCGGCGATTGGCACGTGGTCGACCCGGTAGCTCCTGGCGCCCGTCGTTTCTGCCGGATGCGTCGGGGCCTCGAGCGTGACGCGGGTGGTGCGCGAGGTTACCGGGTCTTTCCAGCGGAGAGTTCCGGAGCGACGCTGGAGGATCTGCGCCAGCGCCGCCCAGGCCGAGTCTGCCCCCAAATAGCTGCGGGCGTCCACGCCTTGTGCGGCGATCTCGGGTGTTCCGGCCTGGTGCTGACGCGGGAGTCGGGCGAGAACCTTCAGCCGGGCCTGAGCGGCCAGGCTCTGCCGAGTCAGCGCGAAGCACACGGCTCCGTGGGCCAGTTGCGATTCCGGTGATCCGACCGCCGGCCGGACCACGCGATTCCACGCCGGCAGAGCGTTGCCGTTGGCCGCCGCTACGAGAGCGACATCGAGGCTGCCGGTAGCGAGGTAGTCGCAAGCCAGCCTGATCGCGTCGATGCCTGACGCTGTGCCCGTGTCGGTGGCGAGAACCAAGCCGTGGAAGTCCAGGGCGGCCGCGATACGGGCCGGGATGAGACCGGCCATGCCGCCCGGATAGGTGTCTTCGGTCGCTGCGGCGACATTCTTCCGGGTGCCGTCGGCCAGCGCGTCGAACGTCTCCCGTGCTGTTGTATCGGTGCCCGCGAGCTCGGCGGCCACGTGCTGTTCCAGGTCGTCCAAGGCACATCGGATGCTGTAGCGGCAGGCCTGAGCCGTCAGCCCGGTGTGCCCGGCGATGACGCCCGCCGTGTCTCTGAACGAGTCCCAGAACGCGTGGACGGACTTGTCCAGCCCGTCCACGGCGAGCAGCGCCAGGCGCTGAGCGAGATCGACGGAACTTTGGGCGGAGGGCGGCAGGCGCAGCATGTGGAAGGGGACGGCGGGGACGATGTCGTACGCCGCCGGTGCGGGAGGTGTCGTGTCCTGGCCGGTCAGCCAGCGCGCGATGGCGTCACGGGACGGGCTGCCGGGAAGTACCGCGTGCCAGCCCACGACGACCACGGGGTCGTTGTCGAGGTGGCGGCGGGGATTGCTGACGTAGGCCTGATGGTGGTCGGTGACGACCGCGTGGGCGTTGGTTCCGCCGAAGCCGAAGCAGTTGATCCCGGCAACGCGAGGTGCGCCGGAGGGAGGTTTCCAGGTCAGCGTCTTGTGCGGGATGGTCACCGAGGCCGGCAGCTTCCAGGCGGTCGGCGGCGCAGGGAAGGGATGCTGCCGGGGGATCTGGCTGTGGCGAAGACCTAGCACGGCGTGGATGACCGACAGGACTCCGGCTGCCCAGCCGGTGTGGCCGATCAGGGACTTGTTGGAGGTCAGGGCCACGGGGTTCTTGCCGAATGCTGCTGTGATCGTATCGACCTCGACGGCATCCCCTGCGGGCGTGCCGGTGCCGTGAGCGATGGTCCAGCTGACGTCGGAGAGGGGAGGGCCGCTGCGGTAGGCGCGTTCGACGGCCATTCGCTGCCCCTTGCCGTGGGGGGCGTAGATCGCCTTGCCCTTTCCGTCGCTGGAGACGCCGACCCCGGTGAGCAACCCGAGTATGCGGTCTCCGTCCGCGCGCGCCCGCTCGAGCGTCTTGAGGACGACGATGCCGGCTCCGTCGGAGAAGAGGGTGCCGTCAGCCGCAGCGTCGAATGAGCGCACCGACCCTGTGCGGCTGAAGCCTTTCATCTGGGCGAACAGGTTCACGGGACGGGGTGCGAGGGCGAACACGCCGCCGCATACTGCGATGTCGCATGTTCCGGCGCGCAACCGGCGCATGCCGACATCGATGGCGTACAACGAAGAACTGCATGCCGTGTCCACGGTGACGGTCTCGGTGTCCTGCGGCAAGGTCCCGGAGGCTGCGGCCCATGCGCTCGCCTGCGGCAATGCCTGCTCCGGCCGGTCCAGCCGGTGGCGCAGGCACGCGTTGGTCCGCTCGGCCAGTCCGGCGGACCCCGGACGGCCGGCGCAGAACTCCTCGACAGCTGCGGCGATGAACGATTCCTCGAGGTGTTGGCTGCCGTCCGTGGTGGCGCCGACGTACAGGCCCACTTTGTCGTCCGGCCGAGGCCGCTGACCCTGCCACGCCTGTGTGAGAGCGGAGCGCAGCCAGGTCGTGGCGTACTCCTCGGGACGGTCGGCGCCGTCTGTCCGCGTGGCGGTCGCGAAGCCCAGTTTCGGCACCGTGCACTTGTCGGGGCGGTCCGGATCCGGCGAGTAGTAGGTATCCAGATCCCAGCGCTGTCCTGGCTCGCTGAATGCGGGCTCGCCCTCGGTGAGCAGTCGCCACAGGGCATCGACGTCCTCGGCTCCGGGGGCGACCGCGCCGATGCCGACGATGGCGATCCCTTCGCCCGCATCGAACTGGAGGTCATGGTGGCCCGCCACGATCCGTCCCCCGTCCCCGGGGCGGCTGGCCTCATCGGAAGCTGTGGGCGGGGCGACGCGCTCCGGTGGGAGTTCTTCATCGATCGTCGCCCCGGCGACGCGCTCGCCACCCGCGATCGATACGGCGCGTCCGTCGAACTGTGGCCATCGCGTCATCGGGACCCCTCTTTCGCGGCGCTTTGCCGGTGCACTTCGTCGGCGATCAACTCCAGCGTGTGGAACCGCGTGACCGACATCTGCTGGTCCCTCGGCAGTCCGAAGCGTGTCACCACCTGGTCGAGCAGCGCGGTCTGTTTCAGCGAGTCGATCCCGAGGTCAGCTTCCAAGTCGATGTCCTCCTCGAACGCCTCCAGCGGGTAAGACAGCGCCCCCGCGTACATCTCGCGCAAAACCTCGACGATCTCCGCCGGGCTTTCCTGCCGACCTTCGGCCGGTTCGGGCGCAACTGCGACCGAACCGCTCGTGGGCGTCGCCGGAGCGGGGGCGGAGTCTGGGACGACTGCCAGGGACTCGCCGCTGTCGGGGGGAATGTCTCCGGTCGAGCCGGATTGAGGGTCAACGGCAATTGTTGGAGATTCCGGCGCGGACGGAGGGTCGGCCGGGACGCTTGACACCGGAGGCTCGTCCCAGGTGCGGGTGCGCACCGCGGGCACGGTTTGGAGGACAAGCTCGACGGTGGCGCTTCCCGCTCCGCATTCGACGAACGATGCCGCACCTCGGGAATGCACGGCCCGGACCGCCGACAGCAGCGGCACGGGGGCTACGAACTGGTCGGTCAGCAGCGCCGCCAGGTCGTCAGCGTCGGTGACGTACCTCCCGCGCAGTGGAGAGAACACGCGGTAGAGCAAGGGAAGCTGGCGGATGCCGACGATGCCCGCCCGGTAGTGCTCCACCACTCTCTCCATCAGCGGACTGTGGAAGGCGAAAGGCGAGTTCAGGCGAGTACATGCGATGCGGAGGTCTCGCGCGACGTCCGCGAGCCGCGACAGTGCCTCGCCGGAACCCGCGATGACGCTCTGCCGAGGTGCGTTGACACAGGCCAAGGTCAGTGTCGGGTCGTCCACGAGGCGCAGCACGGCTTCGGCGCGGGCTGCGTCCAGTTCGAGGGCGACCATGCCGCCGCGTCGTTTCTCCAGCCTCGCCAGCGCCGCGGAGCGGGCCAGGACCACCCGGGTGCCATCCGTGATCGAGTAACCGCCCGCGCAGGTCAGCGTGGCGATTTCCCCGAGGCTGTGTCCCATCAGCACGGTTTCGTCGGCGGTGTCCGGCCCGTGGGCCGCCCACATGGCTACCGAAGTCGCAAAGATCCCCAACTGGAGCAGGCCCGGCTCGTTGTGCATCAGTTCGCTCGTCGACGACCGCGTGTCCTCTCGGAGCAGACGGTCCAGTTGACCCTCCGACGCTGCGGAGATCCGCTCCAGAACCGAGTCCGCCGCCGTGTACCGCTGGCGCAACCGCGCCAGCGACCCAGGCCGGTAGGCGCCCTGTCCTGGAAACATGATCACCGTGAACGCTTTCACACTGGCTCCTCGTCGCGATGTCGATACGTCAAGCAGGGCAGTTGGTTGAACCGCGAACAATCGCAGCGATCTCACAACGCCCTTGCCGAGAAGTCGCCAGCGCCAGATTGTCCTTTTCGGACACTCAATGTCATCGTGATGAGCATGCGACGAGTCTCGGACATCGCAACCCTGGCACGCGCCGCATGATCTATCCACCATTGTTTCGCGGCGCGGAACGAGCGGTGCTCGCGAGAAGGTGGGGGCTCGCAACTACGAGCGGCGTATCCTCCGACAGTGGAAAACCGCAGGTCGCTTCGACGCGGTCGCGGAATCGAAAGCGGTGCATCCATACGCGGGGCTCGCCTCAAACATGATCAGCCTCGGCACCCTCGGAATCATTCTGCCGCAGGGCGCCGCCGCCGTCTCCATATTGGCATTCTTCCGAGCGCGACCCGACCGGCACTGGCGCACCGTCCTCGCGCCAGCGCTCGGAGCAGCAGGACTGCTTGCCGCCGCAGCGGCAGGAATCGGTTACACAAGCTGGCTTCGAACCAGTCGCCCTGATCGATACCGCAAGCTGGGCGCCAGGTCGAACGTCCCGAGCAGCGGTCCCGACTCGGCCAGCGCGAAAGACTGACCTGTAGGTGGATGCTGATACTTGACCAGTCAAATCTTCGCGGCTCTGTCAAATGAACGGCGTTGTCCAAAGCGTAGTGTGAGACGCCTGCGAAGCCGGAAATTCCCATCCTTCGCTGAGGCCTGGGAACGGACGTGTTCATCACAGGTCCGCCCGCATAACCGGGTAGTGGCGTCGGTTTCCCGGTCGGCGTAGCTGGCCCGCAGGCTGCGGCGGATCGAGCGCTGGACGTGAACGCTGGCCACGCAATTCGCCGTACGTCGACAGGGTGTCTCGTTTCGGCGGCAGTTATGTGCCGTTCCAGAACAGATCGAAGGACAGTGCGGGTGTTGCCGCGGAGATCGAAACGCGGACCGCGGCTCGTAGCAGCCGGATTCGTAGCCGCCAGCCGAGGGACGACCATCAGCGGGTCGGTCAGCTCCGGACCGGAGTACCGGTACCTCTCGCTCTGGTCGTAGTCCCGTTCGGCATCCGCATCCGAGCCCGGAAACAGAAACGCGCCGCTGGGCAGCGGTTCTGCCGCGGCGCCGACGCAGCCGACCGCGGTGAACGCATCGGCCGCTTCCGAGGGCCTGCGGGCAAATTCGGCGAGTCGAACGCTGGTCAAAGCGCGCACCACGTTCCGCGGTTTTGTCAGTAGCCAGTGTGTGTCGCCCTCGCCGCGGCGCACCGCTGGGCCACGACTGGCGGGCCCGAGAAACCTCAATGTGCGGCCGTCCGCCGCCGATGCTTACGGCCCGGGCGGCAGTCGCTTGAGGGTCACGTGCGCCTTGATGCCGTGCATGCCGAAAAAACTGATCGCGGCAGGGCGCGGTGCCGCGAGCCATTCGGACCAGCGGAGCGGGGTGACGGTGCCGCCGACCGCCAGCAAGCCGTCATGGACGACGGTCTGGCCGAACGAGTGAAACAACAGTTCGGCGTCGGACGACCGGAGCATCGCCGGGAATGGAGGCGGGGCGCTCAGGACGGCGAGCGGCTTCCGCATCGGGGAGCGCGGCCAGGCCGTGCGCGACCACGGGCGTGCTCGGTAATGACGTCGACCACTTCGAACTTTCCGTCCACCTCCTCGCCTAACCGGCTGCGGCCAGTGGTCATTCGAGTTGAACGCGGAAGTTCCTCGCACTGGCAGTTCCAGGCGCGCGGCAGCAACTCGTTCGAGTTCGGCGGCTGAAGTCTCTGTCTCTTCGGCGCCGCCCGGCTGAGGGCCGGACGGAACGGGTCTCTCGCGCTGCCTCCCTCCGGCCGATGCTGCCGGGGATTGTCAGGCGGGGCGGCTGGTGTGCGTGCGGGAGGTGGCGATGGACGCGTGGCGGAGCAGCCGCTGCACGCGGATGTGCCGTTGAAGGGGGCGCAGGCGTTGCCGCATGGTGGTGATGGCTTTCTCGGCGCGAGCTGAGTCCACCCAAGGGTAATGGTCGATCAAACTCTTCCAGGCTTCGCAGGCTGACTCGAGATCGCCGGTGTCGAGGTGAAGTTCGGCAAGCGCTGCCAAGGCGAGCGCGCGCGGAAGGTGGTCGGTGCTGGGGAATTCGCGCAGGGCGGCGTGGAGAGCGTTGACGGCGGCGTCACAGTCGCCCAGCAATTGGTGGACCTTGCCGGTGCAGTAGGCCAGATACGGGCGGGTGCACACTCCGACCTTCGGGAAGGCCTCCTCGCGGCCAGCGAGATCGCCGGACCGGAGCGCGTGCTGAGCGGAGGACAGGTGCCGGTGGGCTGTCTGGTGGTGACCGAGAGCGGCATGGCAGAGCGAGGCCTGGACGTGCAGCAGAGCCTCGGTCGCGGGCGGGGCGTGGCTGTCGGTGACGGCCAGTGCCGCGGTGTTGAAGGCGAGGGACCGTTCGCAGTGGTCCAGATGCATCGCCTGATCGCCGAGCGCCCACAGCCCCAATGCGTAGCGGATGGGGTCGTCGAAGTCGACGGCGAGCGTCACGGCGGCGTGGTAGTAGCGCTGGGCGAGGCCGTGGTCCTCGGCATCGGCGCCCATCAGACCGGCGACGATGGCCAGGTCGACGGCAGCGGTGATTCGCGAGCGGCGCTCGTGCGGGGGTTGCCAGGTGTGGAGTTGCTCGCCGATGTCGTGGGCGAGGTGGGCGATCAGGGCCTTGTAGGCATGGCGTCCGCCGATGGTGAGAACGGCAGTGGAAAAAGCCGGCAGCATCGGGGAGTGGGCGGCGGATTGCTCGGCGGCGCCGGTGCGGCTGGCGACGATCGGCTCGCGGCCGGTGGAACGCGGCAGTCCCGGTACCGGGAGTTCCAGTTGGTAGATCGTGCGGTGCAGCACCAGATGCTGGGTGGGGTCCAGGTCGGCGCGAGCCAGCGCGACGAGGGCCAGGACGGGGTCGGCCGGGGCGGCCGATCCTGGTTCGCCAGGGCTTTCGGAGGGGGCGAACCCGACGTCGGCAGGACTGACAAGGCGATGCAGGCGACGGGAGAGTGCCTCGGCGACGAGGCGGGAGGCCGCGCCGCGGGGTCGGGTGCCGGTCAGCCAATGGGCGACCGCGGTGCGGTCGTAGCGCACGTCGAACCCGTTCTCCGCGCCGATGACGTTGACTGCGTGGGCGAGCCCTTCGTTGGTCCAGCCGGCTTCGGCGATCCAGGCGCGAAGCCGGGTGTTGGACACGGTTTTCCGTCCGGCGTCTTTTCCGGAAAGATCGTTGTTTTTCTTCACAAAATGCCCTTCGCCCAGGGTCTTGGGGAGAAGCGTTCGCGATGTTCGACGTCTATGCTGCTGATCAAGAAGTTCAGTCGCCAGAGGAGTCGGTCGGTACCCTGCAAGTCTTTGGTGTGCACCCCCCCGCAACCCTCGGTCGATTTCGTGTTCGGCACTGTGTCGATTGTCGATGTTCCGTCCGGCGGAGGCGATCGGCTGCACTGCGGCGCACCTCCGTATCCGCGGACATCAAGCTCTCGCGCACCCGGTGCGCCACGGGGCGAGTGTACCGGGGAAATCGGAGGTGGCGCCCGTTGATCACCCCGGCGCTGCCGCGTCGTCGGCCGGCACGCGACCACGCACGCGAAGCGCAGTCGCCGGGGCGCGGGCGAGTCTTTGTGATCCGTCAGCGAATATCAATGTTGCTCAGACGGCGGGCTGTGCCGCGAGCGGCCCCGATCGTGCTCGAAGGCGGCTCGAAAGCACGACATGGCGTTCTTGCCAACTGGGGCACGTGTTCAATCTGTTGAAGATGATGAATCCTGGTTCAACGTCTTCAACGGGGGCGTCCTCGCCGAGCTGTATTCGAATCGCGGAATCTGTGCGAGGCTGTGACTTGCGGGCGCTGCTTCGACCAGACGGTTTCATTGCTGGTGAACAGCGTCTTGCGCGATCCCGGTGCTGTCTGTTGTCAAGAAAGGCCCGCGACTGTGAATTATGTCGGTGAGCACGTGATCTTGGAGGACGGGAGCCGTCCAAGGGGTCGCCTGTTGAGGCGAACCCTCGGCGTACTCCAGGCCATCCAGGCAATGGATGGGCGGGCGACATTTATCGCGATCGTCCGAAACACCGGCCTCCCGAAGAGTACTGTGCATCGAATCCTCGCCGAGCTCGTAAAGCTCGACCTGGTACGAAAGTCCGCCGATTGCTATCGGCTCGGCGGAGCGATGCGGGAAATAAATGAAATTCAATCCGGTAGGCTGACGTGCATTCGCCGTAAACTGAAGCCCATGCTGATCCAGTTGCATGAGCGGACTCGATACCTGGTGGGTCTCGCTGTGCCGGACGAGAAGACGACAAAATTCGTGGACACATTTTACAGCAGAGAGTACGGCTCATGCATCCAGCAGGTCGAAGAAATGTCTCCGCTGCATGTCAGCGCGGCCGGGAAAGTATTTCTTTCCTTTGATTATGTGCTCGCCATGGAGTTTGCGGTGAAGGTGGGCTGGAAAATCTCCGGATCCTCTGTCCGGTCGGCATGGCGTCAGTTGCAGAACGAAGCGTCCGAAATCAGGAAACGGGAAATATCGTGGAGCGCGCCCTGTCTTCCCCTGGGGATCACTGCGGCGGCCATCCCGGTGTTCGACGGCGGCAGCACTCCGGCGGCGGCGCTGAGCGTTGGCGCATACGCGGAGCGATTTGACAAGGCCGTGGCTCAAGACGTGCTGCGCAGGGCGCGGGTCTACGTCGATCAGATCGTGTGCCCGCTCCGCGGCATCGCTCGAACGCGCCCGCGAGAGCTGTCGGTGTCCAGCCGGACTGACGTGTGACGCGACTGGCCTGGTCGCCAGCCAGGACGCCGCGCTCCGCCGAGAGGCTGGGGAAGGCGCGTGAGTACGGCAATCTCGGTGTCCGCGGCAGTCGCCCGTCGAGCTTCGCCCGCCCTGGTGCGGTAAGCATGACCGACCTGTCCGGTGGGGCTGCCCGGCTCGGACAACGGCGCCCGGGACGCGAGGAGAGCGGAATCGAGGACTGAACTGCCCTCCCCGCGGCCGCCGATGGCAGAGGACTGCGCGCCAGGGGTGGGACGGGCGGGTTTTCGTTGGAGTACTGGTGTTCCGCCGCCGAGACGCATCGCTGCGTTCCCGTCCGGAACGAAGTGATCAGCGGCTCCCGCGAGCCGAGTCGCGGGTGGTCCCCGGCCGATGACGGGGATCGTCGTTCGCGAGCGTCCCTTCCCGCTAGGTGCCATGACCGGCATTGAGCCGGATGTCCCCGGCCGGCGTGGTCCCCGCGGGGCGAGTCTCGTGGGTGGGCGGCTCCGCGAGCCGCTTCCGCCCGACGGCCAGGTTCTTGGCCTCGAACCGGGTTCACCTCCTGCCCGGCCCTGGGGCAGGAAGCAGCCGATGGGTGACGAGGGCGGTGACGAGCCGGTCGAAGTAGTCGTCGTCCAGCGGCGGTTGGAGAACTCCCGCTGCTTTCAAGGCGGTTTCGGTAGCGGCCGAGCGGACGCGGGGGACGGCGGGGCGTACTCCGTCGGGGCGTGCCGTCGCCCGCGCCATGGCGGCGATCGCCAGCGCCGCCGGGCCGGAGTGCCAGTGGAGCCGCCGGTACCAATGGGCTTCGGGCCAGCTGGCCAGGTGGTATCCGGCACGGCGCAACGCGTTCCACGGCCGGGACAGCGGGACATCCCGGACGTGGTGATACACCGTCGCTCCGCGGCCTTCGCCGTCCTGGCTCAGCGCGGTGATGCCGCGGGCCACCGTGTCGACGGTGTCCATGGGAAGGGCCGCGGCGGTGGCGGGCACATGGCGCAGGGAGACGGCCGCGCGCAGCATGGCGACGAGCAGGTCGGAGTCAGGAGAGGTCGTGCCGGTTCGCCACTCGCCGGTGACGACCCCGGGCCGGTGGATGGTGACCGGGACGCCGGTGCGCGCCGCCTGCGCGAGGATCCGTTCGGCGTCGGTCTTGCTCGACATGTAGCCGGCGGCTCCCGAGGTTTCCCGGGACGGCTTCGAGTCCTCGTCCACTTCCCGGATGCCCGCCGCCTCGGCACGCAGGAACACCGCGATCGTCGAGACGAAGGCGAACCGGCACGGGGGCATGCCGAGCACCACGCGGCGGCGTGCCAGGTCGAGCAGGCGTCGGGTGCCGAAAACGTTGGCAGGGGCGGATTTCTCATGAGCTTCCCGCAGGTTGGTCGACGCCGCGCAGTGCTGGATGGTGTGCACCGCCCCGGCGAGCTCGTCGCGCAGTCCGGCGCTCAGCCCCAGGCCGGGGGCCGCCAGATCGCCGGGCACGCCGACCGCCCGAGCCAGGAGGTCCTCGCCGGCGCCGGTCGCGCGGAGGCACGTCGTCAGCCGTCGCTGCGCAGCGGCCCGATCCGGAGCGCGCACCAGGCAGTACACCGTGGTCGCGTCGTCCCGGAGCAGTTCCCGGCACATCCGGACGCCAAGGAATCCGGTGGCGCCGGTGAGCAGCACGGCGCGAGGGCTGCTCCCGCTCATGTGCTGCCGCCCGGCTTCTCGGAGTTGCCGCCGTCGGCGCGGCCAAGGCGGGCCAGAAGCCGATGGGACAGCGCGTGAATGTGCGGCGCGCCGAGGATCTCCACGGGCGGCAGCCCAGTGCCGAAGGTGTGCCGCATGGCCGAACTGATCTCGGCGGCCATCAGGGAGTCGACACCGATTTTGTCGAGTCCGCGGTCTCGGCGCAGTGCCTCGGGCGAGGTTTGCAGGATCCGGCCGAGCACCGCGCACACCATGTTCTCCACGAGCGGTTCCGCTTCGGCGTCGCTGGCCTCGGCCAACTGGTCTCGCCACTGGGGTTCGCCGGAGTCGTCGGGGGCGCCGATGAATTCGGCGGCGCGGGGCGCGCTCAGCCCGGGAAGGAATCCCGCTACGACCGGCCAGTCCACTTTCGCGATGACGACAGTGGATTCGGGGGAGGTGGCCGGTGGACGGGCCGCCGCCTGGTCGAGGGCCTTCAGGATTCGTGTCGAAGGCACTCCTGGCACGCCCGCCGCGGTCAGAGACTCGCCGATGTCGGTGCGATGCACGTAGCCGACGTCCTCGACTTGCCCCAGCTGCACGGCGAGCGACGGCGCCCCGGTGCGCCTTCGCCGCTGGGCGACAGCTTCCACGGCGAGGTTGGCCGCCGCGTACGCGGCGTGGCTGATGTTGCCGAACAGCCCGCTCACGGAGCTGTAGTGGATCTGGAAGTCGAGCGCGCGGTCCCTGGTGAGCCGCTCCAGCACCAGGGCGCCGGTCATCTTCGGGGCGAGCACCGCGCGGAGACGCTGGTCGTCCAGCTCGGGGAGCACGCCTTCGTCCATGACCATCGCCGCGTGCACCACGCCGCCGAGTCGTCGTCCGCCGTTCTCCCATTCCGCGAGAACCCGGGTCATGGCGGGCAGATCGGCCGCGTCGGCGGCGTGCGCGGTGACCTGAACCCCCTGCGCGGTCAGTTCGGCGACGAGTCGCTTGCTCTCCTCGCGTCCGGTTCCCGACCGGCCGACCAGGACGAGATGCCGGGCGCCCCGGCGGGCCAGATGCCGGGCCGTGGCCGCGCCGAATCCGGAAAGGCCCCCGGTCACGAGGTAGCCCGCCGCCGGGTCGAGCCGGGCGGGCGCCGGGCCCGACCGCACTGGCACCGGGTCGGCGAAATCCACCACCACCTTGCCGAAGTGCCGCGAACGCTGCAGGACGCGGAACGCCTCGTGGACGCGGGCAGCGGGGAAGATCTGGTGCGGCAGCGGGTGATAGGCGTCCGAGCGCGCTATTTCGCGGATGTGCCCGGCGGTGATCTCCTTGGCTTCGGCGAACATCGCGGCGACGTCCACCCCGAAGAAGGAGATGTTGCGCAGGAACGGGCCCTGGGGCAGCGTGTTGTCGTCCAGGAAGTCCCGCTTGCCGATCTCGACGAACCTGCCGTGCGGTTTGAGCAGCCGAAACCCGCGAAGCTGTGCTTCCCCGGCCACGGAGTTGAGCACGACGTCCACGCCCTCGCCGCCGGTCAGCTCGAGGACTTCGTCGGCGAACCGCGGCGTTCGCGAGTCGAGCACGTGCTCGACTCCGAGCAGGCGCAACGTCTCGCGTCTGCTCGGGGTGCCAGCGGTGGCGATCACCGTGGCGCCCGCGCGCCGGGCGAACTGGAGCGCGGTCAGCCCGACCCCGCCCGCGGCCCCGTGCACGAGCACGGTCTCCCCGGCCGTGAGCCTGGCGAGATGGGCCAGCGCGTGATGCACGGTGAAGGTGGTCACCGGCAACGTGACGGCCTCGGTGTACCGCGTTCCGTCCGGAACCGGGACGAGCTGGTCGGCCCGCAGCAGCGCGTGGGAAGCGAGCGCGCCGCCCGCCGTCACGCCGGCGACCCGGTCTCCGAGCGCGACCGAATCGACTTCGGCTCCGATCGCGACCACTCGCCCCGCGCACTCGCCGCCCAGGCCGTGGCTCGGTGCGCCGGATGCCGAGTCCTCGGAGGGCACAAGCCCCGTGGCGACCATGATGTCGTGGTAGTTCAGCGCGGCGGCGGCCACGGCCACCACGACTTCGCTGGGGCCGGGGACAGGCAGGTCGGCCGGCCGCCATTCGAGTCGATAGCGCATCCCGGGGTCGAGGTGCTCGAGCCTGAACGGCACCGCGTCGTCGACGCCGCGGTCTGCCGCCCTGACCCACGAGACGGGCTCGGAGAGCGGCCGGAGGCGAGGCACGAAGCGTCCTTCGCCGGTCAGATAGACCTCGTCCTCGTCGGACCGGGCAAGCAACTCGGTGACGAGATCGTCGACGAGCGCCGCCTCGTTCGGAACAACCGCTGGCACCGGCAGGGAGATCCGGTGCACGCTCGCGCCGAGGAGTTCGTTCGCCAGAGTCCGGCAGGCGCCCCACACCGCGGCCGAGACAGTGCTTTCCGGCACGGCCGCAGCGGTGCCGTTCCCGCCACGAGTGACGAGCCACAGGTGTACCTCGCCGGTCCCGGTGCGGCCCTCGTAGGCCGACGCGAACTCGCGCAGCACGCCGATCCGCTCTATCGCGTGTTCGGTGACCTCGGCGGGGGCGAGCTCGTCTTCATTCACTTCCGGCAGCAGCAGAACGATCTGCGGCGGGGGAGCGTGGTCGAGGACATCTGCCCAGTGCGTCCCGGCCGCCGTCGCGCGGCGCGTTTCGGGTCCGAGGGCGGCGGCGAGCCGGTCGGCCATCCCGTCCGCAGGCACGGTAGACGACTCCACGGTGACCACCAGCCATGGGCTGACGCCCGTTTCGGAGACGGTTCCGACCGCGTCGGCCGGCGCCGGGCTCGCGTCGCGGGCGGTTCGCGCGGCGAGCAGTACCGAGAAGTCCTCCCCGTCCGGGTCTGCTGGATCCCCGACCTGGACCGTATCGCCGGTAAAGCCGCACTCGCGGAGCAACTCCAGCCAGTTCGACGGGGAAAGCAGGGGAGAATCCGGCCGCAACGGGTCGGCGCCCGTGCGGTAGCTGTCCAGCATGCCGAAGACCGGTTCGAGCAGGTCCTCGTTGTGGTTCTCCAGCACGAGCAGGTGCGCGTGGTCGGCCAGCAGGGTCGCCACGGCGGAAACCGCGCCGCGGATGTCCTTGGCCGTGTGCAGCGAGTTCGCCGCCACCACGAGGTCCACACTGGACTCCGGGAACCCTTGCGCGGCAAGGTCCTCGTTGAGGTCCAGGGTCCGGTAGTCGAGGAAGTCGTGGCAGGCGAACCGTTCCCGGGCCGGGGCCAGGAACGCGGAAGAGACGTCGGTGAAAGCGAACCGGGTGCGTTCGGGAGGGAACTCCGGCAGGATCGCGGCGGTCAGCCCCCCTGTCCCCGCACCGATCTCCAGCACCCGGAGCGGGCGGCCGGGCGGCAGGCGCCGAACCAGTTCCCTGACGAACGCACGGGCGACGCCGTTCTGGCAGCGCGACATCCCGGAGAGCTCGTAGTAGCGGGCCGCCAGGGTGTCGGTCTCGGAGAACAGCAACTCGAGCGGGTCCTGCCGGTCCAGGAGCACATCGGCCATGGCGCTGCCGCAGACGGCGTAGAGCTGAAGGCTGGACGCGTCCGCCGGACTCGCTTCGACGCCCCGCTGGAAGAAGGTTTCCGGTTCCGGCGACACGATCGGCGACCAGGCATGGTCCTCGCCCGGGGCCAGGACACCGCGCCGGGTCGCGATTTCGGCCATGGCACGTACCCAGGGCACTCGCCTGGCCGGAACACCCGCGGCGGTGAGGTCCGCGACGCGGAAGGCGTCCTTGCCGGGCAGAATCTCTTGTACAGCGCGCAGGAAACAATGCGCGGCGATGTCCAGCGCGTGTTCCCGGAACACCGGCTGCCGGACGCTGTGCTGCTTGTCGGCGAAGAGCTCGATCTCGGACGCGCACGCGGCGCGGATCTCCGGCGGCGAGGCAAGTGCGGTCGAACCGGTCGTCGATCCGGGCAGCGGTATGGCCCGCAGAGTCTCGGAGAGCATCCGCGGTCCGGCCGGATCCGCGTCCGCCAGCCGCCGTAACCGAAATCCCCGCACGGCGAGCATGATCTTCCCGTGCGGGTCCGCGACGTCGAGATCCACGACCGCTTCCACGTCTCCGGCGTGGCGCAGCCGTACGTGCACGAATCCCTCGTCGGGCATCGGCGCCCAGCAGCGCACGGATTCGGCCGCGATCGGCAGCAGGGGCGCCTCGCCGGGCACGAGAGCGGCCAGCATCGGGATAGCGGCTTGGAACGCGCCGTCCAGAATCGTCGGATGCGCCAGGTGGTTCCCGACCGGGATGGTCGCGCGGTACTCGGCGAGCACGTCCGCGTCCCCGACAGCCAGTGCGGTCAAGGTCTGGAAGGCCAGGTCGTAGTGCAGGCCCCTGCGCGCACACCGCGCGTAGTGCTCGGCCGGGGCGACAGTCTCCGTCAGCCTCTCCCTGATCTCGTCGAGGGCCAGCGGCGCGAGGCCGGGGCTGGTGAGCTTGGTGAGCCAGCCCCTCGCGTGCTCCAGCCATTCGGCGCTCTCCTCGCCCCGGCTCCCGATGATCACTCTGGACTCCGGGGACACTGCTGTGTGCAGGAGCAGTTCGGCGGACGAGTCGTCGAAGGGCAGCACAAGCGCTCGCTCGATGGAAAGCCCGGTCAGTTCCGCGGGTTCGCCGATCGCCTGCCGTCCGGCGTCGAGGGCAAGGTCGATCAGGGCCGAGGCGGGCAGTACGGCGCTGTCGCCGACACGGTGTTCGCTCAGCCAGCGCTGCCGGGACGGTTCCAGCGTTCGCTGCCACGAGGGATACATCGTCTGGGCCCGATCGCCGAGCACGGGGTGCGCGGGGATGTCTTCCTCGCCACCGGCGCCGTCGACCCACCAGCTCGCCGCTCCGGACCAATGGCGTTCGCGCTGCCACGGATAGGCAGGCAACCGCACGGTGGTGCCGCGACGCGGGAACGACGCCGTCCAGTCCGCCTTGGCCCCGGCGGCCAGTGCCTTGGCGATCGCCGAGCGGACCTGCTCCGGGCCGCTCTCGTTCCTGCGGAGCGTGGGCACGACGGCGACGGGAGTGTCGCGCTGTCCCGCCGCCCGCTTCAGGTAGGTCGCGAGCACCGGATGCGGACCGATCTCGATGACGACGTCGCAGCCGGCCTCACTGTCGCCGAGCAGTGCGGCCGCGGCCTGGGCGAACCGCACCGGTTCGCGCACGTTGCGCCACCAGTACGACGCGTCCATCTCCGAGCCGTCGATCCGGCCGCCGGTGACTGTGGACAGCAGCGGCACGTCGCCCGGCTGGACGGCCAGTCCGCGCAGTCCGTCGGCGAGGGGCGCGCGGGCGATCTCCATCGCCGGGCTGTGGAACGGGTAATCCAGTGCCAGCCTGCGAAAGAACACCCCGCGCTCGGCCGCCTCGGCGCCGAACTCGTCGAGCACCGCTCCGGGACCCGAGACAGTGACGTCCTGATCGCTGTTGAGGCCGGCGAGCACCAGGTCCTCGTACCGCTCCAAAGCTTCGAGCGCCTCGGCTTCGCCCAGCCCGACCGCGGCCATGCCGCCGGTTCCCGCCGTCAAAGCCTGCGCTTGGCTGCGCGCGACGATCGTTTGGCAGGCCATGGCCCGATCAAGGATGCCCGCGCAGTAAGCCGCGGCGATCTCCCCGACGCTGTGTCCCAGCACCGAACAGGGACGGATGCCCCGGCCGGCGAGCGCGGCGGCCAACCCGGCCTGCACGACGAACAACAACGGCTGCGCGTACTCGGTGCGATCCAGCGTCCTCGCCGCTCGCGGCCGGGCCAGTTCGTCTGCCACCGACCACCCCAGCCGCGGGGTCAGCTCCGCGTCCAGTGCCCGCACTTCCTCGGTGAACCACGAGTCCGTGTCGAGCAGATCGCTTGCCATCCCGGTCCATTGGGATCCGTTGCCCGAGAAGGCGAATCCGACGGCTCCGTGCTTGACCGCGGTGTCGGCGGCGGTTCCGGGGGCCTCCCGGTCGGCTTCCGTGGAGCGCAGCGCCTCGGCGGCTTCCGCCGCGTCATGTGCCAGGACCACGATCCGGGACTCGTGCTGCTTGCGGCGGCACACGGTGGTGTACGCGACGTCGTACCACTCGTCCCGCGCGGTCTCGAGGTGCTCGGCGAGACGCCGCGCCGATTCGGCTGCCGCCTTCGGCGTTGTCCCTGTCGCGATGATCGGAAGCAGGCCGGTGCCAGGCTGGACGGATGCGGGGACCGCGGGCGGCGCGCCGAGAAGCAAATGCGCGTTGGAGCCGCCGACGCCGAACGAGTTGACTCCGACGATTCCGTTGGGGGACTGAAGCTTTCGAGCCGTCGTGACCGGTTCCAGCCCCAGGCCGGCGAAGTCGATCCCGTCGTTGAGCGGGAGCGCGTTGAGCGTCGCGGGAACGGTCCCGTGGCGCAGCACCAGAAGGGCCTTGAAAAGCCCAGCCATTCCCGCGGCGCCTTCCAGGTGCCCGAGATTCGTCTTGACGGAGCCGATCGGGAGCGGCTCGGTGCGTGCGCGGCCGAGTGCCCGGCCGAGCGCGAGACACTCCGCGGGGTCGCCCGCTGGTGTTCCGGTGCCGTGCGCTTCCACGTAATCCACCTGGTCCGGGTGGATCCCGGTGCGGGTGTAGACCCGGGAAAGCAGCTGTTCCTGCGCGTCAGTGCTGGGCAGGGCGTATCCTGTCGTGCGGCCGTCGGCGTTCAGTTCCGAGCCGAGAATCACCGCGTGCACGAGGTCCCCGTCGGCCAGCGCCGCGGCCAACGGCTTGAGCACCACGACCCCGGCGCCCTCCCCGCGGACGAAACCGTCGGCGTCGGCGGAGAAGGTATGGCACCGCCCGGTCGGCGACAGCATGGAGGCCTGCGCGTACCCGATGTAGTCCGCGGGGTCGAGCAGCAGGTTGACCGCGCCCGCCAGTGCGATCGGACTGCGCCCGGTCCACAACGCTTCGCACGCCTGATGGATCGCGGTCAACGACGACGAGCACGCCGAGTCGAGGGCGATGGACGGACCGTGCAGGTCGAACGCGTAGGACAACCGGTTGGCGATACCGCAGCCGGCGGTGCCGACGATGTTGTACGCGTTCCAGCTCTTGAGCCTGCGACGTTGGAGCTCGTCGTAACCGCGAGCGCAGAAACCCATGGCCACCGCGACGTTGTGGTCCGCGATCGTGCCGGGATCGAGCTGAGCGTCGTCGAACGCGTCCGCCGCGCACTCGAGCAGCAGCCGTTGCTGCGGGTCGATCCGCGAGGCCTCCCGGCCGGAGATTCCGAAATAGTCCGCGTCGAAATCGCTGATATTGCTGAGAAAGCCGCCCGCGAATGTGTAGGACCGTCCTGGCCGCGGGGGTCCGTCCGCGTGAAACCGCTCGAAGTCGAAGCGATCACCGGGAAGGCGGGACAGCACGTCTTCTTCTTTTCGCAGCACATCCCAGAGGTCGTCGAGCGAGTCCACCCCGCCCGGGAGGCGGCATCCCGTTCCGACGATGGCGATCGGGTCGAGATTCGCGGTTCTGGCGGTTGCCTGGATGGTCGGCGCGCTCATGCGGGGCGCCGCGTCAAGGCGTGCATCCGAATCGCCTTCTCTGCTTCCGTGGAGTGTTCCCGTCTTCGATCGGGCAACTTTATGGCCGGGAAACAGGTTCCCCAACAGACGTTCCGCGCGGTGGAACCGCGGGGCGAGCGGCCCGGCGGTCGGGCTCGTCGGCATCCATGTCGCCACCGGCAAAACAGCGTTCCGCACCGGACATAGGGCCGATCATCGTGGCGGTGCAAGTCAATTCGCGATCAACCTTGGCCCCGGGAGCAAGAACGGCGGACTCCCGCAGTTGGGCGCCGGCTCGGTCGCGACCGGTTGCTCGGCGAGCGGGAGCCGGACGGGACGGACGACAGCCGGAACGCCGTCAAGGCGAGGGTCGCCGGAGAGCGAATGGGCGTGGCCGTGCTGGCGTTGGGCATCATCGGCGAATGTCAGCGGCTTTCCCCCGGCTACGCGAAACAGCGCGAGCTGTGGGGCAAACCGATCGCCGATTTCCAGCTGATCCAGCTCAAGCTGGCGAAGATGGAGATCGCCCGGGTCACCGTGCAGAACATGGTCTTCCAGACGCTGGAGCACGTCCGGGAGAAATCGCTGCCGTCGCTCGCCGAGGCGTCGGCGATGAAGCTCTACGCGTCCGAGGCCGCCACTGAGGTGGCGATGGAAGCCGTGCAACTGTTCGGGGGCAACTGCTACATGGCCGAATACCGCGCCGAGCAGCTCGCCAGGGACGCCAAGTCTCCGATGATCTACGCCGGCAGCAACGAGATCCAAGTCACCCACATCGCCAAGGGCCTGCTCGGCCGCTGACCGGGCATCGCGAGGAGCGCGACGTGCGCGGGACGATCAGCTTCACCGATGCCGGCGACGGGGATATGGCCCAGTGCGTATGCCACGGATTTGCCGGGCTCTGACGGGATGCTCGTGCGGAGCAGTGGTTTCTGCTGTGGGCTGGGCAGGGCAAGCGCGCCGACGATCTGTTCTGCGGTCAGTTCTCAACCGGTCACGAGGTCCTCCGCGGCCGCAGTCAGGGCGGTTCTCAAGGCACGCGATTTGGCCGCGGAACTCATGCGGCGGTCTGCACCAGAGCGGCCGTCTCAGGGTGCGGTGATGGTCTCGGTGGCGGCCCAGCTGGCGAGGAGCCGGAGCGATTCCTCGGACGCGGTGTCGGGTGCGGCGGTGTAGGCGGTGAGGGTGAGGCTGGGGTCGGTGGTGAGCTGCATGGCTTCGAAGTCGAGGGCGAGTTCGCCGACCGCGGGGTGGCGGAATTCCTTGACGCCGGTGCGGTGGAGGCGGACGTCGTGGGCGGCCCAGCGGGTGCGGAAGTCGTCGCTGCGGGTGCAGAGTTCGCCGATGAGGTCGGTGAGGCTCTTGTTGTGCGGGTCGCGGCCGGCCTCGGTGCGCAGGATGGCGACGGAGGTGTGGCAGGACTTGGGGTGGTCGGGGAAGAAGTCGTGCGCGGCGGGGTCGAGGAAGCCGAAGCGGGCGAGGTTGGGCGGGGAGTGCTCGCTGCTGCGGGTGGGGCTGTCGAAGACGGGGGAGTAGAGCGCGCGGGCGAGCGGGTTGGTGGCGAGGATGTCGAGCCGCCCGTTGCGGACGAACGCGGCGGTGGTGGTCATCGAGTCGAGAATGCGCTGCACGATCGGGCTGACGCGCTGCGGGGGACGGCGCCGCTGACCGGTGCTGGGGGGCCGTCCCGCGGCGTTGGCGGTGCGGGCGAGGTCGAAGAGGTAGCCGCGTTCGGCCTCGTCGAGCTGGAGCGCGGCGGCGACGGCGTCGAGAACGCTGTCGGAGACACCGGCGAGATTGCCTTTCTCCAGGCGGGTGTAGTAGTCGGCGGAGACGCCCGCGAGCAGCGCGACCTCCTCCCGGCGCAGGCCGGGCACCCGGCGATTGCCGCCGTAGAGGGTCAGCCCGGCCTGCTCGGGCGTGATCTTGGCCCGCCGGGTGACCAGGAAGTCCCTGGCCTCGGTGCTCTTGGCGCTCATGCCCTCCACGGTACGACGGGGCCGCGAGCGGAGGGGGGTTCTGCCGGAACCCGGTACGACGCGACCTGCCGCGCGCGGAGAGACGGGCGTTGCATCGTGGGGTGACCAACACGTCCGCCTCAGCACCCGAAGTCCTCCGTCCTCGGGTGACCGGCGCGGTGTCGGGCGGCCGACCGGCCGCGGCGACGCTGGCGGCGGCGCTGCTGGGGTTTTTCGTGGTCACCTTGGACGCGGTCATCGTCAATGTCGCCCTGCCCGCGATGCGGGCCGAGCTGGGCGGCGGGATCACCGGGTCGCAGTGGGTGGTCGACGGCTACACGCTCGCGTTCGCGGGTTTTCTGCTTTCCGCCGGTTCGCTGACCGACCGGATCGGCGCGAAGCGGGCGTTCGGCTGGGGCGTGGGCCTGTTCGTGGCCGCGTCCGCGGCGTGCGGCCTGGCCCCGTCGCTGGGGCTGCTGGTGGCGTTCCGGCTGGTGCAGGGCACCGCCGCGGCGATGGTGATGCCGTCGTCGATGGCTCTGATCGGCCAGGCGTATCCCGATCCGGCGAAACGGGCGCGAGCGGTCGCGGTCTGGGCGATGGGCGGCGCATTCGCCTCCTCGGCCGGGCCCGTGCTGGGCGGTCTGCTGACGCAGGCGAGCTGGCGGTGGATCTTCCTGGTCAACGTGCCCGTCGGGGTTCTGGCGCTGGCGCTGCTGGCCCGCACGCGACGGTCGGTGCGGCGCCGGGTGCCGTTCGACTGGGCCGGGCAGGCGACCGGGGCGGTCGCGATGGCCGCGCTGGTGTTCGGGGCGATCGAAGCCGGGCGGGCTGGGTTCGCCAACCCGTCGGTGGTGGTGGCTTTCGGGCTGGCGGTTGTGGCGCTCGTCGCGTTCGTCGCCGTCCAAGCGCGGGTGGCGCATCCGATGGTGCCGCTGGCGTTGGTGCGCTCCTGGACGCTGGTGGTGTCGGTGGTGATCGGGTTCGCGTTCATGGTCGGCTACTACGGCATGCCGTTCGTGCTGAGCCTGTTTTTCCAGCACCAGGGTCTCTCGGCCGTGCAGGTCGGCGTGGTGTTCCTGCCGATGATGCTGGTCGGATTGGTGCTGACCCCGATCGTGCCGCGGGCGGTGGAACGCACGGGCGCCCGGCCGGTGGTGGCCGCGGGCTTGGTCTTGATGGTGCTGGGCCTCGCGGCGGTCGCGCTGACCGCCGGCGGCGCACCCGTCTGGGTGACCGCCGTGCTGATGGTTCTGGTCGGTTTGGGCGGGCCCACGGTCATCCCGCCGGTGATCGCGGTGCTGCTCGCTGCGGTCCCGGACCGCCAGGCCGGGACTGCCAGCGGCCTGCTCAACACCAGCCGTCAGCTCGGCGGTGCGCTCGCCGTCGCCGTGTTCGGGGCGTTGCTCGCTGCACCGGCGGGCATGGCGGCCGGGATGCGGGTCAGCTTGCTGCTGGCCGCCGGTGTCACCGCGGCGGCCGCGTTCGCCGCGTTCGCCGGGCTGCGCTCCCGGCGCTAGAAAGGGATTCGATCACGACGGTCCACATCGGACAGTCTGGAAAGGACAGACAATGACTGAGGAAAACACCGGCGGGGAGCCGTCCGGGGCGGCGAAGATGTTCGGCGATTTCGCGCCGGGGCTGGTGCGTTTCACCGACGACGTGCTGTTCGGCGAGGTGTGGAAACGCACCGAGCTGACGCCGAAGGAACGCAGCCTGGTCACCGTCGCCGCCCTGACCGCGAACGGCAACACCGAACAGCTCGTCTACCACCTGGGCCTGGCCAAGGAGAACGGCAACACCGAGGCCGAGCTGATCGAGGCGATCACCCATCTCGCGTTCTACACCGGCTGGCCGCAGGCAATGGCGGCGATGGCCGTGGCCAAGAAAGTCTTCCGCGAGTAACTACCGGATCGAGAGGCATCGACACACGTGAATCCCACTTACGATTTCACCGGGCAGGTCGCCTTCGTCACCGGCGCCGGCTCAGGCATGGGCCTTGCTGCCGCGCGGGCCTTCGCGGAGGCCGGCGCGGCGGTGACCCTGGCCGAGGCTGATGCGTCCGCGCTGGAGGCCGCCGAACGCGAACTGGCCGGAGCGGGGCACCAGGTGCTGGCGGCGCACTGCGACGTGCGCGACGAGGACCAGGTCGCCGCCGCGGTGACCGCCACGGTCGAGCGGTTCGGCAGTCTCGACCTGGCCTACAACAACGCGGGCATCCAGTCCCCGGTGACCGACGCCGCCGAGGAGACCGCGGAGATGTTCGACCGGGTCAACGACGTCAACCTGCGCGGCATCTGGGTCTGCATGAAACACGAACTGGCGCAGATGCGGACGCAGGGTTCCGGCGCGATCGTCAACTGCTCCTCGCTCGGCGGGCTGGTCGGACTGCCCGGGCGGGCCGCCTACCACGCGTCCAAGCACGGAGTCCTCGGCCTGACCCGCAGCGCCGCCCTGGAATACGCGCCGCGCGGGATCCGCGTCAACGCCATCTGCCCCGGCACCATCGAAACCCCGATGGTCACGGCCATGTTCGACGCCGGCGACCTCGACCGCGACCAGGCCGCCGCCGACCAGCCGATCGGCCGGCTCGGCACCGCGGAGGAGATGGCCGCGGCCGTGCTGTGGCTGTGCAGCCCCGGCGCGAGCTTCGTCGTCGGCGCCGCGATACCGGTCGACGGCGGTTACACCGCCCGCTGACCCACCACCGAACTCCAGAAGGGAGCGCGCACCATGCGCGGAGCAGTCATCCACGCCCCCGGCGACGTCCGTTTCGAGGATCGCGCCGACCCCGGGATCCAAGCCCCGACCGACGCGATCATCCGCATGTGCGCCACCTGCGTGTGCGGCTCGGACCTGTGGGACTACCGCGGCGTCAACCAGGTCGCCGCGCCGACCCCGATGGGCCACGAGTACGTCGGGATCGTCGAGGAAGTCGGCGGCCAGGTGAGCACGATCAAACCCGGCCAGTTCGTCATCGGCTCGTTCTTCGCCTCCGACAACACCTGCGCGATCTGCCAGGCCGGATTCCACACCTCCTGCGTGCACCGCGAGTACGTCGGCGCCGGCGGCGCGCAAGCCGAGTACCTGCGCGTCCCGCTGGCCGACGGCACCCTCGTCGCGACTCCGGAAGTCCCGTCCGACGACCTGATCCCGAGCCTGCTCGCCGCGTCCGACGTGCTCGGCACCGGCTGGTTCGGCGCCGTCGCGGCCGATGTCCGGCCCGGCGGCACGGTCGCGGTCGTCGGCGACGGCGCGGTCGGCTTGCTGGCCGTCCTGGCCGCGCGCGAACTCGGGGCGGAGCGGATCATCGCGATGAGCCGCCACGAACCCCGTCAGAAACTGGCGACCGAGTTCGGGGCCACCGACATCGTCGCCGAACGCGGCGACGCCGGCGTGGCCGCGGTCAAGGAGCTGACCGACGGGCTCGGCGCGCACAGCGTGATCGAGGCGGTCGGCACCCAGGAATCCATGATGCAGGCCATCCGCTCGGCCCGCCCCGGCGGCGCGGTCGGCTACGTCGGCGTCGCCCACGGCGTCGCCCTGCCCGGCGAAGAACTGTTCTATTCCCACGTGCGGCTGCTCGGCGGCCCCGCGCCGGTGCGCCGGTTCCTGCCGGACCTCGTCGAGCGCATCCAGACCGGGACGATCAACCCCGGCAAGGTGTTCGACCTGGAACTCCCGCTGGACCAGGTCGCCGAGGGCTACCGGGCGATGGACGAACGCCGCGCCGTCAAAACCCTGCTGCGTCCCTGAGCGCAGCCACGATCCACTATGGACATCCGGATCCTGTTGGGCGACAACGATCTGCACGGGACTCTCGAAGACTCCGTCGCAGCGCGCGAGTTCGCCGCCTTGCTCCCGCTCCACGTGACGCTCGCCGATTCCCACCGCACTGAACGCGTCGCCGACCCGCCCCGGCGGATCACCACCGCAGGGGCACCGACCGGCACCGAGGCTCGCGCAGGCGACATCGCCTACTGCGCCCCCTGGGGCAACCTCGCCCTTTCTACCGCGACTTCCCGCACTCCCGCGGGCTGGTCCGCCTCGGCACCCTCCGTGCCGGAGCCGCGGAAACCCTCGCCGCACTGGAGCCAGACACCGCGGCAACCATCACCCTCGCCGAGCCGGACGGATCCGCTCGCTGACCACACATCTATTCATACGTACCGAAAAGGAGAATCCTGTGGAACTCAGCCCCGTCAACGACACCGCCAAAGCTCCCGCCGCCCTGTTCACCGGCGACGTCTACGTCACCCCGATCAAAAAGGCACAGCCGCCTTCCCGGCTGATCGCCTCACTGGTCCGGTTCACCCCCGGAGCCCGCACCAACTGGCACTCCCACGCCTACGGCCAGACGCTGCACGTCACCGAAGGCGTCGGCTACGTCGTCAACCGCGACGGCCAAGTCATCCGGATGCGCGCCGGTGACACCGTCTGGACCCCGCCCGGAGAAGAACACTGGCACGGCGGCGCCGAGACGACCTGCATGGCCCACATCGCCATGCTCGAAGGCACCGACGACGGCGACGGCACCACCTGGCTCGAACCCGTCACCGACGAGCAATACGCCGACGCCCAGAACTGACACCGCTTCAAGCTGCTCGCCGTCTCCGCCGTCGCACTGCGGCGACGGCGAGTGTTGTTTGGGGGACAGGCTGCGCTCAAGCCCGAGGGTGCCCGCGCCGCCCTGGACCAGATGCTCGCGGCGTCTGAGGTCGGTGCCGGGCTGACGTCCAGCCAACGGTATGACGTCCGCTCGGCGGTGGCGGCCGGGAACACCGCGATCCTCCGCCTCACCTGGAGCGGTGTGATCGCGCGTGACGCAGGCCCTTTCCGCCGCGGCGACGAACTCGTCGCGCACATCGCCCAGTTCGTCGAGACCGCCGACGGCCTGATCACCTAGATCGAGACCTTCGACTGCTACGAACCATTCGACATCCAGTCGTGAACCTCCCGCGGTCGCGCTCCTCGGCATGGTGCCGTCATCGGGCAAATGCCACCGCCGCCTGGCCTGGTCGCCTTTGGCGGTCTGCGGTGGTTCAGGGTTGCCGCTGCGAGTCCTCGTCCTGTTCCGCGGCAGGGAAGAAGATCGCGGCCATCAAGTGGGGACGGCGGGAAGGGGCCGGTTCGTTGCGCCACCGCGCCTGGAAAACGGCCCGCAGTTCGCCGATCATCTCGGCGAGTTCGTTGGGGCTGAGCCAGAAGGTGTCCTGCTTGTAGCCCACCGAGTCGTTGACGGGGTTGGCGTCCGGCTGGTCGAGGTAGGCGTTGAACTCGGCGTGGAGCGCGGCCATCGAAGCGGTGAACGCGTGCCGATGGTCTTTCAGGGACATCGATTTCGCCGTGTCCTCGTCGATCACCGTCTGCTCTTGGCGCAGGCGATAGTAGCGTTCGAGAACCCCGCGCACGGGCTTCTCGTCGGTGATCTCCAGCAGCCCGGCCTCGGTCAGCAGGCGGATGTGCCGGTACGCGGTGGTCTTGGGAACGTCGGGCAGGGTCGCGCACAGGTCGGAGGCCGTGCGCACGCGCCCGCCGGACATGGCCCACACGATGCGCAGCCGGACTGGATGTAGCAGCAGATCGAGAATGTCCACCACTCCAATGGTGCCATAGTTGGTACCATTGCCAAAGTTGGCACTATTCGAGATGGGGAGGGGCTCATGCGCGAAACGGAGTTGACGGTCACGACGGACACTGGTCTCCCGGTCGCGGGAACCTGGGCGCGGCCTGCTGGGGAAGGACCGTTCCCGACCGCGGTCCTGCTGGGCGCGGGGAAGCTCGACCGGGACGGCAACACGGGCAAGACACGGGTCGCGTTCGGCCCGCCGCTGGCGCTAGCGCTGGCCGAGCAAGGAATTGCTTCCTACCGCTACGACCGCAGAGGCATAGGCCGCACGCCGGGCAACTGGGGCGACGGCGGCATCTACGGGCACCGGGACGACGCCGCCGGGGTAGTCCATGCGATCGCGGACCGGCCCGATGTCGCGACGCTCGGCCTGGTCGGCTGCAGCGAGGGGGCCGCGGTCCACGCCTCCTGGCTCGCCTCGCGTACCGATGCGCAAGCCGTCGTCCTCGTCGGCTGCGTCGCCAACGGCGGCTGGGAAGGGATCGCCTACTGGGCTGAGAGCCTGCGCGAGGACGAGATTCCCGCCCCGCTCCGATGGCTGCTCCGCCTGCGGGGCCGCGCGGCAGGCGAGCAGATCCACCACGTATGCGATCGGATCGCTGCCGGCCGCACACGGATCTACGGGTTCACGGTGCCGCTATGGCTCCGGCAGTTCGTCCTGCACGATCCGAAGCCGGACCTGGCGAAGATGCAGTTGCCGGTCCTGGCGATCACCGGCAGCAAAGATCGGCAGGTCAACCCTGGCGACCTGGAGATCATCCGCGACCTGGTGCCCGGTCCGGTCGACATCCACCGGTTCCCCGATCTCACGCACATGATGCGGTGTGACCCCGGTTCCGGCTCGCTGCGTGCGTACAAGGAGCAGCTCGTGCGGCCTGTCGAGCCGGAACTTGTCACCGAGATCGCCGAGTGGCTCGCTGCCCGGCTGCTGAACGAGGCGCAGCCGCAGACCTGAACGAGATCGGCGGCAGCTATTCAGCGAAAGCCGGAAAGAACATGTTGTGGCACAACGATCTCAGCAATCAACCCCACGCCGCCTAGCCCGCGCGTGCAGAGCCGCCCACGCTGTCATCAGCGTCGCCACATGCCTGTTCAGGCTCCGCATCTGCCGCGTTGAGTCCGCGTCGGCTCTTCTCCAGGGAAGGCAGCGCCTGAGCGTCACGCTGGCCAACTAGCATGCTCAGCTGACCAACCAAAGCACTCAGTCACACATGCCTGTCACCGAAAACATGCGATTGCTGCCACCTGGGCGGCGTGGTGCCAGGGCGGGGAGCGCGGCTTAGGCCCACGATGCCCCGCGTGGCGACGACTGCGTCCGGCTGAGGCACCGGGTCCAGGGTTCCGCTGCGGCCGCATGTGTGCGGTTGGACCGATCTCGCGATCGCCGAGACTCGCGGGCGGCTGGATTTGTCGGCTGGCTGGCGCGGGTCGTGACGCGTGGGCAGATTTTCATGGCAGCCGAGCGTGTCCGTTGTGCCTCGCGGATTCGGGTGGGGTTTGGCCGGCGTGGTGGAAGCTGGGCGTCGCCGCCGTTTGCCCGCGACACGATGTCGTCCTGGTGGGTACGTGTGCCGGGTGCGGGGTCGAGCTGCGGCGTGGATCGGCGGCTTCCGCGCTCGGTCTTCACGTAAACGGTTTCGTGCGCCGCTGCAGTGCGGGTCGGTAATCGGGAATGCCGCGGGTGATCGGCGGATCGACCAGGTGGCCGCCGCGGCGGCGCCTACCGGTACGGCTGTGTCGCAAGGAGATCCGCGCCACCGGTCTCGCCGCGGTGCAACGCACCCGCCAGGCCAACACCGTCCAGCGCGGCAAGGCGAACCGGCCGCCCGGGCAAAGCGTCAGCCAGAATCCCGGCGGCGACCGGAACCGGGCGCACCGCCGACTCGGCCCGGATCCCCTCGATCTCGCGCATCGCGCCGGCCATCTCGAACCGCCGCCGATCCGGGCGGCCGGACAGTGCCGCGCAACTGGGTGGGCGTGCATCCGGCCATCGTCCGGACCTCTTTCGCGAAGTGCGCGTGGTCGGTGTATCCGCATTCGTGTGCGATCGAGGTCATCCCGCCCTGGCGATCCTGTTCGAGCAGGCGCACGGCGTGCTGGAAACGCAGGATCCGCGCGGCGTTCTTCGGGGACACCCCGATCTGTGTCCGGAAGCGCAGTTCCAGGGTGCGGGTGCTGATCCCGAGTTCGTCGGCCAGGGCGGCGATGGGTATCGCGCCGTGAGCCCGCCGCAGGCGGTGCCAGGCGGCGTCCGTCATCGCGTCGCCGCGCTGGATCTGGAGCGCACCGAGCAGGAACTGGTCCAGGATGGCGAACCGGGACTGCCAGTCCGCCGCCTCCGCGAGCCGCTCGACGACGTCGCGTGCCGCGGGGCCGAGCAGGTCGACGAGGTCGGCCCGCATGTTCGCGAGTTCGGTCATCTTGACGTCCAACAGGGTAAACGCGGCTCTCGGGGGCAGCACCACCGCGATGCCGCTGTGCGGTCCCGCCTGGGCGAACCGCACGACCCGGTCGTGCAGGCCGAGCACCGGGACAGCCAAGCTGCGCGGCAAGGGTTTCCCGTCGAGCGTCCAGCGCAGCGGCGACTCGAAGTCGAACAGCACCACCACGAACCCGCGCGGGAACAACTGCCGCGCCGTCGGTCGCGGGGTGAAACTCCGGTACCCGGCATATCCGGCGACCGTGTCGCGCAAGGCCGCGTGCGGAGTTCCCCGCACCACCTCGCGAGGCTCGACCTGCGTTTGGTAAGCGGCCATGATGGTCCGCCAGTTTCGCATCGACACCCTCCCCTGGCATCGAAAGCTCGACAACCGGCGCAGTGCGGCAGGCTGGCGAGTTCGTTTCCGAGGATCCCACGATGATCTCCTTTTGGCCAGGACAAAGGCCGGACCCGCCAATTCCTGCCCGCTCGGCACCCTGGTCGTCCAGCGCCGCACCGCAGTGCAGGACTCTGCTGCCTGCTCATCGCGAGGGCGACGTTGATTCGCATTTTTACAAGGCCGACAGCCGATTCGGCGTTAACGTCCAAGGCAGCCCTTCGCCGAGCGCCCGCGAGTGCTCCGCGTGCGGCTATCCGGCCCGGAAAGCATCCCCGAGGAGAAATATGTCCACATTTATTCGGCGAACTCGATTCGGCCTGCTCGCGATCGCGTTGATGGGCGCGATCGGCCTGGCTGCCGCACCGGCGCAGGCCGCCGCTTCGCCGGAACTCCATTCATCTGACAGACATGCGGCGCAGCCCGCCGGCAACTACACGGGATGGGACGGATCCCGAGTCAAGGCGGCGGACAATCCGGAGGTGTATCTGGTCGTATGCGGTTCACGCAGATGGATCCCGAACCCGGCCACCTACGAAAACCTTTTTGTCGACTGGAACGGCATAGTGACAACCGATCTGAACAGCATTCCACGCGGTTATGATGTGTCCGACGGCGCCGCGCTGGCGAAAGGCCCCAGCACGGACGCCACGTTCCTGATCAGCAACGGCGTCAAGAGGTGGATCACCAGTCCGGCAGCCTTCGACCAGTATCACTTCGCCTGGCCGAAGATCCGCATTGTCGACCAGGCCTGGCTGGACGGATTGCCCCGCGCGTGCGATCTCTCCTAGAGCACGCCGGCCGTCCTGACGTGGCGGTGATCAAGTCGAGCGTTCCCTGATTCTGAGTGCTTTCACCCGCGCACTCGGCCTCGGCCGTCTTCTGGGCAGCCGGGGCCGAGTCCCGCATCGGCTCCTCCGGTCGACCGCGGTCTGTTCGCCGCCAGACGTGCCGGATCACCGCAACACCCTCGCGTGTTGCACGGATTGTCGGCTGCGCTGGCGGGCTGCGGTCCTCCCCGCCGGTGTGGGGAGCAGGGAACCTGCCGCCTTGCCGAGCAACGCCGCCCGCCTCTCAACCGAGGACGAACGCCGCCGCTGCCGGTAGGCCTCGTCGGCGCGGTCGAGCTTGGCAGCTAACTCGCCGTCCGAGAGCGCGGCGTACTCACGTCATCCTTCTTCCACGATCGCCTGGCAGGTGGGCCCACCTTGGGCGATGAGATGCGGCCGAGTACCTGGGCACGGCAAGGAATGCCGGCCTGGGGGATGCGCAAGCACAGACGGAGCGTCGCGAATCAGGTCTCGTCGAGCGGCCGCTCGAGAGTCCCTGGGGGATTCGAACTCACACAGTTTGACCTGCGGAAACGCTGTCCGGCGCGGAGACGCGAGCCGCCAGAAATTCGCTGACCTGCGAAAAGAAGAAGATTCCGGGTGCCCCCGGTGAGATTCGAACTCACACTGGACGGGTTTTGAATCCGTTGCCTCTGCCAGTTGGGCTACGGGGGCGCAGTGCCGGAAACTCTACGGGACCCGCCCCTGTCTCCCTCGACCGGGTCCGGTGATCGATTTGGGGCCGGGGCTGGGTGTCTCCCGCCACTTCGTGGTGAACGCCATCGTGGGATCTGGATCGGTCCCGGTACGCTGGCCTCTCGCGGGTGACCGCGTGTCGAAGACGTCCCGCCGAGCCTTCAGGAGGACACCGGTGACCGAACAGGCTGCCGAGTCGAACGGCGCCGCCGCCGGCGTGCCGCAGCGACGGGTGCTCGTCGCGGAAGACGAGGCGCTCATCCGGCTCGACCTGGTGGAGATGCTGCGCGAAGAGGGCTACGAGGTCGTCGGCGAGGCCGGCGACGGCGAGGAGGCCATCGCGCTGGCCACCGATCTCAAGCCGGACCTCGTGATCCTCGACGTCAAGATGCCCAAGCTCGACGGCATCGAGGCGGCCGCGCGGATCACCGGCGACCGGATCGCGCCGGTCGTCATTCTCACCGCGTTCAGCCAGCGCGACCTCGTCGAACGGGCCCGCGACGCGGGCACCATGGCGTACCTGGTGAAACCGTTCGCCAAACGCGACCTCGTGCCCGCCATCGAGCTGGCCGTCAGCCGGTTCTCCGAGCTGCAGGCCCTCGAGGCCGAGGTCGCCGGGCTCACCGACCGGCTCGAGACCCGCAAGGTCATCGACCGGGCGAAGGGCCTGCTGATGAGCCGCCAGGGGCTCACCGAGCCGGACGCGTTCCGTTGGATCCAGCGCACCGCGATGGACCGGCGCACCACGATGAAGGCCGTCGCCGAGGCGGTCGTGGAAAGCATCGGCTGAGCCACGGGCAAACACCCGGAAAAGCGGGCGTGACCAGGGGGTCGCGTCCGCTTTTTCGTTCCCGACGCCGGAGAGTCACCGCCCGGCCCCGCAGTGCGCTCCCGTCCAGCGGGAACCCGTCCGGTTCGCCGCGTCCGTCCCGCGCCGCCGTGTCGCGCCGAAACCTGGCTGCTGACCAGCGAAAACCCTTCTGCCGCATCGGCATCGGACCCACCCGTGCGGGTTGATCTGCCCTGCGCGAAAGGGCAAGGTTGCTACCTTGGAGTCCGGGGGATCGTGGTGTCGGTCACGATGACGGAGGGGATGTTCCTAGACTGCCCCCATTGATCGGACGTCTGGTCAAGGTCCTTTCGAGGGGTGCTCGGACACGAAGAGTCATTCACTCGGTCGTTGCAATAAGACGATCGAGTGTAAATCGTCCGTTAATTCTCGTGACGACCGTCACGATGTGGATACAAGACTCGCTGTGACTCTGTGCAACACCTCACGCGGCGGCTACGTTCAGCGCCCAGTCGAAGTCCCACGCAGGGACCCGCCGTTCCACAGGAGCGTGGCGGGTGGCATTTGGAGGAACGAGTGCAGAGAGCACGACTCACTAAGGTCATCGTGCTGGCCGCGGCGGGAGTCATCTCCCTTGGCGCCTGCTCGGCGCGGACTGGCGGTGACTCGGGTGGCGACAGCGGCGCGCCGCAGGCCGCGGCCCCGTCGGCGGCGGCGAACGCGGCGGACCCGGCAGGAGACGGCAAGGCGCAGTGCGCGCCGACCTCGATCGCCTACGCCGGCACGATCAACGGAGCGAACGCGGCGCTGGGGCAGAACATCCTCAAGGGCGCGAAGCTCGCGGTCGACCAGCACAACAAGGCGAACCCGGGCTGCCAGGTCAAGCTGGAGCAGTTCGACACCGAGGGCACCCCGGACAAGGCGCCGGGCATCGTGACCCAGATCGTCAACACCCCGGGCATCATCGGCGTCATCGGCCTCCCGTTCTCGGGCGAGTCGAAGGCCGCGGGCAACATCTTCAACTCCGCGGGCCTCGTCGCCGTGACCCCGTCCGCGACCAACCCGTCGCTCGCCCAGAACGGCTGGAAGACCTTCTTCCGCGCACTGGGCAACGACAACGCGCAGGGCCCGGCCGCCGCGAAGTTCATCACCGGCGAGCTCAAGGCCAGCAAGGTCTGCGTCATCGAGGACGACTCGGAGTACGGCACCGGCCTCGCCGCCTCGACCGTCAAGGCGCTCGGCGACAAGGCGAGCTGCCAGGACAAGGTCAAGACGAAGCAGACCGACTTCTCCGCCGTGGTCAACAAGATCAAGAACGAGAAGCCGGACGCGATCTTCTACTCGGGCTACTACCAGGAAGCCGCTCCGTTCGCGCAGCAGCTGAACGACGCGGGCGTCAAGGCCAAGTTCGTCGGCCCGGACGGCGTGAAGGACGACCTGTTCGTGAAGGGCGCGGGCGACGCCGCGGCCAACGCGTACTTCACCTGCCCCTGCGTGCCCGCTGACCAGTTCACGAAGTTCACCGACGCCTACAAGGCGGCGACCGGCGCCGACCCGGGCACCTACTCGCCCGAGGCCTACGACGTCGCGACGATCCTGCTGAGGGGCATCGACGGGGGCAAGAAGGACCGCGCCGGCCTGCTGGACTTCGTGAAGACCTACGACGGCCAGGGCATCACGAAGCACTTCAAGTGGGACGACCACGGCGAGCTGTCCGCGACCACCGTGTGGACCTACAAGGTGGACAACGGAAAGATCGTCCGCAACACCGAGATCAAGTAGCTCACCGCTTTCGGTTCCAGTACCGGGGTGCGGGCCAGGCGGCTGATCCCGCCCGGGCCCGCACCCCGGACCCACATGGAGAACTAGTGTGTCGATGACCCCTGACCTCAGTTCGCTCGTCCTCGCGCAGGGCGGCGGCAGCTGGATCACCTTCGACGTGAATTCGTTCCTGAACCAGTTCTGGGACAACACGATCGACGGTCTTTCCTACGGCAGCATTTACGCGCTCGTGGCGCTGGGCTACACCCTCGTCTACGGCGTGCTCAAACTCATCAACTTCGCCCACTCCGAGGTGTTCATCTACGGTGCCTTCGCGACGTGGTTCACCTTCTACGGCTTGGGTTTCCGCCCCGGCGCGACGCCGGATCTGCCGATCTTCGAACTGATCGGCTTCCTGCTGCTCGCGCTCATCGCCTCGATGGCGGTCTCCGGCGGCACCGCGGTCGTGCTGGAACGCGTGGCCTACCGGCCGCTGCGCAAACGCAAGGCGCCCCGGCTGGTCTTCCTGATCACCGCGATCGGCGCTTCCTTCGTGCTGCAGCAGATCCTGTTCATCTGGCGCGGCGGCAACCCGGAGAACAGCATCCGGCTGCTGCGCAACGACGAGGTCTTCACGATCTTCGGCGGCAGCGTCACGATCGTCACCATCATCACCGTGGTGGCGTCGATCCTGCTGATGGTCGGCACGGACATGTTCGTCAACCGGACCAAGTTCGGCCGCGGCATCCGCGCGGTGGCGCAGGACCCGGACACCGCGACGCTGATGGGCGTCAACAAGGAACGCGTCATCACGCTCACGTTCCTCATCGGCGGCCTGCTGGCCGGCGCGGCGGCGCTGTTCTACATGATGAAGATCCCGCAGGGCGCCTCGTACCAGGGCGGGTTCATCCTCGGCATCAAGGCGTTCACCGCCGCGGTGCTCGGCGGCATCGGCAACCTGCGCGGCGCGCTGCTGGGCGGCCTGCTGCTCGGGGTCGTGGAGAACTACGGGCAGTCGCTGTTCGGCGGCGCGTGGCGCGACGTCGTCGCGTTCGCCCTCCTGGTGCTGATCCTGATGTTCCGCCCGACCGGCATTCTCGGCGAATCGCTCGGAAAGGCACGGGTATGACGACGACTACGACGCCGCCCGCCGCTCCGGCGAAGGTGCGCCGCCGTCCGGTCTCGGACTGGTGGAACAGGCTGTCCCGGGTCCAGCAGTGGGGGGTGCTCATCCCGCTGGTGGCGCTGGTCTACCTGCTGCCGGTGCTGAACCCGCCGCTGATCACCACCCAGCCCGGGTACGACTTCCCGATCGCGATGTTCGAGGTGGCCCGCTACGCGCTGGTCGCGATCGGGCTGAACATCGTGGTCGGCCAGGCCGGTCTGCTCGACCTCGGTTACGTCGGGTTCTTCGCGATCGGCGCCTACGTGATGGCGCTGTTCACGAGCCCGGACTCATCGCTGTCGAAGCTGCCGTTCCTCGTCGTGCTGCCGATCGCGATGGTGGTCACGATGATCTTCGGGGTGATCCTCGGGACGCCGACGCTCCGATTGCGCGGCGACTACCTGGCGATCGTCACGCTCGGCTTCGGCGAGATCGTCCGGCTGCTCGCGGACAACATCGACCCGCTGCGCGGCAACCGCGGCTTCCAGGGCGTCGGGCACCCGCCGGGCACGAAAGCGGACGGCAGCCCGCTCTTCAACAACACCGACGGAATTCCGTGGTACTGGCTCTGCGTCACGATCATCATCGTGATCCTGTTCGTTGTCGGGAACCTGGAGCGCAGCCGCGTCGGCCGCGCGTGGGTCGCGATCCGCGACGACGAGGACGCGGCCGAGATCATGGGCGTGCCGACGTTCAAGTTCAAGATCTGGGCGTTCGTCGGCGGCGCCGCGGTCGGCGGCCTCTCCGGCGCGCTGTACGCGGGGCAGCTGGGCTTCGTGAACAACCAGAAGTTCGACGTGGTCACGTCGATGCTGTTCCTCGCCGCGGTCATTCTCGGCGGCGCGGGCAACAAGGTCGGCGTGCTGCTGGGCGCGATCGTGGTGGCGTACGTGCCGCTGCGGTTCCAGCAGATCGCGGAGTACAAGTACCTGATCTTCGGCCTGGCGCTGATCGTCCTGATGATCTTTCGCCCGCAGGGCCTGCTCGGCGCGCGGCAGCGGCTGCTCGCCTACGGCAGGCAGGCGTACCAGCGGCTGCTCGGCAAGGGCGACCAGGTCAGCAGCGACGGTTCGCTGGTCACCGATAACCCGGGGGAGAAGGCATGACGGTCCCTGGCAACGGAAACGGGCCCGAGGTCCCGGCCGAGGGCGGCCTCGTGGCCGAGGTCGCGAACATGACCGCCGACGAGCTCGCCGAGCACGAGGCCGAGGTCGCCGAGGTCGTCGCGCCGGACCGGGAGATCCAGGCCGAGGTCGGGCAGACGCTGCTCAAGGTGGACGACGTCACCGTCCGCTTCGGCGGGCTGGTGGCGCTGGACTCGGTGTCCTTCGAGATCCGGCGCGGCGAGATCCTGGGCCTGATCGGGCCGAACGGCGCGGGCAAGACCACCTGCTTCAACGCGATGACCGGCGTCTACCGGCCGTCCTCGGGGCAGGTGCTGCTCGAGGACAAGCCGCTCGCCAAGACGTCGCGGCACGGGATCACCCAGCTCGGCATCGCCAGGACGTTCCAGAACATCCGGCTGTTTTCCGAGATGACCGCGCTGGAGAACGTGGTCGTCGGCACCGACGCGCGGCACAAGACCAGCCTGCTCGGCGCCCTCCTGCGGGTCCCTCGCCACCACCGCGAGGAGAAGCAGGCGATCGAGAAGGCCATGGCGCTGCTGGAATTCGTCGGCATCGCCGACCGGGCCGCGGACCGCGCGAAGAACCTGCCGTACGGCTATCAACGGCGGCTGGAGATCGCGCGGGCGCTGGCCACCGAGCCGAAGCTGCTGTGCCTCGACGAGCCTGCCGCCGGGTTCAACCCGGCGGAGAAGGAAGAGCTCATGGGGCTGATCCGGACGATCCGCGACGACGGCTACACCGTCCTGCTGATCGAACACGACATGAAGCTCGTCATGGGCGTCACCGACCGGATCGTGGTGCTGGAGTTCGGCAAGAAGATCGCAGACGGGCTGCCTGCCGAGATCCGGGAGAACCCCGCCGTGATCGCCGCTTACCTGGGAGTTCCCGACGATGACGTTGCTTGAGCTTTCCGACGTGTCCGTCCACTACGGACGGATCCAGGCCGTGTCCGGGCTGTCCATCACGGTCGACGAGGGCGAGATCGTCACCCTCATCGGGGCGAACGGCGCCGGGAAATCGACCACGATGCGGGCGATCTCCGGCATCCGGCCGATCTCCGGCGGCGCCATCCGGTTCGACGGCGAGGATATTTCGCGGCTGCGCGGGGATTTGCGCGTGGTCCGCGGGATTTCCCAGGCTCCGGAGGGCCGGGGGATTTTCCCGGGGATGACGGTGCTGGAGAATCTGGACATGGGCGCTTATGCGCGCAAGGACCGGAAGAATCTGCAGCCGGATTTCGATCGGGTGTTCGAGCTGTTTCCTCGGCTGGCCGAGCGGAAGACTCAGGTCGGCGGGACGATGTCCGGGGGTGAGCAGCAGATGCTGGCGATCGGGCGGGCGTTGATGGCCAAGCCTCGGTTGTTGTTGCTGGACGAGCCTTCCATGGGGTTGGCGCCGCAGTTTATTCAGCAGATTTTCCGGATTATCACGGAGATCAACCGGCAGGGGACGACCGTGCTGCTGGTCGAGCAGAACGCGCAGCAGGCGTTGTCTCGGGCGCATCGGGCGTATGTGCTGGAGACTGGGCAGATTACGAAGACTGGTACTGGGCAGGAGTTGTTGGCTGATACCAGTATCAAGGAAGCTTATCTCGGGGTTGGGTGAGGTGGTCTCGGCTCGTCGCCTGGCGGCGACCTTGCCCCAGTGGTTGCGTGGGGCACCCCGAAGCTGATTGTGACGACGGCGCGGGGGTGCTTGTCAAGGCGGGGGAGGACGCCTTGCGAACAACCCCATACCGGGTTTTTTTCTT
>NZ_JBVKDQ010000005.1:0-132611 GCF_055633755.1 Amycolatopsis sp. NPDC114484 | reverse complement strand
GGGAAGGTGGGGTTGGGGTGGTGCGAGAGGGCGGGACCTTCCCGGAACACCCCCCCCCCGCGCCGCGTTTTTGGCTTCGTATCGGGGTGCGGGGGGGGTGTGGCTGCCTGGCGAGTTGAGTGCACGGGTGCGGCTCGCGGTTTGTAAAAGCCCTCTAACTCAACTCGACCACAACCCGAGATCGCGCCGGTCTCTTCCCGCTCGGTTCGCACGGCCCCCCGGGCCGGGTGAACCGAGCGGGAAGAGACCGGCTTGAAGGCGATCTCGGCGCCTCGGCGAAGCCGAGGCAATTAAGCACAGTTCAGGCACCTGGTGGGCGGTCTCGGACCACGCAGGTGAGCCTGGCGGTGCAGGTGCGGCGGCCCTCATCGTCCGTGAGCACGATTTCCGAAGTGATCGTCCCCCGTCCGACGTGCAGGGGAGTCGCGACGCCGGTGACAATGCCAGAACGGACTGCTCGGTGGTGGGTGCAGGACAGTTCCAGGCCCATCGCGGCGCGTTCGGGGCCCGCGTTCAGTGCGGCCAGCACCGAGCCCAGGGCTTCGGCGACGGTGGCGTTCGCGCCGCCGTGCAGGAGGCCGTAGGGCTGGAGGTTGCCTTCGACGGGGATCGTGCCGACGACCCGCTCGGGGGTCAGTTCTACTAGCTTCAGCCCGATCTTGTCGTTCAGCTGCTGTCCTGCGGCCGCGGGGTCGACGCCCCCGAACTGGCCCGGCGTGATTTCCGCCGTCTGCTCGGTCACTCTCTGCTCCTCAACCTATGCGACACGCAAGAGTGTCAGACCCTCACCCTAGACTCGCCCCCGTGAGCCCGAGTGAGAACCAAACCGTTGCCAAGACCACAGGCGCCGCCGCCGCGAAAGACCGCCCCCGGCTGCTGCTGATCGACGGCCATTCGATGGCCTATCGCGCCTTCTTCGCCCTGCCCGCGGAGAATTTCCGCACGAAGACCGGGCAGGTCACCAACGCGGTCTTCGGCTTCACCTCGATGCTCATCAACCTGCTGCGCGACGAGAAGCCGACGCATCTCGCGGTGGCCTTCGACCTGTCGCGCAAGACCTTCCGGTCGGAGACGTACGCCGACTACAAGGCCAACCGCAGCGCCACGCCGGACGAGTTCCGCGGGCAGGTCGACCTGGTCAAGGAGGTGCTCGAGGTACTCGGCATCCCGTCGCTCACGAAGGAGAACTACGAGGCCGACGACGTCATCGCCACGCTCACCACGCAGGCCGGCGAAGACTACGACGTGCTGATCTGTACCGGCGACCGCGACGCGTTGCAGCTCGTCACCGATCGGGTGACCGTTTTGTACCCCAAGCGGGGGGTCTCCGACCTCGTGCGGTTCACGCCGGAAGCGGTCGAAGAGAAATACGGCCTCACCCCGACCCAGTACCCGGACTTCGCGGCGCTGCGCGGCGACCCGTCGGACAACCTGCCCGGCATCCCCGGCGTGGGGGAGAAGACCGCGGCCAAGTGGATCCGGCAGTTCGGCTCGCTGGCCGACCTGATCGACCGGGTCGACGAGGTCAAGGGCAAGGTCGGCAACGCGCTGCGCGAGAACCTGTCGTCGGTCCAGCTCAACCGGCAGCTCACCGAGCTGGTCCGCGACGTGCCGCTGGAGTCCGTGCCGGACCAGCTGGAGCTGCGTCCGTGGGACCGCGAGGCGGTGCACCGGCTCTTCGACGAGCTGGAGTTCCGCGTGCTGCGCGACCGGCTCTTCGAGAACCTGAGCAGTGCCAAACCGGAGGCCGACGAAGGCTTCGAGGTGTCCGGCTCCGCACTCGCGCCGGGCGCGCTCGGCGCGTGGCTCGAAGCGCACGCCGGTGCGGCCGAGCCGGTGGCGCTGTCGTTCCGGGCGACCGGCGCGTCGGTCCGCTCCGACCTCAAAGCGGTCGCCTTCGCGACGGCTGACGGCGAGGGCGCGTACGTCGACGTCACCGCGATGGACGAGGCGGACGACCGGGCGCTGTCGGCGTGGCTGGCGGACCCGAAGATCCGCAAGATCGGCCACGACCTGAAGGTGCCGCTGCACGCGGTGCGCGCCCGCGGCTGGACGTTCGCCGGGCTCAGCATGGACACCGCGCTCGCCGCGTACCTCGCGCGACCGGGCCAGCGCACGTTCGGGCTGGACGACCTGGCTCTGCGCTACCTGCACCGCGAGCTGCGCTCGGAAGCGGGCGACGGCGACGGTCAGCTGTCCCTGCTCGACGGCGGCGCGGACGAGCTGGAGCAGAAGGAAATCTCCGCCGAACTGGTGAAGGCGCGCGCGATCTTCGAGCTGGCCGGCGCGCTCGCCACCGAGCTGGAGGAACTCGGCGGCGCGAAGCTGCTGGCCGAGCTGGAACTGCCGCTGCTGGAAGTGATCACCGAACTGGAGGCGGCGGGCATCGCGGTCGACGTCGACCAGCTCACCGAACTGGAGGCGCACTACCTCAGCCGGGTGACGCAGGCCGCGGAATCCGCGTACGAGGTGATCGGCAAGCAGATCAACCTCGGTTCTCCGAAGCAGCTGCAGGTGGTGCTGTTCGACGAGCTGGGCATGCCGAAGACCAAGCGCACCAAGACCGGTTACACCACCGACGCCGACGCGCTGCAGTCGCTGTTCGAGAAGACCGAGCACCCGTTCCTGCAGCACATGCTGGAGCACCGCGACGCGACGCGGCTGCGCACCACGGTCGAGGGCCTGATCAAATCGGTCGCCGACGACGGGCGGATCCACACCACGCTGCAGCAGACGATCGCGGCGACCGGGCGGCTGTCGTCGGTCGAGCCGAACCTGCAGAACATCCCGGTGCGCACCGAGGAAGGCAGGCGCATCCGCGACGCGTTCGTGGTCGGCGACGGCTACGCCGAGCTGATGACCGCGGACTACAGCCAGATCGAAATGCGGATCATGGCGCACCTGTCGAAGGACGAGGGCCTCATCGAAGCCTTCAACAGCGGCGAGGACCTGCACACGTTCGTCGCTTCGCGCGCGTTTTCCGTGCCAGCCGCGGAAATCACGCCGGAACAGCGCTACCGCGTCAAGGCGATGTCGTACGGATTGGCGTACGGCTTGTCGGCGTACGGCCTGTCGCAGCAGCTGAAGATCTCGACGGAAGACGCGAAAGAGCAGATGGAGGCGTACTTCTCGCGGTTCGGCGGGGTGCGCGACTACCTGCAGTCGGTCGTCGGCGAGGCCGCGAAGCGCGGTTACACCGAGACGATCTTCGGGCGCCGCCGCTACCTGCCGGACCTGAACAGCGACAACCGCCAGCGCCGCGAAATGGCCGAGCGGATGGCGTTGAACGCGCCGATCCAGGGCAGCGCGGCGGACATCATCAAGGTGGCGATGCTGAACGTGCACCGCGCCCTCTCCGAGGCGGGTTCGCGCAGCCGCGTGCTGCTGCAGGTCCACGACGAACTGGTCCTGGAAATCGCCGACGGCGAGCGCGAGGACGTCGAGAAGCTGGTCCGCGAGGGCATGGGCTCGGCCGCGGAACTGGCGGTGCCGCTGGAGGTTTCGGTCGGATACGGGCGGTCGTGGAACGAGGCCGCGCACTGAGCTGAGGGGCGTGCCCGGGGTCGGCGATCGGCCCTGGGCACGGAGGGGAGCTGGGAAACGGCGCCGCGTCCGTTCGGGCGAGCGCAAGTCCGCGATGCGGGTGCTGGATCTGCGGCGTGGGTAAGTCCTGCGGTGCGGGTGAGGGAATCCGGCTGGGCGGTCTTGGATTGTTGGCGTGGGCAAGTCCCGTGATGCGGGTGAGGAAATCGAGCCGGGCGATTTCGGATCGGCGGCGCGGGCGAGTCCCGCGATGCGGATAAGGGAAGCGGGCTGGGCGGTTTCGGATCGGCGGCGTGGGTAAGTCCTGCGGTGCGGGTGAGGAAATCCAGCCGGGCGGTCTCGGATCGGACCAGAGGCGTGGGCGAGTCCGGCGGTGCGGGTGAGGAAATCCCACCGGGGATCCCGGATCGTCCGCGTGGGCAACGAAATCGGCGGCGAACCCAGCCGAGCGAGCACGAATCCGCGGTTCCGAGCAGATTCACTGCCCTCCCGATCCGCTTCGCACCCCAGCGCGGGAAACCCCGAAACCTGCGGGCTTTTCGGCAGCCGCCCCGGCAGCCTCCTCAACGCTGCCAACGCCAGCGCGCGGTTTCTCTGTCCAGCCGCCAACACGGAGCGGCCCCGGCGAAACCGGTGTCACCCACGAGAAGTGCCGCGACGCCGCTGAACGGGTGAGCTTGCTGCTCCAGCGTGGGCCACTTTCCGCAAACGCCGCCCGGCTCGCCGCGGGCCCGGCGTAGGGTCCCCTCGTGGGGTACCAGGCCGAGCGTCGACGCTGGCGGGTTCGCCTGCGCGACCGTACCGGCGGGATCCGCGGGGCAGGCACCATGCTCGACGAGGACCATGTGCTCACCTGCGCGCACGTCGTCGAGCGGGCCGGCGGGCCGGACTCTGGCGTCCTGGTCGATTTCATCGGGCTGCCCGGCACTCCGGTCAGCACGGGCCGCGTTGTGCCGGGGGCTTGGGTGCCGCCGGGGAGGGACGAGCGCGGCGACATCGCGGTGCTGCGGCTGGCCAAACGGGTACCGGGAGCATTGGGTGCGCCGTTGTACCGGATGCCGTTGTCGGACGGCCAAGCTGTGCGCGCCTACGGGTTTCCGGCGGGTGCGGACGAAGGGCTGTGGACGTTCGGCGAACTCGCCGGCGAAGGCGGGCCCGGCTGCGAATGGGTGCAGCTGGCCCGGAAGAACGACGACCAGCCGATCTCCGGCGGGTTCAGCGGCACCGCGGTGCTCGACGAGGAGACCGGCCGGGTGGTCGGCATGGTGGTGTCCCGGTACCAGGCCGAGGGCGAGCGGGTCGCGTGGATGATCCCGGTCGAGACCATCCTCGGCTACCTCGGCACGGACCGGTGGGGGCAGGGGAGTCCGGCCGTCGACCAGACCTTCGGCCGCGAGCTCGACCGGGTCGCTTACGACCCGCAGTTCGCCCGCGAAGTCGCGGACTGGTTCGGCGAGGGGCACGGCGTGTGGATCGTCGTGACCGGCGAGGTCGGGTCCGCGAAAGCGGCCGCGCTCGATCTCGCGGTGGTGCTTGCCGACCGCGAACGTTCGGCCGCGGCGAACGAGCTGCGCGACACTTTGGCCAAGGAAACCCTGCCGCCAGCGGGAAGCGTCGATCTCGCAGTGGACGCGGCAGGCAAAACCTCCGCTCAGGTACGGCAGCGGCTCGCGGATCGGCTCGACCTCACCCTGGACAACGGCACGACGCATTCGGGCATCGGCCGCACCGTGGTGGTGAACGCGATCGACGACGCGGCCGAGCCGGAACAGCTGATCGGAGAGGTGATCGCGCCGCTCGCGGACCGCGCCGCTCGGCTGGGGATGCGGCTCGCGCTCGGGTTCCGCCGGGAGTCGTCGCCGGGGCTGACGGAGTTGCGTTCGCGCCGGAACGGAGCGCGGCCGGACGGGTTGGCTCGCCGGATTTCCGCGCTGGACAAGCAAATCGACGAACTCGCCGGTCTCGAGGAGCACATCGCCGAGCTGGCCCCGCGGTTCGCGGTGAACGACATTCCGCCGCCGCGGGTCCGTCGTCGCCGGGGTGCGGTGAGCCGGTTGCAGGAAGCCGCTGATCTCGGCGATGTCGCGTGGGCGGAGCGGCACGTCGAGGAGGTCGCCAGCGTGGTGGCCGCTGATCTGGCCGCGGCGAAAACCGCCCGCGATCGGCTCGACGCCGCGCACGATCGCCGCACTGAGTTGCGGTTTCGCCTCGACGGCTACGGAGAACGTGCCTGCGCCGCCGGCCGGGTCGAGGATCCGCTGCTGGATTCGTTATATGCCAACGCCTGGCAGCTGCTGCACGAGGGCGCGTGCGATCCGGTGGCGGCCGCGGCGGCTGTCGAGGAGTTCGGTGCCGCGGTGCGCGAGGGGAATCGATGACCGCCTGCGCTCGCCCGGGCTGTTCCGGCACGATCAGCCGCGCCGGGTTCTGCGCGAAGTGCGGCTGGGCACCGGGATCCGAGCCGAAGAAACCCCCGCCGAAAGCCGACGCGACGCTCGTCATCCCCGCCCCGGGCGCGAGCCGGATCGCCGACACCGTCGTCACGCGGGAGCAGCAGACCGCCGGGCACGGCACCGGCGACGACTACATCCCGCTCCCCGTGGTCGTCCTGCCGGACATCGCCGGGCGGGTCCTCGCCGATCCGCACGTCGCCGAGGACGAACGGCATTGCGGCAAACGCGGCTGCGGCGCGCCGGTCGGCCGCTCGGCCGGCGGCCGTCCCGCGCGCACCGAGGGCTTCTGCTCGCAGTGCGGCACGCCGTTTTCCTTCTCTCCCAAGCTGTTTCCGGACGACGTGGTGGACGGCCGCTACCAGGTGCGCGGCTGCATCGCGCGCGGCGGGCTCGGGTACGTCTACCTCGGCACCGACCTGCGGCTGAAGCAGTACGTGGCGCTGAAGGGCCTGCTCAACACCGGCGACGAGGCCGCGGTGCGGATCGCCGAGACCGAGAGCCAGGTGCTGACCTCGCTCGACCACCCGAACATCGTGCGGATCCACGACGTCGCCACGCATCCGGATCCGCACGGCGGGCCGGACGCGCGCTACATCGTCATGGAGTTCGTCGACGGCCTCCCGCTCGCCGAGGTGATGCGCCGCGGCCGCGCGATGCTCGACGGGCCCGAGGGCAGGCTGCTCGTCGAGCACGTCGTGGCCTACGGCCGGGAGATCCTCACCGCGCTCGGCTACCTGCACGAACAGGGGCTGCTGTACTGCGATCTGAGCCCGCAGAACGTGATCCACGGCGAGAAACGGGTCAAGCTGATCGATTTCGGCGCGATCCGCAAGATCGGCGACCAGACCAGCCCGATCGTCGGCAACCCGCGGTTCCAGATCGGCGCGACCGAACTGGACGAGCACGGGCTCACCGTGCGCTCGGACATCCACACCGTCGGCGCGACGCTGCGCGACCTGTTCCGCTGCAGCGACGGCTGGCCGCATCCGGCCGACAAGCGGATCGCGCTCGGCGTCGAATCCTTCACGCAGGTGCTCGACCGCGCGACCGGGCCGTACGAGCGCCGGTTCGCCACCACCGGCGAAATGCTCGTGCAGCTCGACGGCGTACTGCACGAGATCCTTTCGCTGCGCGACCGCCAATCGCGGCCGTCCATCTCCACGCTCTTCACCGAAGCGGCCGTGCTGCTGGACGCCGGGCTCGGCCAGCCGAGACCGGTCGGCGAATGGGTGCGCCGCGCCCAGCGCACCGCGGGCCCGCTCGGCGCGTTGCCGGAGCCGTTCGACATCGCGCTCGGGTTGCCGGTCCCGCACGAGGATCCGCACGACCCGGCGGTCACCTTTCTGCGCACCGTCCGCGCGCCGGATCCCGCGCGGCTGCTGAAGAAACTCGAACGCGCGGACTCGACCGTCGAGGTGGAACTGCGCCGCTGCCGGGCTTGGCTCGAACTGTCCGAAGTGGACTCAACCGGCACGGAGCAGGCCGGCCGCCGAGTGGACGCCGCCGAAAAGCTGCTCGGCGCCCGGGCCAAGCACGACTGGCGGATCGCCTGGCATCGCGGGCTGGTCGCGCTCGCCGCCGGTGCCGTGGAGAACGCGCAGACCTGGTTCGAGCGCGTGCACCGCGACATCCCGGGCGAGGAAACGCCAAAGCTCGCGCTCGGCCTGTGCGCGGAGCACTGCGGCGGGCCGAAGCGGGCGGCGCGCTACTACGACGCACTCTGGGTGCGGGACCACCTGCAGGTCAACGCCGTTTTCGGGCTGGCTCGCGGGCATCTGCAGCTGGACGAGCGCACGGCGGCCGTGGAATTGCTGGACCAAGTCCCGGAGTACTCGCGGCACGACGAGGCGGCCCGGATCGCCGGAATCCGCGTGCGCGCGGGAATCCTGCCGGTGGGGGACGCGCTGCCGGGCATCGAGGACCTGACCGAGGCGATCGACCGGTTGTCCGCGCTGGACCTGGACCGCGACACCGCGGACCGGCTCACCGCCGAAGTCCGCGAGAGCGCGCTGCGGTGCTTCCGGGCCGGGATGCGCGGGATGCCGCCCGGCCCGGTGCTCGGCGAGCGCCTCGACGAACACGGGCTGCGGCTGCTGGTGGAGCAGTCGTACCGGCGGATCGCGCGCCGGGCCGGTTCGGCGGAGTACCACGACGCGTTGGTCGACCGGGCGAACGAGACGAGGCCGACGACCTGGGTGTAGGCGGCGAAGGGGCGAGGGATGAGCAGGGGTTGGGACGTCGAGGTCCATCAGAACCGCTACCTCGGCGAAGGCGACACCGCGATGCAGGCCGTGGTCACCGTTTCCGCGCGAGACGATGGCCGGCCCGAGGTTCGGCCGCCCGGCGCGGAAGTGCTCCTGGTCGACTGCTCGACGTCGATGCGCTACCCGCCGACGAAGATCGCCGCCGCGCGCCGGGCCGCGGCGGCAGCGATCTGGGCCCTGCCGGACGGCGTCGGCTTCGCCGTGGTCCGCGGCACCGAACGCGCCGACCTGGCCTATCCGCCCGAGCCCGGCCTGGCAGTCGCGTCGGACGAAACCCGGGCGGCGGCGGTCGCCGCGGTGGAGCGATTCGTCGCGGTCGGCGGCACGGCGATGGGCAAGTGGCTGGAGTGCGCGCGGAAACTGTTCGCGTCGGTACCGGACGCGGTGCGGCACGCGATCCTGCTGACCGACGGGAACAACCAGTCGCAGACCGCGGAGTCGCTGCGCCGCGAACTCGACGCCTGCGAAGGCCAGTTTGTCTGCGACGCAAGGGGAATCGGCGACGGCTGGCAGCGGGCGGAGCTGGTCGAGATCGGCCGGGTGCTGCGTGGCTCCGTCGATTCGGTGGTCCGTGACGAGGACCTGGTCGACGACTTCCGCGCGCTGATGGCCGCGGCGCTCGCCAAGGTGATCCCGTCCGCGCGGCTCCGGATCGGTGTCACCGAGCAGACCACGCTGCGGTTCGTGAAGCAGGTCTGGCCGAGCGAATACGACCTGACCTCGCGCTGCGTCCTCGACGGCGACGGTAACGCGATCCTCTCGCTCGGTTCGTGGAGCGCGGGCGAGACCCGGGAATTCCAGCTCGCGGTGGAGGTCTCCGCGGACGCTCCGCCGGAGTACGGCTCCGACCGGATGCTCGCCTGGGTCGAGATCGACGGCGCGGCGGAGGCGGCGGCCCCGGTGCTCGCGCACTGGACCCGCGACCCGGTCGCGCCGACCTTGGTCGACCCGAAGGTGCGGCGCTACACCATGCACGCGGAGCTGAGCGAGGCGCTGGTGAACGCCGACGAGGCCTACGCCGCGGGAGACCACGCGCGGGCCGCGCGCGAATGGGGCCAGGCCGTCGAAATCGCCACGCGGACCGGAAACAAGGAAGTCCTGCGCCGACTCGCCCGGGTAGTCGACACAGCCGGCGACGACGTCCGGCTTCGCCCCGAAGTCACCCGCAGCGAACTGCTCAACCTGCTGGTCTCCACAGTCTCGAACGTCGGCGACGAGCCTCGCGACGCCAGTCCCGCGCCGCCTCCGGACGCCAAGCAGGCGGTCTGCCCGCACTGCGAGAACCCCAACCCGTCCGGCGCGCGATTCTGCGAGGAGTGCGGGGAGACGCTGCGCGGAGGTGCCGCGTGACGCTCCGGACGCGGCAGGCGCTCGTGCGGATCCGGGCGGTGCTGCTGGCCGGGACCGTGCTCGCGCTGGTCACGTCGTACCTCGCGGTGAGCGGCGTGGTCCGGACAGCCGACCAGATCTCGTCCGCGACCAGCCGAGCGATCCTCGAGGTCGCGGCGGCGCGGGACGCACTCGTCTCCGCCGACGCCGCGGCCGTCGCCAGTTTCGCTTCGGGGGAGGCGAAACTGGCCGGGCCGGGGCAGGAGTACGAGAACCGGATGGCGTCGGCGAGCCAAAGCCTCGCCAGGGTCGCGGAGTTCAACCAGGCAGGCGATCCCGGCGCCGGGACCCTGCAAACCGTCGAAGGCCTGGTGGCGTCGTACTCCGGCGCGATGAGCCAGGCCGACGCACACTTCCGGCAACCAGGCGCGGAATTGGTAGGACTGGCCGACCTCTGGTACGCCTCACGCCTGCTGCACGGCCCCGACAACGTCCTGGAGCTGCTAGGCAAACTGCAGAAGGACGAACGCTCCGCCCTGGACAGCCAGATCTCCGGCACCAGAATGAGCGCGGGCCTGCTCGTCCTCTGGCTGCTTCCGCCGATCGTGCTGCTCGCCCTGCTGGTCGCGACACAAGTGTTCCTGCGCCAGCGTTTCCGCCGCCGCTTGAACCTGCCCCTGCTGGGCGCGACCGTGCTGGGACTCGGCGTCGTCGCGGGCCTGCTGGTCGCCTTCGCCCTGGCCGGACGCCTCGACACGGTTCGCGGCAAGGTGGACCAAGCCGTCGCCGTCCGGGAAAAAAGCATCGAAGCCGCCGACGCGGGCGGTCACGTCCGCCTGGCCAGCCTCCTGCGGCAACGCTGCGGCCCGCCCGGCTGCGGGTCCACTGTGGACGATTTCCGCCGCCAAACCCAAACCGCCTCGACCGCCGCCCCGGCCCAGAACGCCATCACCTCAGCCGCCCGAGCCGTGAAGTCCGCCGGAACCGCGGCCACCGAATCCGGCGGCCTGCCCGTCCTGGTCCCCGCTGCCCTGATCCTCGCCGGCGGTCTCGTAGTCGCCGGACTGTACCGGCGGATCGACGAATACCGGTACCGCCCATGAACTGTCCACTGTGGAAGAAACTGCTCCTGCTGGCCGCGACCGTGCTAGTGGCGGCCTCGTCGGCGTGCGGGGTCGCCGCGGGCAGCAACACCCTCCAGGTGCTCGGAGTGTGGACCGAAGGCGAGGAAGCGGCCTTCAACCAGGTCAAGCAACGATTCGAGGAAAAGACCGGCATCGAAGTGCGCTACCAGGGCACCCGAGCCGTCGAGCAGGTCCTGGCCGCCGACGTCCAGCAAGGCGCCGCCCCGGATATCGCGGTCCTGTCCAGCCCAGGATTGCTGGCCGACTACGCCCGCCGCCAGGAAATCAAGCCGCTCGACTTCCTGGAACAAAAAGCCGAATCCTTCTACGGCAGACAATGGGTCAACCTGCAACGCCTTGGCACCGGCAAGCTCTACTCCGTCGCAGTCAAGGCTGATCTGAAAAGCGCCATCTGGTACCGCCCGGCGAGCCTCCCCGGCCCGAAACCCACGACCTGGCAACAACTTGTCGCTCTCGCCGCCTCCCAGAACACCCCTTGGTGCCTGGGCCTGGCCGCCCCGCCCACGTCCGGCTGGCCAGGCACCGACTGGATCGAAGACATCCTGCTGCACTCCGCGGGCCCGGAGATCTATCGCCAATGGACAGCAGGCACCCTCCCGTGGACGTCAGCCCCAGTACGCCAAGCCTTCCAAGACTGGGGCACCCTGGCAGTCCACCCCGGCGGGCTCCAAGGCGGCGCCCCAGCAGCCCTGCTCACCGACTTCCGCGACGCGGCCCGCCCCCTCTTCACCGACCCGCCCGGCTGCCGCATGGAACACCAGGGTTCCTTCGCGATGGGCAGCTACCAAACCATGCACCTGCACAATGAGACCGGCCCCCACCCGCGCCCCGGAACCGACTACGACTTCTTCCCGTTTCCCGGTTCCGGCGCCTCGGAAGTATCGGCAGACCTGGCCGCGATGTTCACCGACACCCCGCAAGCCCGCCAATTCCTGGACTTCCTGCTCTCGCCGGAAGCACAGCAAATCTGGGCAGGAAACCCCAACGCAACGGCCTTTTCAGCAGGAACCGAGGTAACGAAAGACGTCTACCGCGACCCGGTAAGACGAAAGGTCGCCGACACCATCACCTCAGGAAAACCAGTCTGCTTCGACGCCTCCGACCTCATGCCCAAAACCATGACCGGCGCCTTCTACCGAGCAATCCTGGAATACACCGCCGACCCCGCACAACTGGACACTCTGCTAGGCAGACTGGACGACTCCCGCAAAGGAATCCCCAGAGAAGAATGGCTCAACGTCCCCTGCGGACAGTGACGCCGTACAAATCCCCTCGCGACCCCCACCCGCAGCCCGCGCACCCAACCAACCATGCACCCACACCACCCCCGCACCCCGATACGAAGCCAAAAATGCGGTCTGAGGGTGCTTGTCAAGGCATCTTTCCCGCCTTGACAAGCACCCTCAGACCGTCATCACAATCAGCTTCGGGGTGCCCGCCCCCGAAACGAGGCGCAATGTCGCCGCCAGGCGACGAGCCGAAACCCCCACGACCAAGGATTCACCCCCCGCCCTGCCCGGTCAGCGGTACCCCGGTAACCGCCACCCCACTTAGCGTGACCCACGCAGGAACGACCAACCCGGAAGGACCGAGCAATGATCAAACGCCTGTTCCAGACCGTCCTGCGGCACGGATGCTGCTCCGCCTGCACCGGCAAGGGCTGCGGCTGCTGCGCCAACTGCCACTAGCCACACCCCAAGGGGCCCGGCCCGCAAGCCGGGCCCCGCCACGTCACCGCTTCAACCCGCGAATCAGCAACATCACCGACCCGAGGACGTCCGCCCGGTCCCGAGCCGGATGAAAAACCTGCCAGTCCAACGCCACCACGAGCATCGTCCCGAACAACCCGGCAGCCGCGGTAGCGATATCCAGCCCGGCAGGCAACCGCCCAGCCGCGTCCAACCGCTCCAGCTGCGCCTTCACCACCGCGATCAGCTCTTCCCGCAGCAGGGCCAGCGTGTCGTGCCACCGCCCCGGCGTATGCCACAACTCGCTCACCACGATCTGCGAAAACCCCGGATACTCCGCGATGAACTCCAGCGTCGTGTCCACCTGGGCCTCGATCACGGCCAGCGGATCGTCCTCGGTCCCGGCTGCCCGCAACCGCCCGGCGAGCAGATCCACGCCGAACCGGAGCAACGCGTCGACGAGCCCGTCCTTGGACCCGAAGTTGTAGTAAACGGTCCCCTTGGCGACCCCCGCCTCGGCCGCGATGTCGTCCACCGTCAGCCCGACGAGGCCACGGCTGGCCGACAGCCGCAACGTGGCCTCGAAGAGCTTCCGTTTGGTCGCTTCTCTCACAGGCTCAGCTCGGGCTTGAGCGCCGAGACCGACCACACCCGGTGTTTGCGCGCCGCGAGAGTGGACAGCAGGATCCCACCGACGAGGTACGCCACCAGCACCCCGATGTCACCGAGGATCTGCATCGACGCGCCGGTGTAGAGCAGATGCCGGAACCCGTCGATGGCGTAGCCCATGGGCAGCACTATGTGCAGCGGATACAGCGCGTCCGGAATGGTCTGCCAGGGGAACGTGCCGCCCGCGCTCACCAGCTGCAGCACCAGCAGCACGAGCCCGAGGAACTTGCCGACCGCGCCGAAGAGCGCGTTGAGCGCGTGCACGATCGAGGTGAAGGCCAGTGACACCAGACAGGCGAAGCCGATCGCGCCCAGCGGATGCGCCACGTGGATGCCGACCAGCCAGGTCACCGCGGCGAACAGCACGATCACCTGTCCCAGGCCCAGCACGGCCGACGACAGCCAGCCGCCGAGCGCGACCCGCAGCGGCGACGCGCCGGCGGTGAGCGCGCGCGTCGACAGCGGGCGGATCAGCAGGAACAGCACGAACGCGCCGATCCAGGTGGCCAGCGAGATGAAGAACGGCGCGAGCCCGGCGCCGTACGTGCCGGCCGACGCGACGCCGTTCGACGTGACCGCGACCGGGTCGGCGATCGTGTTCGCGGTGGCGGTGCGGGTCGGGTCGTCCGGGTTGGGGATCTGCGACAGCCCGGCGGCCAGTCCGTCGCGCAGCTTTACCGCACCGTCGGCGAGCTGGTCGGTGCCGGTCACCGCGGTCTTCTCGCCGTCGTTGAGCTTCGCCGAACCGTCGCGCAGCTGGTTCGCGCCGTCGGACGCCTGCGCGATCCCGCTGGCCAGCTGCGGCGAGGCTGACGCGAGCTGGTGCGCCCCGTCGGACACCTGCCGGGCGCCGCTGGAGAGCTTCTGCAGGTCTCCGTTGGCGGACTGGATCTTCCCGTTCGCCTGGTTCGCGTCCGTGCGCAGCTTGTCGTAGTCGGCGAGGATCGAGCTGGCGAGGTTCTCCGACATCCCGGATTCCTGCAGCTTCGCGGCCAGCTGGGTGCGGTAGCTGTCGATCCGGCCCATCACGTCCGACGAGGCGGACGCGGCCAGCGAGCCCGCGCTCGCCACCTTCTGGTTGCCGTCGGCCACCTGGCCCGCCCCGTCGGCGAGTTTCTGGGTCTGGCCCGGAAGCTGCGCGGTGCTCGATTTGAGCGTGCCCAATCCGGTGGCGAGGCTCGCCGAACCGGTCGCGAGCTGGCTCGCCCCGTCGGCCAGCTGATGTTGCCCGGTCTGGAGTTTCGCCGCGCCGTCGGCGAGCTGTTTGGCCCCGTCGGTGGCCTCGGAGATCTTGCCGTAGATGGTGGAGAAACCGACGAGGAACTTGTCCGCGGCCTCGCTGCCCACCTTCTCCGCGATCGTCTTGCGGACCTGGTCGGCGACCTGTTTCGCGATGGTGCCGGACAGATAGTTGTTGGCGTCGTTGGTGGTCAGCGTGATGGTCGCCTGCTGCGGCTCGAAATTGCCGGACGACAGCAGCGCCTTCGAGAAGTCGTGCGGAATGCCGATGGCGAAGGAGTACTTGTCGTCCCGCACGCCGTCCCGAGCGTCCTTTTCGGACACTTGATGCCACTGGAAGGTGCCGGACTTCACCAGTTCGTCGGTGACCTCGCGGCCGACGTTGCGCTCGGCTCCGTTGGAATCCTTCGCGCCGGCGTCCTCGGTGAACACGGCGGCGGGCAGCTTGTCCAGACGGCCATACGGGTCGTAGTTCGCGTAGAGGTAGAACGACGCGTACAGCAACGGCACCATGACGAGCGCGAACATGGCGAGCTTCGGCAGCGTCCCGGTGGACAGCCTGCGCAGCTCGTTGCGCGCGATCCGGAACGCGTTCAGTCCGCCGGCCCGCTTGTGGGGGGTGGTCATGCCCGGTCTCCCTCGGAGTTCTCGGTTTCGGCGGTCAGTTCGGCGGTGTCCGGGAGCTGCTTGGTCTGCTCGGCCTCGGCCGGTGCGGAGGCTTCGGCGGGCTCGGGCGGGGAGTAGAGCCGGACCGGGTCCGGTTGCTCGGCCTCGCCGACCTTGGCCGGCGGATAGGGGAGCGCCGATTCCGGCGTCGTCGCGGCCAGCACCGCCACCGCGAACCCGCGGGCGGCGTGCTCCTTCGCGACCGCGGTCCAGGAGCCGACGTCGCTGGTGTGCCGGTCGGGCGCGTCGAGGACGAGCACGCGCACACCTTCGCGTTCGGCGGCCAGCGCGGTGAGCAGCCGGGTGCGCAGCGCGGGTTCGAGACTCTCGAACCGGCTGTCGGCGTACGGCCCCGCGTCGTGTTGCGAGAGCCAAGCCGTGACCGCATCCTTGCCGGAAGGACGGTGCGCGAGCGCCAGCTCTTCGCCGGTGACGACGCGCAGCGACAAGGCGTCGTCCGGTTCGCTGACCCCCGGCGAGTCCACCACGGCCACGAGCCGCCGCAGGTCGCCCTCCGGTTCGGCGGTCACGGTGCCGGTGGTCGGCTTCAGCCGTCCGGCGAGCGCGAGGGCCAGCGCGGTGATGCCGACGCCCGGTTCGCCGTGCACGACGGTGAGGCAGCCCTCCTCGACGGTGAGCGAGGTAGGCGGCAACAAGGGGCCGTGGGGACCCTTCAGGGACACCCGGTCGGCACGGACCTGCACAGGACACACTCCACGGATTTTGAACTGACTAGTCAGTTCAAAAGTTAGACCCGACCTGGAGCGGTCAGCAAGGCGGCTCGCCGGACGTCACACCAAAGAGCGGCGGGCTCACCGCAGCGCCCACGCAGGGTGTGCTTCCCAGGAGGTCCACAGCGGCCGGTAGCCCTGCCGGTGCCAGAACACCGACGACAGGGGATTGGTCGGGTTGTAATAGAGGTAGGTGCCGGTCGCGCCCTGGTTCAGCAGTTCGCGGTGCGCGCGGGCCATCAGCGCGCGGCCGATCCCGCTGCCCCGGCTGGCCGGGGCGGTGACGACGTTGTTCACGTACCCCCAACGTCCCGGCGGCAGCAGTTCGGCGGCCTCGTTACCGGGCGCGGACTCGACCCAGTCGCATTGCGCGAGCGCCGCTACTTCGCCGTCGACCTCGGCGAGCCAGGTCGCTTTCTCGCCGAGCGCGCGGCGCAGCGCCGGGCCGAGCAGTTCCGCGGTCTGCTCGCGTTTCCGGTGCGCGACAAGGCCGGTGTAATCGAACGTCGCGGTGCACAACGCCAGCGCCGCGGGGTAGTCGTCCGGTCCGGCGAGGCGGATCGACGCGTCCGTCTCGATGTTCTCTGGCGTCACGGCGGGGCGAACGGCCAGCGCGGACAACGGAACCAGCCCGTGGTCGAGGAAGGCCCGGATGGCTTCGGCGTCGCGGCTCGGCCAGTTGACGACGCACGCCGAATCGGCACCCGGCGCCTCAGTGTCCACTTCGGACCGCAGCGCGCCGAGCAGCGCGTCGAACCCTTCGGTGCCCGCCGTTTCCGGATCCGGGAACAGCTGCCACACCTCGGCCGCCGACCACAGCAGGGGAGCGTCGCCCGGACCGTGCCGGTAGCGCTGGAGCATCGCGGAAACTTGCGTGCCGGACGCGGTCACCGCGCGCAGCCGCTCGCCGCTCGCGAGCGGGACGGGCGGCGGCAGGAGCGGGTCGAGTTCGGCGAATCGGCCAGCGGGGCTCACCTGCGCAGCGTAGCCGGTCAGTCGCGGCGCGTGCGGAAGATCGCGGTGCCGGGGAACAGCCTGCCGCGCAGCGGACTCCACTGGCCCCAGGTGCGCGTGTGGCCCGCCGGCCAGTCCGGCTCGACGAGGTCTTCCAGCGCGAAGCCCGCGGTGGCGAGCGCGCGCACGTAGTCGCCGAGCGTGCGGTGGTATTCGACGTACGTGGCCGTGCCGTCGTCGTCCACCTCCACGTAGGGCGTGCGGTCGAAATACGGCTGGGTCGCGGTGAGCCCCTGCGGCCCGGGATCGTCCGGGAAGATCCAACGCATCGGGTGCGTCACCGAGAAGACCCACGGCGCGCCGGGCCGCAGCACGCGGCGCACCTCGCCGAACACCGTCTCCAGAGACGGCACGAAGGGGAGCGCGCCGAACGCGGAGCACGCGATGTCGAAACTGGCTTCGGCGAACGGGAGCCGCTCGGCGTTCGCCTGCACGAGGGGGACCGTCGCGCCGGTACGGGCGTTCCCCTCGCGGGCGTGCCGGAGCATCCCGCCGGACAGATCGGTGGCGACCGGTTCGGCCCCGGCGGCGGCGAGCCAGCGCGAGCACGCGGCCTGGCCGCAGCCGACTTCGAGCACGCGTCGTCCGCGCACGTCGCCGAGCAGCCGCGCGTCCTCCTCGCGGACTCCCTCGGGGCACCAGACGAAATCGGCGTCGCCGAGGAATCCGCCGTGGGTGGCCTGGTAGTCGTCGGCATCCGCGTCCCACCAGGCCAGATTCGCCGCTTCCGCCTCGTTTCCGCCGACTTGGCGATGGGCGACGCCGACGGTGCCGAGCCGTTCTTCGGCGCTCGCGTGGCGGTCGCCGGGCGGGGCCGCCGGGGCCGCGGCGGGCTCGGTCATGCCGGTCTCCTCTCCCGGTGGCGCCGGCTGGGCGGGGGAATGCCCGGACCGGCGGAAACGTTGTGCGGAAGGTACCGGGAGCCGAGGGCGACCCTGATTGTGTCCCCCGAGGGGGCCCGCGTACGATACGTGTTAGCGCAGTGGGGTTCGCGCTGCCTGGGTGACTACCCACCGGGGCCGCGCATCGTCAGCGGGTCATGCCGCGGTCGTTCACTGGTGGAACGTTTGGTCGCCGGACGTTTGAGCAGGGTCGCCGCATGCCATGGCTGCGGGCCCTCCGCGTGCACCGCCGGTAGCCAACTTCACATCCACCTACGACACCCATCCACCGGAGCAACCCGCCTAATGACCACCGACACCGCCACCGCCCCGACCGCCCTCACCGCGGCTCCGCAGGTCGCCATCAACGACATCGGGTCGGAGGAAGACTTCCTCGCGGCTATCGACAAGACGATCAAGTACTTCAACGATGGGGACATCGTCGAGGGCACCATCGTCAAGGTCGACCGCGACGAGGTCCTGCTCGACATCGGGTACAAGACCGAGGGCGTCATCCCCTCGCGCGAGCTGTCCATCAAGCACGATGTCGACCCGGCCGAGGTTGTCGCCGTCGGCGATGAGGTCGAAGCCCTCGTTCTCCAGAAGGAGGACAAGGAAGGCCGTCTGATCCTGTCCAAGAAGCGCGCGCAGTACGAGCGCGCCTGGGGCACGATCGAGGAGCTCAAGGAGAAGGACGAGCCCGTCAAGGGCACCGTCATCGAGGTCGTCAAGGGCGGCCTCATCCTGGACATCGGCCTGCGCGGCTTCCTGCCCGCGTCGCTGGTCGAGATGCGCCGCGTGCGCGACCTGCAGCCGTACGTCGGCCGCGAGCTCGAGGCGAAGATCATCGAGCTGGACAAGAACCGCAACAACGTGGTCCTGTCCCGCCGCGCCTACCTCGAGCAGACCCAGTCCGAGGTGCGCAGCGAGTTCCTCAACGCGCTCGCCAAGGGCCAGGTCCGCAAGGGCGTCGTGTCCTCCATCGTCAACTTCGGCGCCTTCGTGGACCTGGGCGGCGTCGACGGCCTGGTGCACGTCTCCGAGCTGTCCTGGAAGCACATCGACCACCCGTCCGAGGTCGTCGAGGTCGGCCAGGAGGTCACGGTCGAGGTCCTGGACGTCGACATGGACCGCGAGCGCGTCTCGCTGTCGCTGAAGGCGACCCAGGAAGACCCGTGGCGCCAGTTCGCCCGCACCCACGCGATCGGCCAGATCGTGCCGGGCAAGGTCACCAAGCTCGTCCCGTTCGGCGCGTTCGTGCGCGTCGAGGAGGGCATCGAGGGCCTGGTGCACATCTCCGAGCTGGCCGAGCGCCACGTGGAGATCCCGGAGCAGGTCGTCCAGGTCAACGGCGACGTCATGGTCAAGGTCATCGACATCGACCTCGAGCGCCGTCGCATCTCGCTGTCGCTGAAGCAGGCGAACGAGGGCGTCACGCCGGAGACCGAGTTCGACCCCACCCAGTACGGCATGGCCGCCGAGTACGACACCGAGGGGAACTACATCTACCCCGAGGGCTTCGACCCGGACACGCAGGAGTGGCAGGAAGGCTTCGACAAGCAGCGCGAGGAGTGGGAGCGGCAGTACGCCGAGGCCCACACGCGCTACGAGGCCCACATGGCGCAGGTCAAGAAGGCCGCCGAGGCCGACGCCGAAGCCGCTGCCGACGCTGCCACCGGCATCGAGGGCGGCGAGCAGAGCTACACCTCGTCCGCCCCGGTCGAGGCGAAGAGCGGCGGCACGCTCGCCAGCGACGAGCAGCTCGCGGCTCTGCGCGAGAAGCTGTCGGGCGGCGCGTGAGCGTTGACTCGCTGAGTCTCTGAAACAGTTCGGCCCCGGTCCGCACGGACCCGGGGCCGAACTGTTTTCTTGTTTCTTGGTGCGCCGGGCGGGGGTTCAGTTGCGCAGCCCCAGCCCGTCGATCGTCGCGCACACGCCGCGGCGGTACATCGTCTCGTGCGCGGATTCGTCGGAGCTGAGGAACCAGTCGTCGAGCGGGCTCTGCGAGCGGATCGTCAGCTCGACGCTCACCAGTCCGTGCATCGACGTCCAGAGCAGGTAACCGCATTCCTGCGCGACGACGTCCGGCGGGCAGACGCGGTCGATTTTCGCGACGAACTCGGCGAAACTCGTGCGCAGCACTCCCGACCGCAACGCCGGGTCCGGGTCGTAGTCGTGCACCGAACGCTCGAACATCAAGCCGTAGCGAGCCGGGCTTTCCAGGGCGAACCGGCGGTAGGCGAGCGCGACCTCGACAAGATCGGCGATCCCGTCGCCCTCGGACCGCGGAACGTCGCGCAGGTCTTCGCCCAGCAGGTCGAAAGCCCGTTCGTACAAGGCGTCCAGCAGACCGGTCCGGCCGCCGAAGCGGGTGTACACGGTGATCGTCGATGCTCCGGCCTGTTCCGCTACCGCGCGCACGGTCAATCCGGCGACGCCTCGCTCGGTCAGGACGGTCAGCGCCGCGTCGAGGAACCGGCCGCGGCTGTGTTGCTCCGCCGGTCGTGTCGAGAGATGCCGGGTGGCCATCTCCCACCCCCTTTTGCCCGTGCTCCGCGGGAAGCGCGTCCGCGTCTCGCAAGCAGAAGATACGATATTCACGGCTTCTTGGGAACGTCGTTCCGGGACCGTCCACAAGCGACCGCCCGCACCGGGCGGGTCGTGCCGAGCAGAAGGAATCCGCCCTCATGACCCAGCCGGAACCCGGCACTGTCGTCGTCACCGATGCCGGGAGCGGCCGCTACACCCAGCGCGTCACGACCGCGGGACACGAATTCATCGCCGACGAACCGGCGAGCGCGGGCGGCGCGGACGCCGGTCCCACGCCGTACGACCTCCTGCTGTCCGCGCTCGGCACCTGCACCTCGATGACGCTGCGGATGTACGCCGACCGGAAGGGAATTCCGCTGACCCGCACGACCGTCCGGCTCCGGCACGACCGCGTCCACGCCCGCGACTGCGAACGCTGCGAAACCGAGGTCGGGTTGATCAGCCGGATCACCCGGGAGATCTCGCTGGAAGGCGACCTCGACGACGCCCAGCGCGCGCGGCTGCTGGAGATCGCCGACAAATGCCCGGTGCACCGCACGCTGAGCCACGAGATCGCGATCGAAACCCACGCGATCTGATCCCTGCGGTCTGTCCGGGAATCAGCGTCCGTGAAGGAGTCCCCTCACGGACCTCGCCGCAGCGCCGAAGGCGGAAAGTCAGGCGCGTTCGAGAGAAACCGAAGGCACCCAGGCACGTTCGAGGGCCGCTTCGCGGGCGCGACGGCGGAGGCCGGCCAGGCTGTGCTTCGCGGGCACGAGCAGCGCGCTGAACCACGTGCGCCGGTACTCCGCGAGTGCGTCCGAGACCTGGCGATAGGCGACGCAGTGCACCAGGCCCGGGGTGCCGAGCCGATGCTTCCCGACGTGCTTATCCGCCATTGTTCCTCCGTGTGGGCGACCCTTCCGCCGCGCACGGTACGCACTCGACCCGCGAAAACAGTGCAAGCGCGCGGCGTGTCACCCACATCAGTTCGGCTACGCCCGAAAATGTGCTTGCGTTTACGCGGAGGGTGTGCGGGTACCTGTGCGCTTGCACGTGCAGGGTGTTCAGTGTCGCCTGAGCGGGTGACAGCGGCTCTCGTTAAGGTGTGGCCATGCTGCGAGTGGGCCTGACGGGCGGGATCGGTGCGGGGAAGTCGACAGTGGCGAACCGGCTGGCCGAACACGGGGCGGTCGTCATCGATTCGGACCGCATCGCGCGCGAGGTCGTGGAGCCGGGCACGCCCGGGCTGGCCGCGCTGACCGAGGCGTTCGGCGAGGAAATCCTCGCCGGGGACGGCTCGCTGGACCGTCCCGCGCTCGCCGCGCGCGCGTTCGCCGACGACGAATCGCGCAAGCGGCTGAACTCGATCGTGCATCCGCTGGTCGGGCAGCGCACCGGCGAGCTGATGGCCGCGGCCGCGGACGACGCGGTGGTGGTGCACGACGTGCCGCTGCTCGTGGAGAACGACCTCGCGCCCGCGTATCACCTGGTGCTGGTGGTCGACGCGCCGGTGGAGGTGCGGGTGCGCCGGCTGGTCGAGGTGCGCGGCATGCCCGAGGCCGACGCCCGGGCGCGGATCCGGGCGCAGGCCGCGGAGGAACAGCGCCGCGCGGTCGCGGACGTCTGGCTCGACAACGGCGGGACGCAGGACATCGTGCTCGCCGAAGTGGACGCGCTGTGGGCGGACCGGCTGGTGCCGTTCGAGGCGAATCTCCGCCTGCGCAAACCGCGTCCGCCTGCCTCGCCGGTGATCTCGCCGTACGATTCGAGCTGGCCGCTGCAGGCCGAACGCCGGCTGGCGCGGCTGCGGCAGCTCGCGGGTCCGCGGCTGGTGCGCGCGGACCACATCGGGTCCACCGCCGTGCCGGGCCTGCCCGCCAAGGACATCCTCGACCTCCAGCTCACAGTGTCCTCTTTGGACGACGCGGACGCGCTCGCCGAGGCGCTCGCCGACGCCGGTTTCCCGCGCCGCGAAGGCGAATGGTGGGACGATCCGCAGGACGGCGACGGGAAGTGGCTCAAGCGGTTCCACCAGAGCGCCGACCCGAAGCGGCCGGTGAACCTGCACGTCCGGTCCACCGAAACCCCGGCGTGGCGGCTCGCGCTGCTGTTCCGCGACTGGATCCGGGCGCATCCGGACGAGCGCGACAACTACGCCGAAGTGAAGGAACAGTTGGCGCGTAAGCATTCCGCGGACGGCACGGTCGAGCAGTACGCGGAGGAGAAGCAGGGCTGGGTCAACGCGGCGTTCGTGCGCGCGGAGCAGTGGGCCGCGCAGAGCGGCTGGAAGCCCTGACGCGGAAAACCAGGTGCGGTCCCGCCGGACGCGGGGCTACCGTTCGGGCCATGAAGCGCGCCCAGTCCACGACGACGCCGGATCCCGTCCCGGCGCGCTGAACACTGCCATCGAGCCCGGGGCGAGCGCCCCGGGCTTCTCGCTGCGCGCTCGCCTCGCTTTCCGTGAGGAGACCGCCATGCCTGACCACCGCAAACTCGGCCGGGAACTCGGCCTGTTCGGCAGCGACCCGCTGATCGGGGCCGGACTGCCGTATCTGCTGCCCGACGGCGCCGCCGTGCGGCACGTGCTGGAGGAGTACGTCCGCGAGGTCGAACGCCGCGCCGGCTACCGGCACGTGTCGTCGCCGGTGCTGGGGAAACGCGAGCTGTACGAGCTTTCCGGCCACTGGGCGCATTATCGCGACGACATGTTCCCGCCGATGGACCTCGGCGGCGAACAGGTGGTGCTGCGGCCGAGCCTGTGCCCGCACCACGCGCTGATCTACCGCTCCCGCGCCCGCAGCCACCGCGAACTGCCGGTGCGGCTGGCCGAACTCGGCGGGATGTACCGCGCCGAACTGTCCGGCGTCCTCGGCGGGCTCAGCCGGGTGCGGGCGATCCAGCTCAACGACGCGCACATTTTCTGCGCTCCTGCGCAGGTCGGTGCGGAGGTGCGGCGTGCGCTCGCGCTGATCCGCCGCGTGTACCGCGATCTTGGCCTGAAACCCGCGCGCTATCGCCTTTCCTTGCCGGACAACCGCGGCAAGTACGCCGGTGCGGCCGAGGCGTGGGAGCGTGCGGCGGAGGTGCTCGTCGACGCGCTCGACGGCGTCGAGTACGAACGCGGTCCGGGCGAAGCCGCGTTCTACGGCCCGAAGATCGACGTCCAGATCGCCGACAGTTCCGGCCGCGAGTCGACCCTGTCCACCGTCCAGATCGACCTCCACCAGCCGGAGCGGTTCGGGCTCGAATACGTCGGCCCGGACGGCCGCGCGCATCGGCCGGTGCTGGTGCACCGCGCGGTGCTCGGCAGCCTGGAACGCGTGCTGGCACAGCTGATCGAGGAACACGGCGGAGCTTTCCCGCCGTGGCTGGCTCCGGTGCAGGTGGCTGTGCTTCCGGTCGGTGACGCGGAACTCCCGGCGGCGGCAATGGCGGCGGAACAGGCGATGGACGCCGGGTTGCGTGCTGAGGTCGTTCCGGCGGACCGGGGGAGCCTGGGCTCGCGCATCCGCGACCATCGGCTGGTTCCGTACCAGGCGGTGATCGGTGCGCGTGAGGCTGCTGCGGACCTGGTCGCGCCTCGGCTTCGGGACGGGCGCAAGCTGGAACCGTTGGCGGGGAAGGAGTTCGTGGCCGCGGTGGGGGCGCGGGTGGCGTCGAGAGGCGGCGAGCTGTGGGCCTAGGACCCCAGTAGCCTGCGTTCGAAAGCCACCGCCACCGCGGCCGCGCGGTCCTTCACGCCGAGCTTCGCGTACGCGTGCAGCAGGTGCGTCTTCACCGTTGCCTCGCTGATGAACAGCTTCTTCGCCGCTTCCTTGTTCGTCGACCCCCGCGCGACGAGGTTCAGCACCTCTATTTCGCGCTGCGACAACGGTTCCTGGGCCGGTGCGCGCATCTGGCCCATGATCCGGCTCGCGACCGCGGGGGAGAGGACCGCCTCGCCGCGGGCGGCGGCGCGCACGGCGCGGAACAGCTCCTCGCGCGGCGAATCCTTCAGCAGGTAGCCGGTCGCGCCCGCCTCGATCGCGGGCAGCACGTCGGAATCCGTGTCGTAGGTGGTCAGCACGAGCACGCGCGCAGGGTTGCCGAGGCGGGCGAGTTCGGTGATCGCGGCGACGCCGTCGGTGCCGGGCATGCGCAGGTCCATCAGCACTACGTCCGGGCGAAGGGCCTCGGCGAGCGTGACCGCCTCGGCTCCGTGCGCGGCCTCGCCCAGCACCTCGAAACCGCGTTCGCCGGTGAAGATGCCGCGCAGCCCGTCGCGGACGATCGGGTGGTCGTCGGCGATGAGCAGGGTGATGGTCATGAGGCCCCCTCGGTCGGGTCCAGTGTCGCAGCCGGGACGGCGGGCAGGCGCACCGAGATCGCGGTGCCGCCGCCGGGCTCGGACTCGACGTGCAGGGTGCCGGCGAGCCGCTCCGCGCGCCGCCGCATGCCGGGCAGGCCGTGGCCGCCTTCGGCCGACGGCGGACGCGGCGGGTCGGCCGGATCGAAGCCGACGCCGTCGTCGCGCGCGTCGAGCGTCACCTCGTCGCCCATGTAAGACAGGGTGATCCCGGCCCGGCCCGCCTGCGCGTGTCTGGCCACATTGGACAGTGCTTCCTGGGTGATCCGCAGCAGGGTGGCCTCGAGTTCCGGATGCAGCGGGACGGCGGTCCCGGTGGCCGAGAACTCCGCGGGCACGCCGGTGCGTTCGCTCCACAGCCGGACGACCTCGGAGAGCGCCTCGGGCAGTGTCGCGGTTTCGAGCGCTTCCGGGTGCAGCGCGGCGACCGAACGCCGGGCCGCGGTGAGGTTCTCCCGTGCCAGCTGGGTCGCCGCGGCGAGGTGGCGTTCCCATTCCGCCGCGTCGCCCCGGGCCTGCGCGGCGGCTTCGAGCTGGGTGATGATCCCGGTGAACCCCTGCGCGAGCGTGTCGTGGATTTCCTGGCTCAGCCGCTGGCGCTCGTCGAGCACACCGGCCTCGCGCGCCTGCGTGAGCAACTGCCGCTGCAGCCCGCGGTTCTCCGCCTCGGCCGCCGCCAGCTGCTCGAGCGCGCGCTTGCGTTCCTGGTTCTGCCTGCCCACCGCGGCGAACAGCGCGCCGCCGCCGCCGATCGCCGCGGTCTGCACGATCACCACCGTGCCCCAGATTCCCGGCGAAACCGACAGCGCGTGGATCGGCCCGCCGAGCGTCATCGTGTTGATCAACAGCGAATTGACGCCCACGCCGAGCACCGCGACCGGCATCGGCTTCATCCGCATCGCCGCGAAGAACCCGTAGACCATGAAGACGATGAAGTACGCGTCGCGCGACTGGAGGATCGAGCCGAACGTGACGACCCCGGCGAACGCCGCCGCGGCGGCTGCCGGGTGCTCGCGCAGCTTCGGGCTGAGCGCGAAGGTGGTGAGCGCCAGCCACATCGCGGCCCCGGCGGCGATCAGCAGGGTGGTGATCCGGTGGTCGTTCGGCTGGCTGCTCAGCGCGCTCAGCAGGGTCGGAACGAACAGCAGGAGCCACGCGAGCGCCGTCTCGATCCCGGCGAACCACCGATGCCACCGCACCGGCGGATCGCCCGCCTGGGATTTGGCCGGGGGCAGCAGCGACCCCTGCCAATCGAGTTTGACGTCCCGGACGTCCTCGAGTCTCACGCCTTGAGGTCCTTCAGCTGCGGCCAGATCCCGGCCCAGCTGCCGACCCGGCCGTCGAGCAGCCAGATCGGCATGTGCCGGCTGGAATTCGGGACGCCCAGCCGGTTGTCGACCTCGCCGACGACGCGCGCGGACCGGAAATGCGCCGCCAGCTTCGCCGGTTCGCGGCCGACGAACAGCACGGTGTCCGCGTTGTCGTTCGGCCGCCCGAAGTACCAGAATCCGCGGCTGGCGCTGTACGCCTCGAGCAGGCCCTGGTCAGGCCCGTACCGGCCGAGCGCGCCGGCCTGCCAGTACCCGCCGGTGACGAGGGCGGTGCGCGTCCGTTCCTCCGGCGGCAGCGCGCGGTACTGCTTGGCGACGGACGCGGCCAGATCCGGCCAGCCGTACTCCTCCATCGCGTACGCCGGGCGCGGCGCGGTCGGATGCTCGACCAGCCACTGCTCCGGCCACACCGGGAGCGCGTAGGGGAGGCTGTAGAGCGCGGACAGCACGAACATCGGCCACGTCGGCACCCATCGCCACCACAACGCGGGCCGCCGGTCCTGCAGATGCACTGCGGCGGCTGCCCACAGGAAGCCGAAAGTGCCTGCGGCGTAATAGAACCGGCCGTTGCCGATCAGGAAAAGAGCGAAGACGCCGAGCGCGGTCCAGCCGAGGAACCGGTACGCGCGCAGCCGAGAGCTGCCGAGCAGCACCGTGAGTCCGTACAGCACGCCGAGCGCGCCGATGACCAGACCGGCTCCGGCGAGCAGCGCGGGCACGAACATCGCCCGCCCGCCCGCCTCCTCGACTTCGCGCGAGACCGCGTCGCCCATGCCCAGCTGCGGCCAGCCGTTCGAGGCTTGCCAGAGCAACGTGGGCACGCACGCGAGCGCGGCGATCGCCGCGCCCAGCCACAGTTTGGGGCGGCGCAACAGGTCTCGCGGCCCGAAGACGAGCGCGGTGACCGCGGTGACCGCCCAGAACCCGCCGATCAGGAACTTCACGTTCAGCCCGACCGCCGTCGCGACGCCGAGCCACAGCAACAGGTTGTCGTCGCGGGTGCGGATCCAGCGCACCAGCAGCCACAGCACGATCGTCCACAGCAGAGGGTCCACAGTGGACGTCGCGAGATAGTGGCCGCTGCCGACGAACTGCCCGCAGATCGCGTACGCGGCGGCGGCGCGCGTCTGCGCCTTGCGTCCGCCGCCCATTTCGCGGGCGATGAGCGCGGTGAACACCACGCCCGCGGCGGTCGCCAGTATCGCCGGGATCCGGAACACGACGAGCGAGCCCGGCGCGATCGAGTTCGCCAGCCAGGCGAGGAACGGCAGCACCGGCGGCTGGTCCGCGTAGCCCCACGCGAGGTGTTTGCCCGCGGCGAGGAAGTACAGCTCGTCGCCGAAGTAGCCGTAGCGGCCGGCGGTGGCGAGGAGTACGGCGGCGGTCCCCGCGGCGAGCAGGAAGACCGGCCGCCGAGCGAACTCGGCGAGCGCGCGGTCCGGCGTGCTCGGTGCGGTGGCCGTGGTCACGGCATCCATCCTGCTCCCTGTCGGCAGATCGGGGGCTGGCCTCGCCCGCACCCTACGGGCGAGGCCGGGCGCCGTCCTACTGCGGGTGCCGCCGGTCAGCCGCCGGTGTTCGCCAGCTCGGGCCAGATTTCCGGCCACGGCCGCAGCCTCGCGGTGGCCAGCCACATCGGGGTGCCGTCGAGCACACTCGGCTTCGCGTCCCCGGTGTTGACCGTGCCGGCCGGCTCGAGGTGGGCGAAGTGCCCGAGCAGCGGCCGGGGATCGGCTCCGACGAACAGGACGTCGCGCGCCGAATCGGGCGGAACGGCCAGCGTCGCGTATCCGCGGTTCGGGCTGGTCGGCTCGGGCAGGCCCAGGTCCGGGCCGTAGCGGTAGAGCGCGCTCGCCGTCCAGTACGTCTCGCCGACGATCGCGGTGTGTGCCGGGGCGGGCACACGATGGAATGCCCTCGCGACCGATTGCGCCCCTTCCGGCCAGCCGACTTCACCGAACGAAAAGGCCGGCGTCGGCAGCGACGGGTTCTTCTCGACCCAGGAGTGCGGCCACACCGGCAGCGCGCCGGGCAGCATCAGCAGTGCGGAAAGCACGTAGACCGGCCAGGTCGGGATCCAGCGCCACCACCGCGACGCCTGCCCGCTCTCCAGTTCCACCGCCGCGGCCGCCCAGCACGGCGCGAACATGCCCGCGATGTAGTAATTGCGGCCGTTGACCGCGATGAACACCACCGCGAGCGCGAGCGTGGTCCAGGCGAGGAAGCGGTAGGGACGCAGCCGCGGCGACTTCAGCAGCCGCCACAGGCCGTAGCCGAGCAGCACGGCCCCGACCGGGACACCGGCGATCAGCAGGACCTCGGGCAGCCACAGCAGCCGTCCGCCCCAGGTCTGGCCGACCTCGTTCGAGATCGCCGCTCCCATGCCGAGCTGCGGCCAGCCGTGCTGGGCCTGCCACACCAGCGTCGGGACCAGCGCCAGCACGGCGATCGCGGCGCCCGCCCACAGCATCGAGCGGCGCAGCAGTTCGCGCGGACCGCAGATCAGCAGCGCGATCCCGGCGACGATCCAAAACCCGCCGATCAGGAACTTCACGTACAGCGCGAGCGCGGTGACCACTCCGGCCCACAGCAGCAGGCCGTCGCGCCGGGTGCGGATCCAGCGGACGACCAGCCAGAGCAGGACGGTCCAGAGGAACGGGTCCAGCGTCGACGTCGCCAGGTAATGGCCGCTGGCGGCGAACTGCGTGCAGGCGGCGAACGTCGCGGCGGTGATCGCCTGCGCGCGGGTCCGGCCGCCGAGTTCGCGGGCGATGAGCGCGGCGAACACGACTCCGGCGAGCATCGCCAGCATCGCCGGGAGCCGCAGGACGAACAGCGAATCGGGCGCGATCGTGTCCATCGCCCGGGCGAGCAACGGCAGCAGCGGCGGCTGGTCCACATAACCCCAGGCCAGATGCCGCCCGGCGGCGAGGAAGTACAGCTCGTCGCCGAAGTAGCCGTAGTTGTTCGCGGTGAGCACCAACGGCACCGCGAGCAGCGCGGCGATGCCGAACACGGGCATCCGGGCGAACGGCGCGACCGAGCGGGTCGTGGTTTCTTCTTGCGTCGCAGTCATCGCGCTCACTCCCAGCGGAAGAATCGGGCGGCGAGCGTCGAACACACGACGGCGACCACCGCGAGCGCCACCATCGGCAGCCATTGCGGTGCGTGCCCGGCGGCGGTCTCGCGCAGGCTGCCGAGCGTCGCGCCGAGCGGCAGGACGTCAGCGATGTGCTGCAGTACCGGCGGCAGTTGCTCCTTGGGCACCCAGACGCCGCCGAGCGCGAGCATCGGGAAGAACACCGCCGCGCCGATCCCGTTCGCCGCGCGGGTGCTCGGGGCGAACGCGGCGAGCAGCGTGCCCACCGAGAACAGCGACACCGCGCCGAGCAGCGTGACCGCGAGGAAGCCGACCGGATTCTTCGGCAGGGCCATGCCGAGCGCGATCGTGCCCACCCCCACGACGAGCACGATCGCGACCGCGGCGATGGCGAGGTTCACCAGCAGTTGCGCGGCGAGCAGCCGCGACGGCGACATCGGGCTCGCCGCCAGCCGCTTCAGCACCCCCTTCTCCCGGTGCGCGGCCATCGCGCCCGGCAGCATGTACACCGCGAGGATTCCGAGCAGGATCGCCACCGCCATCGGCGCGATCACCGTGGCCAGCGACGACTGGCCGCCGTACTGGGCGCTCGGTTCGCGCGACCCCGGCATCAGCCCGAACACCAGCACCAGCGCCAGCGGGATCCCGAGCACCACAGCGGGCGCGCCGGGGTCGCGGAGGAAGATCTTCGCCTCGGCGACGGTCAGTTTCGACAGCACTTCCGGTTCCCCCTCAGTCCAGTTTCCGGCCGGTCAGCGCGACGAAGGCGTCGTCGAGGCTGGCCTGTTCCACCCGCAGATCGCCCGCCACCACGTCGGCGCGGGCGAGGAACGACGTCACCGCTTGCAGCGCGCCGGAGCCCCCGGTCACCACCAGGTGCGCGCCGCTGCGCTCGACCTTCAGCACGTCCGGCAACCCGGCCAGTTCCCGCGGGTCGACCGGCGCGGACGGGCGGAACCGGATGCGCTGCTCCCCGCCGACCCGTCCGACCAGCCCCGCCGGGGTGTCGGTCGCGACGACGCGCCCGGCGTCGATCACCGCGATCCGGTCGCACAGCCGTTCCGCCTCTTCCATGAAGTGCGTGACCAGCACGACCGTCACACCTTCGGCGCGGACCGCCTCCACGAGATCCCAGGTGTCGCGGCGGGCCTGCGGATCGAGACCGGTGGTCAGTTCGTCGAGCACCACCACCTCGGGACTGCCGACGAGCGCGAGCGCGATCGACACGCGCTGCTGCTGGCCGCCGGAAAGCTTGCGGTAGAAGGTGTTCCGCTGCTCGGTGAGCCCGAGCAGGTCCATCAGCCGCTCCGGATCGGCCGGGGTGCGGTACATCGCGGCGAACAGGTCGAGCACCTCGGCGACGCGCAACCGGTCGGGCAGCCGGCTTTCCTGCAGCTGGACGCCGAGGCGCTGGCGCAGTTCGCGGACGTCGCGCCGGGGGTCGAGCCCGAGCACCGAAACGGTGCCGCCGTCGGGGGAGCGCAGGCCCTCGACGCATTCCACCGTCGTCGTCTTGCCCGCGCCGTTCGGGCCCAGTATCCCGAAGATCTCGCCTCGCTCCACGGTGAACGAAACGTCTTCCACCGCCGTTTTCCCGCGGTAGCGTTTGCGGAGGTTCCGCACCTCGATGACCGGCATTGTCTGCCGTCCCCTCTCGAATCGCAGCGGTTGCTGCCTTCGAGAATCCCGGCTGGAGCGGCCGACCGGATCAGCGGAACGGCGCGACTTCCGGTCCACCGCCTGTCACCCGCGCATCCACCGATCGGTGGATGCGGAAGTAGATCATCGGGTTGTCGCGGCCGGTGTGGACGACGCTGTCGACGCCGAGTTCGCGCCTGAGTTCGTTGAGGCGAGCGTACGCGTGTTTCGCCCGGGCGCGTGCCGCGGTGAAGTACGGAGTCTGCGTTTTTCCCAGCCAGCGCACCACTTCGGCGCCTTCGGTGAACGGCAGCGGCGTGCCGCGGTGGAACACGTCGTGCACGCTCACCGCGGCGTCGATCTTCGGGAAGACGTCGGAGAGGTACCACCTCGCGAAGCGCGCGCCGTGGTCGGCGTCGATGAACAGATAGTCCACATCGGACAGCCAGTCGGCGGTGAGGGTGCGGGCGTCGCCCTGGCGGAACTCCCAGCGCCCCTTGGCCAGCGCGTGCGGGACGGTCTTGGTGGCGTTCCCGATGAGGTCGATCGTGGTCAGCCTGCCGGTGCCGTTGTCCGCGAGCGCGCGAAGGAGCCAGCTTGTCGACCAGCCGTGCAGCGAACCGATCTCACCACTTTCTCCGGGCGCAGGTGGCGCAGGAGCAGGTAGGTGATCTCCGCCTCGACGTCGTCCAATTGCGTCTTCATCGCCGGATGCGCGCGGCGGTGCGCTCGCTGGGCGTCCTTCGCGGCACGCAACGCTTCGGTGTGCTCGCGATACAGCGAGCCCACGAGGTCGAGCGTCACCTGGTTTGCGGTTCGTTCCATGCCGCTGATCGTGGCGGGAAGAGCCGTTCCGGGTAATCCGGCTGACCGCCGGGCGGGGTGGGGAATTCCCCCGTTCCCCGTTAGGGATGCCTGCGCCAGCCGAGCGTCATGTCCTTTGTGGACAGCCAGGCGGCGAGGTCGTAGCCGTGCGCGGCCAGCCCCTCGACGGCGGCGTAGGCGACTTCGAGCGCGTACTCGCCTTCCTCCGGGGAGAGCAGGTTTCCGGCGACGGCGGCGAGCAGTTCGTCGGTGTCGATCACCCGGACCGAGATCTTGTCCTTGAGCACGAGGTCGAGGTAGAGGTCGGTGGCGACCCAGTGCGGGCCGTCGCGGCGCACGCGCACCACGTCGAGGTAGAAGTCCTGGTCGCGCTCGTGGCCGGGACTGAACCAGAAGTCGGTGATCCGCAGCCCGAGGTCCGGCAGCAGCCAGGACTCGAGGTAGTGGAACTGCGCCCGCCCCGGCGCCGGCCGGGCCAGGTACAGGCCGAACGGCTCCTCGCGGAACTCCTCCACGTCGCGGCGGATGCCCTTGTTGTCGATGTTCACGCGGGCGGCCGGGTCGAACGTCTCGACCTTCGGCGGGTGCAGATCGGTCATCCTCCCATCCTGCCTTGCCCGCGCCCTTCGCGAGAATCGCCGGAACTCCGGTCAGGGGCCCGGGCGAGGGGCTAAAGTTCCCGGGTCATTCGGTTCTCTGGGGGGACAAGCACTTGTTCGGGATCATCAGGCCCTGCCGGCACCGGCTGGCCGGACGGCTGCACGCGGACTGGATGGCGCACCTGTGCGGTCTCTGCCTCGCGCTGCGCGACCAGCACGGCCAGTTCGCCCGGGTCGTGACGAACTACGACGCGCTGATCGTGTCGGCGCTGGTCGAAGCACAGACACCGAGCGGACCCCGGCGCGCCGCGGGACCGTGCCCATTGCGGTCGATGCGCTCCGCGTCCGTCGCGGTCGGCGACGGCGCCCGGCTCGCCGCGGCGGTGTCGCTGGTGCTGGCTTCGGCGAAGGTCGACGACCACGTCGCGGACCGGGACGGCGCGTTCGCCAAGCGTCCGGTCGCCGGGGCAGCCCGGCTGGTCGCACGCCGCTGGGCCGCACAGGGCGGTCGGACGGGCGCGGGCGTCGGTTTCGACACCGCGGTGCTGACCGAAGCGGTCGGCAGGCAGGGCGAGCTGGAGCGGGCCGTTCGTCTTGGGGACTCGCCGCTGCTGGCGACCGAACCGGCCGAGCTGGCGTCGTCCGCGGCGTTCGCGCAGACCGCGGTACTGGCCGGACGCCCCGGCAACCGCGCACCGCTCGCCGAGGCCGGACGGCTGTTCGGCCGGGTGGCGCACCTGCTCGACGCGGTCGAGGACCTGGCCCCGGACGCCGCTTCCGGCGCCTGGAACCCGTTGCTGGCCACGGGAACCGCGCTGGACGAGGCCCACCGGTTGTGCTCGGACGCGGTGCTCGGGGTCGAGCTGGCGCTGCGCGAGGCGGAGTTCGCCGATTCGGCGCTGGTGCACGCGCTGCTGGTGCACGAGCTGCGGCAGGCGGTGCGGCGGGCGTTCGGGCATCACCAGCTGCGTGGTCACGCGCCCGGGACGCACGGGCAGCAGCCGCCGCCGGGGTGGATCGGGCCGGGGCCGGCGCCGCAGCAGTCGCCGTACGGGCCGGGGATCGGTGCGCCTGGGGCTGGGCAGCCGGGGTACGGGCAACAGCCGGGGATGTACGGGCAGCCGCCGGGTTACGGCGCTCCGGTGCCCGGCTACGGACCTGCGGGAATGCCCGGCCCCGGCGGTCCGGGCGGTCCTGCGGGCCCGCCTGGCCCGGGCGGTCCGGACGGTCCCGAACCGCCGGAGGACGGGGACTCCCTGGACGGCAAGGGCGGCGGCTGCTGGGTCCCGAAATTCGCGGTCCCGCCGAAACGCCGGAACTTCTTCGCGGGCTGCGCGATCGCGACGTACATGTGCTGCTCGTGCCAGTTCTGCTGCCGCGACCCGTACCCGGGCCCGTGGAGCGGTGAACCGCACAGCGGCGCCTGCGACAGCTGTGACTGCTGCAACGGCTGTGACTGCGATTGCTGCAGCTGCTGCGACGGATGCGACTGCTGCAGCTGCTGACGAAGCCCGCCCGCCCGCGCACCAGCGCCAGAAGTCCGTGAGGGGAACCCCGAGGGAATCAGAGTCCCCCAGGGTTCCCCTCACGGCTGCTGGGGGAGCGCACGGCTCCTGCCGCCGAGCCCACGCTCCGGCGCTCCGGCGTCGAATACGCCCCGGAAGAGCGGCGGATCCCCAGCTCACACCGGCCGTCGCGGAAATTGTCGGTGCCCCGGCCTACCCTGGTTCTCGTGGCTTTCGCAACCGAACACCCCGTCCTCGCCCAGTCCGACTTCCGCCCGGTCTCCGAGGTGCCTCGCGCCGGCGGCCGGTTCGAGGTCGTCAGCGAGTACCAGCCCGCCGGCGACCAGCCCGCGGCCATCGACGATCTCGAACGCCGGATCCGCGCGGGCGAGAAGGACGTCGTGCTGCTCGGCGCCACCGGCACCGGCAAATCGGCCACCACCGCGTGGCTGATCGAGCGCGTCCAGCGGCCCACCCTGGTGATGGCCCCGAACAAGACGCTGGCCGCGCAACTGGCCAACGAGCTGCGCGAGCTGTTCCCGAACAACGCGGTCGAATACTTCGTCAGCTACTACGACTACTACCAGCCCGAGGCGTACATCGCGCAGACGGACACCTACATCGAGAAGGACTCGTCGATCAACGACGACGTCGAGCGGCTGCGCCACTCCGCCACGATGAACCTGCTCTCGCGGCGCGACGTCATCGTGGTCGCGTCGGTGTCCTGCATCTACGGCCTCGGCACGCCGCAGTCCTACCTCGACCGGTCCACGAAGCTGGAGGTCGGCGCCACGGTGGAGCGCGACGTGCTGCTGCGCGCGCTGGTGGACGTGCAGTACTCGCGCAACGACATCGCCTTCGCGCGCGGCACCTTCCGCGTCCGCGGCGACACGGTGGAGATCATCCCGGCCTACGAGGAGCTGGCGATCCGCGTCGAGTTCTTCGGCGACGAGATCGACAAGCTGTACTACCTGCACCCGCTCACCGGCGACATCGTGCGCGAGGTCGAGGAGGTCCGGATCTTCCCGGCCACGCACTACGTCGCCGGGCCGGAGCGGATGGAGAAGGCGATCCGCGGCATCGAGGCCGAGCTGGAGGAGCGGCTGGCCGAGCTGGAGAAGCAGGGCAAGCTCCTGGAGGCCCAGCGGCTGCGGATGCGCACCGCCTACGACATCGAGATGATGCGCCAGGTCGGCTTCTGCTCCGGCATCGAGAACTACTCGCGGCACATCGACGGCCGCGGCGCGGGCACCGCTCCGGCCACGCTCATCGACTACTTCCCGGAAGACTTCCTGCTGGTCATCGACGAATCGCACCAGACGGTGCCGCAGATCGGCGGCATGTACGAGGGCGACATGAGCCGCAAGCGCAACCTCGTCGACTACGGGTTCCGGCTGCCGAGCGCGGTCGACAACCGGCCGCTGACCTGGGAGGAGTTCTCCGACCGGATCGGGCAGACGGTCTACCTGTCGGCGACGCCCGGCCCGTACGAGATGGGGCAGACCGGCGGCGAGTTCGTCGAGCAGGTCATCCGGCCGACCGGCCTGGTCGACCCGAAGGTGGTCGTGAAGCCGACCGAGGGGCAGATCGACGACCTGGTGCACGAGATCCGGGAACGCGCGGACAAGGACGAGCGCGTCCTGGTCACCACGCTCACCAAGAAGATGGCCGAGGACCTCACGGACTACCTGCTGGAGCTGGGCATCCGGGTCCGGTACCTGCACTCGGAGGTCGACACCCTGCGCCGGGTCGAGCTGCTGCGCCAGCTCCGCGCGGGCGACTACGACGTCCTGGTCGGCATCAACCTGCTGCGCGAGGGCCTCGACCTGCCCGAGGTGTCGCTGGTCGCGATCCTCGACGCGGACAAGGAAGGCTTCCTGCGCAGCGGCACGTCGCTGATCCAGACCATCGGCCGCGCGGCGCGAAACGTGTCCGGCGAGGTCCACATGTACGCGGACAAGATCACCGACTCGATGCGGTACGCGATCGACGAGACCGACCGCCGCCGCGCCAAGCAGGTGGCCTACAACGAGGAGCGCGGCCTCGACCCGCAGCCGCTGCGCAAGAAGATCGCCGACATCCTCGACCGCGTCTACAACGAAGCGGAAGACTCGGACGAGGCGGTCGCGGTCGGCGGCTCGGGCCGCAACTCCTCGCGCGGCAAGAAACCGGAGCAGGGCGACCGCGTCCGCAGCTCGGGCATGCTGACCGACAAGAACGTGTCGTCGATGCCGCGCGCCGAACTGGCCGACCTGATCCAGCAGATGACCGACCAGATGATGCAGGCCGCCCGCGACCTGCAGTTCGAACTGGCCGCCCGGCTGCGCGACGAGGTCTCCGACCTGAAGAAGGAACTGCGGGGGATGGACGCGGCCGGAATCAAGTAGCCACACCATCGCAGGCACCGTTGCACCGTGGCGATGAACATCAAGGATCCGGAAACGGAGCGCATGGCCGCCGAACTGACCACCAAAACCGGCGCGGTCCGCGAGGCTCTTCAGCTGCGCCGGACCCAGCTGCGCAAGCACGAGGACGCCGAGCAGCGGCTGCGGCAGATGCTCCGGGTGCTGGAAGAGGAGATCTGGCCGCTCATCCCGCCCGAGGAGCTGGGAAAACCGCTCTCCAAGGAGGAAGAAGACATTCTCGGATTCGGGCCGGAGGGCGCGTGATCATCGACAGCTCCGCGATCGTCGCGGTTCTCCCGCGCAGCCGGGGCTGCCATCCGGCGAAGCTGAATCTCGGCGACTGCCACAGCTACGCCACCGCCAAGCTTGCCGGAGAGCCGCTGCTCTGACTCGGCGACGACTTCCCGAAAACCGACCTCGAGCTGGTCAAACTGGAAGAAAACTGACGCCTGCCTGGACCGGCGGAACGAAGCTGAGCAGACCCCCGGCCCGGGGGTGCGCTCCCAACTGAGGCACCCCCGGTTCCCGGACCCTCACCTCGACTTTCACAGAAACATGCGGCCGAGGCAATGGGTGCGAGGGCAGAGCTGAGGCAAGAAAGTCTCTCGTCTCGCGATCGCCCCGAGCCCGAGCTTGCCCGGGTAACGCCCCGGGCACCGAGCCCCGAGCTTGCCCAGATGACGCGCCGGGCCCGAGCTGAGCTTGCTCAAGTGACGCCCCAGGCCCGAGCTGAGCTTGCCCAGGTGACGCGCTGGGCCCTGAGCTGAGCGTGCCCAAGTGACGCGCCGCGCCCGAGCCGAGCTTGCCCAAGCAACACCCCCAAGCAACACCCCAGGCAGCACCCCGGGCGAGAGGGTCAGTGCTTCAGCACCTTCTCCACGTACGCCTTCACCGCCGCCAGCGCCGGTTCGGATCGCCACAGCCGTTCCACCTGGGCGTCGTCGGAGACGCGGTTCTCCGCGATCCGCTGGTGGTACGGCTGCCGCAGCTGCGCCTTCGTGTGCGCGAAAGCCTCCGCGGGCAGTTCGCCGAGCCGGCTGGCCAGTTCGCGCGCCCGGGTGAGCACGTCCTCCGCGGACACGACCTCGTCGACCAGACCGCGATGGACCGCGTCGGCCATGGTGAGCGTCGCGCCGCTGTAGATGAGCGACGGCAGCGGCGTCGTCCCGTAGGTGCAGCGCAGGATTTCCAGCGCCGACAACGGGAACGGCACGCCCACCAGCAGCTCCGTCACGCCGATGCGGCCGGGCCCGTCGGCGGCGATCCGGTGGTCGCACGCCGCCGCCAGTACCATGCCGCCCGCGATGGCGTGGCCGTTCACCGCCGCCACCACCGGGCGCGGGAAGCCGAAGACGGCCAGGAACGCGTCCGACAGCGCGGGCAGGAAATCGCCGACGTAGCGCGAGCCGCCCTCGTCGATGGCCAGCAGGTCAACGCCGGCGGAGAACATGTCGCCGGAGCCGGTGAGCACGACCGCGCGCGCCCCGGCCGCGTCGGCCTCTTCGAGTCTGATCACCAGCTCTTTGCAGGTGGCGGTGTCGAGGGTGTTGCCGCGCCCGTGTTCGAGGGTCACGAGTGCGACGCCGGCGTCGAGTTCCAGGTGGATCGTCACGCGCCGAACCGTACCGGACATCAGGCTCAGCTGGTGACGTCCTTGCGTGCGAACCGGCGGCCCGCCAGCAGCAGGAACACCGTCGTGTAGATGACCGACGACAGCACCCCGCTGGCCAGGTTCGTCCAGTCGATGTCGGTGGAGATCAAGTCGATCCAGGCGAACGAGTAGTGCGTCGGCAGATAGTTCCGCAGGCCCTCCAAAGCGGTGATCTGGTCGAGGATCTGCGACAGGATCGCCACGAGCACCGTCCCGCCGACCGCGCCCAGCGGCGCCTCCGTCGACACGCTCAGCAGCAGCGCGAGCCCGGCGACCCAGGCCAGCTGCACCACGATGTACACAGTGGACAGCAGCAGCGCCAGCAAACTGTCGCCGAAGCTGACCGCGTCGCCGGTGGGGCTGATCGCGTCGCCCGCGCCGTACCAGATGATGCCGACCAGCAGCGAAACCACCGGAAGCAGCACGAGCGCGGCGATCGACAGCAGCCCGGACACCACGGCCTTCTGCCGCAGGAGCCGGTGTCGCGGCACCGGGATCGCCAGCAGGTACTTCAGGCTCGACCACGACGATTCGCTCGCGATCGTGTCGCCGAAGAACAGCGCGACGATCATCGGCAGCAGGAACGTGCCGGACACGAAGAAGGCGAGCACCACGAAGTTCGGCGCGCTCGCCGTCGCGAGGTCCACGAAGCCGCCGGAGCGGCGGTTGGGACTGGACTGCCCGATCTGGAACGCCACCACGAGGATGAACGGCAGCACCGCGACGAACGCCAGCACCAGCTGGGTCCGCCTGCGGCGCAGCTGCCGTTTCAGCTCCACGCCCAGCCGCAGCGTCCGGTCGGCGCGGTAGCCCGCGACCGCGCCGTCCGGTCCGACCTCGGCCGGTTCCGCGGTGGCCAGGTCGCTCAGTTCCTGCAGTGCGGCCGGGTCGGTGTGCACCCCGCCGGAACCGTTGCCCTCGCTCATGAATCCTCTCCCACCAGCTGCAGGAACGCGTCTTCGAGCCGGCGGCGCGGCCCGGCCTGTTCCACCGCGACCCCGGCCCGCACGAGCGTCGCTACCGCGTCCGCGCGCGGCAGCCCGTCGAGATTCGCGTGCACCAGATCGCCTTCCGTCTCGATGCCCGACACCCCGTCGACGCTCTTGAGCGCCGCCGCGGCGGCCGCCGGGTCGCCGACCCGGAAGGTCGCCTCGCCGCTCGAGGCCGCCAGCTCGCCGACCTCGCCCGAGGCCACGAGCCTCCCGCGGTGCATGACCACCACGTGCGAACACGTCTGCTCGACCTCGGCCAGCAGGTGGCTCGAGACGACGACGGTGCGCCCGGTGGCGGCGTAGCGCTGCAGGACCTCCCGCATCTGGTGGATCTGCGGCGGGTCGAGCCCGTTGGTCGGTTCGTCGAGCACCATCAGCTCCGGCAGCCCGAGCATCGCCTGCGCGATCGCGAGCCGCTGCCGCATGCCCTGGCTGTAGGTCTTCACCCGCCGGTGCACCGCGTCGCCGAGCCCGGCGATCTCCAATGCCTCGGTGAAATGCGCCTTCTCGACCGGCCGCCCGGTCGCCGCCCAGTACAGCTCCAGGTTCGCCTTTCCGGACAGGTGCGGCAAAAACCCGGAGCCCTCGACGAACGACCCGATCCGCGACAGCACCGGCGCGCCCGGCGCGATCCGATGGCCGAACACGCGGATCTCGCCCGCGGTCGGCGTGATCAGGCCCATCAGCATCCGCAGAGTGGTCGTCTTCCCCGCGCCGTTCGGCCCGAGCAGGCCGAGCACCTGGCCCGGTTCGACGCGGAACGACAGGTCCCGCACGGCGGTGAACCCTCCCGCGTACTGCTTGCGCAGCCCCTTGATCACCAGCGGGGTGTCCGCGAGTTCCGGGTCGACGTCGTGTGCTCGCTGCCGCCGGATCACCGCCACCACGACCACCGCGAGCGCGATCAGCAGCGTCACGCCGATGCCGATCAGCTGCCCGACGGGCAGGGGAGCGCCGACCGAAGCGCCGGGCACCACCGGGACGGCGAGCGCCGCGCCCGCCGCGAGCCCGACCCGGAACACGCCCGGCTGCGTCGGCGCCGAGTACGCCTGGTCAGTCGTGCCGACGACGAGCCGCAGCGAATGCCCGGAGTCGATCGGCCGCACGACACCCGGCAGCGTCACCGTGACGTCGACCGGTGTGCCGTCGGCGGGCAGCCCGGTGACCCGGAACGGCGCGACCGCGTTCGCGGGCAGCACCCGGGTGCCGTCCTGGCCGACGTCGTACAGCTTCGCGAACAGCACCGCCTCCGGCTGCGGATGCGCCGGATCGGTCGCGACCCGCAGCCGGACGGTGCTCGAACCGGACAGCAGTACCTGGTTGTCGAACGGCGCGGTGCCGAACTGCGCGGCTTGTCCCGGCGGGTCGCTGCTGAACAGCGGGGCCAGCCGCGCGGTGCTGGACGCGAGCCCGTTGAGCCCGGGAATCCCGCTCACCGCGGCCGGATTCGCGCCCGCGGGCCGGACGACCGGCTGCGCCGGGCCGGTGAGCGCCACCTGCTTCCGCTCGGTCCCGTCGCCGTTCAGCCCGGGGTACGCGGCGGTGTTGACCGTCCGCACCGACGGGGTTCCGTTGGCGCGCAACGTGCCTTGGACGTCGTAGCTGAATCCGTGGCCCGGGTCGCCCGCTCCGGTGAGCGACGACCACAGGAAGTCGCCGATCTTCGCGCGCAGCTGCGGTCCGGGGACGCCGCCGTCGTGCCCGCCGGTGTACCAGATCGTGCGCACCGATCCACCCGCCGCGGTGATCTGCCGCGCGGTCGCGTCGGATTGGTCGAGCCCGAACAGCGTGTCGCTCTCGCCTTGGACGAGCAGCGTCGGCGCGGTGATCTTGCCGGTGACCGACGAGGGGGAGACGCGATGCAGCAGCGCGACTGTCTCCGGGCTGGCCTTGCCGGTCGTCGCCAGTTCCGTGTACGCCTTGCACACCGCCGCGGTGAACCGCCCGCACGGATCCGCGGACGGCCGCTCCGCGCGCGCACCGGCAGGCGGCGCGGCGGCTTGCGGAGCGGTGCCGCCGCTGTTGCCCGCGGTGCTGCCGTTGTCGTTGGTCTTCTGTCCCGCTTCAGGCGCCTCGGCAGACGGCGTGCTGGCCGCGGCCGCACCAGAACCGGCGGAGAAGAAGATGCCCGCCCAGGTCTTCTTGAAGACGCCGTCCGGGGAGAACGCGCCGGCGGCCGCCGGAGTCTTCGCCGACGGAGCAGCGGCCGCCGCGGCGTTCGGCACGAGAGCCTGGCCGAGGTCGTTGTAGGTGATCACCGGCGCGAGCGCGCGCACCCGGTGATCGGTCCCGGCGAGCAGGAGCGACAGCGAACCGCCGTACGACGCTCCGGTCACCCCGATCTCGCGCTGGCCGTCGGCTCCGGCCGACACTTCGGGGCTCGCTGCCAGCCGGTCGACCAGGCGGCGCGCGTCGGCGACCTCGCCGTCGGGATCGTTCAGCCCGATCTTGCCGGTGCTGTGCCCGAATCCGCGCGCGGACCAGGAAAGCACCACGAACCCGCGCTGCGCCAGTTCGCGCGCCTGCGGGTCCACGCTGGACTTGTCGCCGCCGAAGCCGTGCGCGAGCAGTACCGCGGGCGCGGGCGTGTGTTCGGGGTAGTAGGTCGTGGTGTCGATCCGGACCTGATCGGGGGAACCGGGTCCGGCGGGCATCGAGACGAAGGCGTCCTGGGTCCGGACCGGCGCGGGACCGCGGTCGCGGGTCGCCCAGACGGTCACCGCGGCGGCGGCGACCAGCACCACGGCGGCGACGGCGACAAGCCGGGAACCGCGGCTGCGGGGAAACGGGATTCGGGGCACGACGCGACGTTAGGACTATTTCGCTGAGAACGGGGGGTGGGCTTTACATGGATTAGACATGGTTCACCCGCTGGGGTGTGGGGGGCGGGGAGGTGGTCGGTGCTGGGTGGGGACGCGGGGACGGGGTTGGTGTTGGGCGAGAGCGCGGGGACGGGGGCGGGGTTGGTGTTGGGCATGCGCGGTGCGGGAGGAGGTGTGGGGTGGGTTGGTGGTGGTGGGCATGTGCGGTGCAGGGGAAGGCGTCGGCTGGGTTGGGGGTGAAGGTGCCGCGAGCTGTGTTTTTGGCGCCGGCTTCGCCGTCGCGTGCGGGATCGCTTTTAGCCGACGTTTGGGCTGAGCGGCGGGAGGGGCCTTCGGCCTGTCCCGCCGCTCAGCCCAAACGTCGGCGCGATCCCGCGGTTGTGGGCACGTATGAGGAAAAGGGTGAGGGGGTGAAGGCGGGGGGGAGCGGGTGCGGTGAGGGGGAGCGGGTGCGTCGGTGGGGGGAGCGGGGAGTGCCGGATCCGTCCGGGCGCTTGGCGGACGCCCAGAGTGATGAAGAAGACACGGCCGGTCCGGTGATGTGGGCAACCCCGGCTGGCGTTCGCAGCCTGTAACCGGCAGACTGAACGCGCTGTGAGGGGAGTATTCCTTCGCGGCGGTGTCGTCAGCACGGTGCACCCGGCGAGTCGTTCGCCGAGGTCCCCGGCACCGTCGGCCGGTCTCGTACCGGCGGGAGAGACCTCCGGTTAGTTGCTGCTGCGCACTATCCGGAGGTTTCTGAGATGACTGTCCCCCTGTGGCTGTGGTTCGCGACAGTCGGCGGGCTGCTCGCGCTGATCGCGATCGACCTGGTGATCGTCGACCACAAGCCGCACGCGGTGACCACCGGCGAGGCCGCCCGCTGGGTGGTCTTCTACATCGCCTGCGCCGTCCTGTTCGGAGCGGGCGTCTGGTTCTTCGCCGGGCACGACCCCGGGGTCCAGTTCTTCACCGGGTACATCACCGAGTACTCGCTGAGCGTGGACAACCTCTTCATCTTCATGATCATCATGACCTCGTTCAAGGTGCCCGCGATCCACCAGCACCGCGTGCTGCTCGTCGGCATCCTGCTCGCGCTGGGCATGCGGAGCGTGTTCATCGCGGTCGGCGCGGCGCTGATCAACCAGTTCGTGTGGGTGTTCTTCGTCTTCGGCGCGGTGCTCGTGTGGACCGCGATCAGCATGCTGCGCGGCAAGGGCGACGAAGAGGAATACCACGAGAACGCGCTCACCCGCTGGGTGCGCAAGCTCTGGCCGGTCACCGACGACTACCACGGCCACAAGTACCTGGTGAAGGAAGGCGGCAAGCGGAAGATCACCCCGATGCTGCTGGTGATCATCGCGATCGGCTCGGCCGACCTGCTGTTCGCGGTGGACTCCATCCCGGCGATCTTCGGCATCACCCAGGAGGCGTTCCTCGTCTTCACCGCCAACGCGTTCGCGCTGATGGGCCTGCGGCAGCTGTACTTCCTGCTCGGCGGGCTGGTCACGAAGCTCGTGTACCTCAGCTACGGCCTCGCGGTGATCCTCGCCTTCATCGGCGCGAAGCTGGTGGTGCACGCGCTGCACGAGTACCACCTCGCGCCGGACTGGCTCGACATCAGCAACTGGATGTCCCTCGGCGTCATCGTCGTGGTCCTGACCGTCACCACGGTGCTGAGCCTGGCGAAGGCCAAACGCGACGAACAGCGGACGGTACAGGCGAAATAGGTCGTTTGCCTTGCTAAGGATCGGGTACGGTCGTCGGCATGCGTCCTGCCGACATCGAAGTCCTCGCCGTCCCCGGCCGTCCCGCGCTGCGCGGTGACCTCCTGCTCGCCGCGGTGAGCAGTCCCGACCTGGAAGCCGACCAGTACCGCAGCGCGATCCGGCGGATCTCGCTGTCCGGCGGCGAAACCCCGTGGACGCACGGTCCGCGCGACTCCGCTCCGGCGATTTCGCCGGACGGGCGCTGGGTCGCGTTCCTGCGCGCCGGCGACGGGAAGGGCGCCGAGGGCAGCCCGCAGGTGCACGTGATGCCCGTCGACGGCGGCGAAGCCCGCAAGCTCACGTCGCTGCACCTCGGTGCGGACGCGCCGGTGTGGGCCCCGGATTCGCGCTGGCTCGCGTTCACCGCGCGGGAAGCCGAACCGGGCCGCTACGGCACCGAGGACGCCGACGGCCGCACGCCGGAGCTCGAAGCGCCCCGGCTGATCACTCGGCTCGACTACCGCCTCGACAACATCGGCTTCCTGCGCGACCGGCCGAAGCGGCTGTTCGTGCTCGACACGTTCGAAGGGGGCGAGCCGGAAGCGGTGACGCCGCGCGACTACAGCGTCAGCCAGCCGGTGTGGACGCCGGATGGCGAGCGGGTCGTCGTGATCGTGCCGCACGACTTCGACCGGACGGAAACGCGCGAGCACGACCTCGTCGCGTTCCCGGTCGACGGCGGCGAACCCGAGGTGCTCGCCGTCTGCGCCGGGTACGCCGATCAGCCGGTGTACGCGCCGGACGGAACGCTCTACTTCGTCGGCACGTCCCATGAGGACGGTGTCGTCGTCGCCTCCAACGCCGGGCTGTACGCGGTCGTGCCGGACGGGAAACCGCGGCGGCTGACCGATGTGGAGACTGTCGATATCGAAATCGGCTCCGGCCCGGCAGTTCCGCTCGGCGACGAGGTGCTGGTCGCCGTGCGCAACCGCGGTGCGGTGGAGTTGCGTGCGATCGCGACGGACGCCGACGGTGCGAAGTTCGACGAATTGCGCGTGCTGCATGCCGGGCATTCGGCGGTCCACGGATTCGCGGCGGACGGCGAAACTGTCGTCGCGGTGGTCGCCGGTCCGGATACCGCGGGCGAGCTGGTGGTGCTGGGCCCGGACGGCCCGCGGGTGCTCACCGACTACTCGAAGCCGTTGCGGGACAAGGGTCTTTGCGAGGTCGTGGAACTCGAGACGACCGCGCCGGACGGCTGCCCGGTGCACGGCTGGCTCGTGCTGCCCGAGGGCGACGGACCGCATCCGGTGCTGCGCGTGGTGCACGGCGGGCCGTTCGCCCAGCAGGAATGGACAGTGTTCGACGAGGCCCAGGTGTACGCGTCAGCCGGGTTCGCGGTCGTGCTCGGCAACCCGCGCGGCTCGGCCGGGTACGGGCAGTCGCACGGTACTTCGGCGGTGCACAACATGGGCACCGTCGACGTCGACGACGTGCTCGCGCTCCTCGACAAGGCGCTGGAACGGCCCGACCTCGACGCGTCGCGGACCGGGATCATGGGCGGTTCCTACGGCGGGTTCATGACGAGCTGGGTCGCCGCGAAGCACCCGGACCGGTTCCGCGCGGCGTGGAGCGAGCGCGCGGTGAACGCGTGGGATTCCTTCGCCGGAAGCTCCGACATCGGCTACTACTTCACCGAGGGCTACGTCGGCGCGGACCCGGAGGAACAGCGCCGCCGCAGCCCGCTCAGCTACGCCTCCGACGTGCGGATCCCGTTCGCCGTCGCGCATTCCGAGCAGGACTGGCGCTGCCCGCTGGAGCAGGCGCAGCGGCAGTTCGTGGCGCTGCGCCAGGCCGGCGTCGAGACGGAGTTCCTGCTGTTCCCGGGCGAGGGACACGAGCTGACGCGCTCGGGCAAGCCGCGGCACCGGGTCCAGCGGTTCGAGGCGGTGCTGGCCTGGTGGGCGCGGCACCTCAGCTGAGCAGCGTGTAGTTCAGCTCCTCGCACACCCGCCCGAGCGGCACGTCGAGCCCCGGATGGTCCAGCGGAAGCAGGACGTCCGGGGCGATCGGCAGCGCCGCGCCCGCGGGCGGGTCCCACAGGCACACCGAGGGCTTGCCCGCGTCCATCGACGAGCGGTACCAGAGCCCGTCGAGGTCCGGCATCGCGCCGCGGATCGCCCGCGCCCACGCCTGGGTGATCTTTTTCGGGCCGCTGGAGATCTCCTGCGACGCGCCGACCCGGGTCGGCCACAGCCCGGTGAGGTCGAGCAGCCGCAGCACCCGCGTCGGGCGCACCACGACCAGCCGGGGGCCGCGCGTCGTGCGGTCCACCGTCGAGGTCGTCTGGAACACCTCGGCGACGCTCGTGCGCACGGTCAGGCCGAAGTACAGCACGCCGTTGCCCGGGTCGGTGACCGGACGGCCGCCGCGGCCGGGCGGCTGCTGGTCGAACCGGCCGTGCGGGAGCGGGCCGGTGTAGCGGAAGGTGTTCCACTGCTGCGGGTGATTGCCGTGCGCGGTGAAGATGCGGACCAGCCGGGTCTCGGGCTGCACCGAAACCACGTCGTGGCTGCGGTCCAGCCCCTTGACCAGAGCCGACCGCGCCGGAGGCGAGGGGAGCCGGGCCATGCGGGGGAGGTCGTCCGTCCTGTGTCGGGGCAGGGGGCGGGCCTGCGCACGGAGGGCGGATCGGTGCGCGGGCGGAGAGGGTCAGCGGGTCAGAACGGCGAGCCGAGCGTGGCGACGAGCCGGGCCACTTGCCCGGGGTCGCCGCCGGCGAGCAGCCACTGCCGCGGCGTGGCGGGCCGGTCGCTGATCACCAGGTCGGCCTGCGGGGTGTTCATGAACGCGGCGACGACCAGCGCGGGCTGGTCCTCGGGGACGGCGCGCAGCACGGTTTCGAGGCCGGGCAGCACGCCCGCGCCGTTGAACTGCCACGCGGGCAGCCGCCATCCCTGGTCCTTCCAGCCGGTGAGCCTGCCTTCCTTGAGGCGGTGCCGGATCCGGCTGTCGTCGACGTTCAGCATCTCGGCGGCCTGGCCGACCGACAGCGCGGAGTCGGCGAGCACGGCGTGCGCGGCGACGGTGCGCGCGCGGAAGTCCGGTTCGCCCTCGTCGCGCGGGCTCAGGTCGAGGCCCGCGTCGGTCAGCGCGGCCCGCTGGTCGGGGGAGAAGTAGTGCGAGGGGTCGGGGTTGGGCGGCGACAGCCTGCGGGCCGCGTCCTCCACGAGCGTGAGGAACTCGTTCGCGTCGGCCTTGAGGCCGGCTCTTGCGAGAACGTTCTCCAGCGCTATCGACATACGCTCAGCCTAGCGCGTGTGTGCGGGTTCGTGCGGTTTCTGGCCCTTTTTGTGGGTGAATTCACCAAAGATCGCCACGCATCGCACAGAAGTAAACACGATGCGTAGGCGATGTCGGGACAGTCTGCCCCGCACCGGGTGCCTTGTCCAGGCTTTCGAGCGCTTGACACTCCCGGACCGCGGATTTACGTTGCGAACGAGTAATCGGTTTCCCGCCCTCGGGTGCGGCCCGTGCTCCGCCGTCCGCGGCGGAAGCTGGGGGGACAGGGGGTGGGGCGTGCCTGGCGGCTCGGCGGATCCCCGCCGGGCCGCCAGGCACGTCGTTTCCCCGGATTACGCTTTCTCTTCCCGGACGTGCTCGCCGGATTTCGCCGCGCCGCCGTTTCCGTGGCGCGGCCGGTCAGCGGTGCGAGCTCTGCCGTTCGATCAGCTGCGCGTCCAGGGTCGTGGTGACCGGTTCGCGGGTGCTGTCGGCGATGCGGGCCAGCAGCAACTGCGCGGCGACCCGGCCGATCTCGTACGCCGGCTGCGCCACGACCGTCAGCGGCGGGTCGATCAAGGTCGTCCACGGGGCGTCGTCGAACGAGACGATGCCGATGTCGCGCCCGGAGCGGAGGTTCCGTTCCGCGAGCGCCTCCAGGACCCCGATCGCCATCGTGCTGTTCGCGACCAGCAGCGCGTCCGGCGGCTCCGGCTGGTCCAGCAGGTCCCCGGCGGCGCGGCGGGCGCCTTCCGCGCGGTATTCGGCGCGGCGGTAGACCGCGTTCTCCTCGCCGACCGCGTCGAAGTAGCCGGACAGCCGGTCGTCGGCGGTGCGCACGCCCGACGGCCCGGTCAGGCAGGCAACCCGCCGGTAGCCGTTCGCGACGAGGTGCCGGGCCGCCTGCCGGGCGGCGCGGCGGGTGTCGACGAGCACCTGGTCGCCGTCGGTGTCCGGCAGCGGCCGGTCGACCGCGACCACCGGCGTGCCGAGCCGGCGCAGGCGCGTGACGTTCGTGGCCGGGCCGGTGGGGGAGAGCAGCACGCCCGCGACGCGTTCCTGCAGCGCGACGTCGAGGTACCGGCGTTCCTTGTCCTCGTTCTCGTCGGAATTGCAGAGCACTACCGAGTATCCGGACACCTGCGCGAGATCCTCGACCCCGCGCGCGATCGAGGTGAAGAACGGGTTCTCGACGTCGGAGATGATCAGCGCGAGCACCGCGGTCTCCTGGCGGCGCAGGTTTCTCGCCAGTCCGTTCGGGTGGTAGCCGAGTTCCTCGGCGGCCTCGAGCACCCGAGCGGCCAGCTCGGGGTCCACTGTGGACTTGCCGTTCAGGGTCCGCGACACCGTGGCGGTCGAGACGCCTGCCCTGGCGGCGACGTCGCTGATCGTGGCCACCGAGCCTCCTCGTCCTGGCTTCCTTGACACCCCGGTGAGCGCAGAATACCTTGCCGGTAATCGTTTACCGTCCGCTTGCCGGGGGTGCTGTGATGCGACCGGGCCCGTTGCTCGGCATCGACATCGGCACGTCCGGTTCGAAAGGCGTCCTCGTGGGTGCGGACGGCACTGTACTGGCGCGCGCCGTCCGCCCGCACAGCACCTCCCGCCCGCGGCCCGGCTGGTTCGAGCACGACGCCGAAACGGTGTGGTGGGCCGGGTTCGCCGGACTGGTGCGCGAATTGCTGGCCGGCGGCCGGAAACCCGCCGGGCTCGCGGTGAGCGGCATCGGCCCGGTGCTGCTGCCCGCGGACTCCGACGGCCGCCCGCTGCGCCCGGCGATCCTCTACGGCGTCGACACGCGGGCCGGCGCGGAAATCGCCGAGCTGACCGCCGAACTCGGCGAAGAGTCCATTGTGGAACGCTGCGGCAGCGCGCTGTCGAGCCAGGCGGTCGGGCCGAAATGGCGGTGGCTGCACCGGCACGAGCCGGACGTCGCCGCGCGGGCCCGGCGGTTCCTGATGGCGAGCTCGTACCTCGTGCGGCGGCTGACCGGCGAATACGTGCTCGACCACCATTCGGCCAGCCAGTGCGACCCGATGTACGACCTGCGCGCGGGCGGCTGGGCGGAGGACTGGGCCGCGCTCGTCGCGCCCGGGATCGAACTGCCGCGGCTGGCCTGGCCGACCGAGGTCGTCGGCACGGTCACGGCTCAAGCCGCCGCCGAGACCGGGTTGCCGGCCGGAATGCCGGTCACCTGCGGCACGATCGACGCGTGGGCCGAAGCGACCAGCGCGGGCGTGCGCGACCCTGGCGACACGATGGTCATGTACGGCACCACGATGTTCCTTGTCCAGGCTGTCGCCGAGGCTCGCCCGGTGCCCGGGTTGTGGGCGACGCGCGGGGTTTTGCCGGGCAGCTACTCGCTGGCCGCGGGAATGGCGACGTCCGGCGCGATCACCGACTGGCTGCGGGAACTCTTCGACGGCGATTTCGCCGAACTGGTCGCTTCGGCCGGTCGCGTCCCGGCCGGCAGCCGCGGATTGCTGATGCTGCCGTACTTCGCGGGCGAACGTACCCCGGTGCCGGATCCGTTGGCGCGCGGGCTGATCGCCGGGCTGACCACCTCGCACGGCCGGGCCGAGCTGTACCGCGCGGCTTTGGAGGGAACGGCATACGGGGTGCGGCACAACCTCTCCGCGATGGGGGCGCCCGCGCGCCGGTTGATGGCAGTCGGCGGCGGGACGCGGGGACGCGTGTGGACCGGCATCGTGAGCGACGTGACCCGGACGCCGCAGCATCTTCCGACGGAAACTGTCGGGGCGTGTTTCGGGGACGCGTACCTGGCGGCGGTGGCGATCGGGCTGGAGCCGGACATTGACGCGTGGAACCCGGTCGCTGAGGTGATCGAGCCGGATCCGGAGCGGGCGGATCGGTACGACGAGTTTTACGCGCATTACCGGGCGTTGTATCCGGCGACGGTGGAGACCGCGCATTTTCTCGCGCGGCAACAGGATTCGGCGGCGGAGTGAGCTACCGGCCGAAGTAGGCGCCCGGGGTGAGGCCGGTCAGTGCCCGGCATTCGCGGGTGAGGTGCGGCTGGTCCGAGTAGCCCGCGGCGACGGCCAGATCGGCGAGGGTGGCGGCGGCGGGCGCCAGCGCGATGGCTCGTTGGAAGCGCAGGATTCGCCGGTAGGTGGCTGGTCCGTAGCCGACTGCGAGGGTGAACAGGCGGCGCGCCTGACGCTCGCTTCGGCCTGCCTCCGCCGGGCGCCACTCGGATCGCGCGCCCGGATGCGTCAGGTGCCGCGCGGGCCGATCGTTCGCGAGCTGCCGTGCGGAGCGTGTTTCGGCGTCCCAGGCAGCTTCCGCGGCGAGCTGCGCCACCATCTGTTCCACCACCGGATCCGCGACGGCCGCCCGGTCCGCCGCGACGTCGGCCATCGCGTCGGCGAGGTCGCGGCCGCTGAGGATCTCGTCGGCGAGCGTCGCGCCTCGGTGGTTCCACAGGTCTGTCAGCGAGATCCGGCTGTCGCGCAGTTCGTCCGCGCCGACGCCGAGCATCGCCGCCGCCGCGCCCGGCTGCAAGCGCAGGCCGCGCAGCCGCGCGCCGGGCGGGAACGCCGACGTCCATGCCGCCGTGTCCGGCCCCGCGACGAACACCTGGCCGGCACCGGCGACGAGGTCCACGCAGCCGTCCGGGACGATCCGCTTCGGGCCGGGCTCCGCCGACTCCCAGCGGCACCGCACGAGGCGGCGCAGCGGTTCCGGCGGCGGGCTTTCGCGGTACACCCCGCGATCATGCCCCGCGGGTACGACAGAATGCGCCCATGACCCCGATCGACGCCCTGGCCTGGGTCCACGTGAAGGACCGGCGGCTGCTGTCCGTCCGCACCTCCGGGAAGCAGAAGTTCTATCTCCCCGGCGGCAAGCGCGAACCCGGCGAGGGCGACGTCGAGGGCCTGTGCCGGGAGATCCGCGAGGAACTGGGCGTCGCGCTCGACCCGCTCAGCTTCCGGTTCTTCGCGCTGCTCGACGAGCAGGCCGACGGATTCGCCGACGGCCGCCGCGTCCGGATGACCTGCTACACCGCCGAGCACACCGGCGAACCGGAGCCGTCGGCGGAGATCGCCGAAGCCGCGTGGCTGCGCGCAGCGGACGCCGCCGCCTGCCCGCCCGCCGGACAGCGCGTGCTGCGGATGCTGTCCGAGGCCGGGCTGGTGGATTGATCACCCTGGGTCAACCGGGGCGCCCGCGAGCGTTGTCGGCATCGTGCGTGGTGACCGTATTCGCGAGCGAACCCCAGCTACCCCCATCAGGGTGAAACGGAACCAATTTTCTCGGGTTGGCTAACGCCGTGTAACGGTCTGGCGAAGAACCAGACGTCGCACTCGCGGGAAGTGCGCTCGAGAAGAGAAGACCTCTCCATGGGTGTTCCTGGCGCGACCCGGCCCACGGCGGCCCGGGGGGAATCGAGCAGGCTGCGGCCGCTCGGGAGCGCGGTGGTCGTGGTCGGCGTCATTGCCGTCGCGGTCACTGTCGCGTGGTACGTCATGCCGAAAGCGACCTCGGACCGGCCAGCCCCGGCCGCGTCGGTGCCGTCCGCGCCGTCGGTGACGGTTGAACCGGCGGCGGTGCGCGAGGTGACCCGCACGGTCGTCTACGAACTGACCGGCGAGGACGTCGCGCACAACCTGACCTACGTCGCGACCGGCGGCGACCTCGAACAACAGGCCGAGGTCCACCTGCCCTGGTCGGCGACGGTCGAGCGGAAGACTCCCGCCGAACAGCCGGTGTTCAGCAGCCTGGTGGCGCAGAGCGCGGGGGCGCTGCTGTGCCGGATCCGGGTGGACGGGCACGTGGTCGCCGAGAAATCGGTGACGGGACAGGGGCGGCAGCTCAGCTGCAGCGCCTGATCCGGGCGGGTCGAGCCCGGGGCCGGGTCGCGAGCCGGATTCCGGGCTGCGGGGGAGCCAGGTGGGGTGGTGGCATTCGACGCGCCGCACCTCTGGTTCGCCCTGCCGGACTCTCGCTTGCGGCGGGAAAACATCGTGCCCGGTCAGGGTCCCGCGCCGCTCGCTGCGGCTCCGGTCCCCGCGCCGGACTCTCGGCTGCGGCGGGCTCCGGGGTTCGTGAACTGCCGCCGCTCCGCCCGCCCACCGCCCCGGACTCCCGTCTGGGGCAGGATCACCACCGTGAACGGTGCGATCGGGTTCGGGCCCGCGTTGATCGCCGTGCTCGTCGTGCTGGCGCTCGCGGGCGCGGCCGTCGTCCGGTTCGGGCAGCTCGGGCAGGGGCGGGCGGTGCTCGTCGCGGCCGTCCGGGCCGTCGCTCAGCTCGCGCTCGTCTCGCTGGTCATCACCTTCATCCTGCGTTCGGATTGGCTGACCGGCCTGTTCGTGCTCGCGATGTTCTCCATCGCCGCCGCGACGTCCGCCGGTCGGATCGGGGTGCCGCGGCGGATCGGGTGGGTCGCGCTGTCGCTGGCGTCCGGTGTCGTCCCGGTGCTGGGGCTCGTGCTGGGTTCCGGGGTCGTCCCGGCGAAGCCGATCTCCGTGGTGCCGATAGCGGGGATCGTGATCGGCGGTTCGATGACCGCGACCTCGCAGGCCGCGCGCCGGGCGCTCGACGAGCTCAAACAACGCCGCGGCGAGTACGAAGCCGCACTCGCGCTGGGGTTTCTGCCGCGCCACGCCGCACTCGAGATCTGCCGTCCGTCGGCAGGGCACGCGCTGATCCCGGCGCTCGACCAGACCCGGACGGTCGGCCTGGTGACGTTGCCGGGCGCGTACGTCGGCGTTCTGCTGGGCGGGGCGAGCCCGCTTCAGGCCGGTACGACGCAAGTGCTGGTGCTGATCGGGCTGCTGGCCGCGGAATCGGTGTCAGTGCTGGTGACGGTGCAGCTCGTCGCGGCGGGGTTCATCCGCCGCGACGAGTCGCTTCAGCCGAGCGGGGCCGCCAGGTGAGACCGGTCGTTGAAGCAGCGGATCAGCCAGTTCTCGCCGTGCACCACGAGGTGCGAGATCGATCCGTTGTCCGCGCCCAGGAAGGCGAATCGCTCCAGCGAGCGGCTCGCCTGCGCGAACACCTCGCCGATCACGCCGCCGTGGGTGAACACCGCGACCCGCTGATCCGGGTGCGCCGCCGCGATGCGCGTGAGCGCGGCCCGGATCCGCAGGCCGAACGCTTCGTCGGATTCCGCGCCCGGCAGGACGTCCCAGCGCTGCTCCTCCCACAGCTTCTGAGCCAGCGGATGCCCCTCGGCGGTGTGCTTGCGGAACAGCCCGTTTTCCCATTCGCCCAGGTGGATCTCGCGCAGCTCCGGCTCGACGGCGGGGGTGAGGCCGAGCTTTTCCGCCAGTGGCGCCGCGGTTTGCGCTGTGCGCCGCAACGTGGTGACGTACACCGCTTCGATGCGTTCGGACGCCAGCCGTTCGCCCACGCGCGCGGCGTGGTCGCGGCCTTCCGGCGCGAGGTCCGGGTCGGCCTGGCCGTCGACGAGATCGAACGGCTCGCTGAGCCGTTGCGGCATCGATTCCCCGTGGCGCACCAGGAAAATCTCGGTGGCGCCCGAGGGCGGGCTGAAGCGGTGCTGGCGGTACTCGACTTCCTGTTCGGGCGTGCTCATGCCCCGACCCTAACCGGTCGGTTCAGCCGAGTTGTTTGTCCACGAAGCACCATCGCCACGTCTCGCCCGGTTCGAAGCTGCGCATCACCGGGTGCAGGGTTTCGTGGAAGTGCTGCGAGGCGTGCTTGCCCGGCGACGAATCGCAGCAGGCGACGTGCCCGCACTTGAGGCACATCCTCAGGTGCACCCACGTCATCCCGGCCTCGACGCATTCGGCGCAGGAGTCCTGGGAACTGGGTTCCTTGCCCGGCCATTCATGGCTGAGGTGCTTGCACGACCCGGCCGTGGCGGCGGGGGTGCTGAGTTCGCGTTCGGCCACCGGGGGTTCCTCCTCTTCGCGGTCGAGCATGGATTCTTCGATGTCCAGGCGGGCCAGCACGCGGCGCAGCACGGCGTCGTCGGCGGTGCCGCGGTCGCGTGCCTTCAGGAATTGTTCGCGTTCGGCTTCGAGCAGTTGGACGCGAAGCCTGCGGTAGGCGTCGCTCGGGGTTTCGGCGAGCGTGCTCTGCCGTCCGAGCTGTTCCCACGCGGCGTCGGACCGGCCCTGCAACCGGTCGCGCAGCCGCTCGATCACCTCGGGCGGGTCTTCCGGACGGCGCAGTTCCTCGAGTTTCGCGAGCGCGACGCTGGTCATGTCGTGCAGCACGGCGGCTTCCTGCAGCGCGTCCTCCGCCGGGTCCGGACGAGGCAGCCGCAGGCGGCGGATCAGCGGCGGCAGCGTCATGCCCTGCACCACGAGCGTCCCGGCCACCACCACGACCGCGGCCAGCACGAGCACCGCGCGCCGCGGGGTGTCCGCGGGCAGCACGAACGCGGCGGCGAGCGTGACCACGCCGCGCATCCCGGCCCACGCGATCACCGCCGAATAGCGCCACGGCCACACCTTGCCGCGTTCCAGGCCCACAGTCTTCAGGAGGCGTTTCACCACGCCGATCCCGACCATCCAGAGCATCCGGGTGAGGATCGTCGCGGCGAGCACCGCGGCGCAGATCCCGACGAGCTGCCACGGCGAAAGCCCGCTCTTGCCGACCTCGTGCAGGATTCCCCGCACCTGCAGGCCGATCAGCAGGAAGACCATGTTCTCCAGGAGGAACTGGACGGTTTCCCAGTTCAGCCTGCTGGCCAGCCGCGACGGGCCGGACTGGATCCGCGGCGTCTGGTGCCCCTGGATGAGCCCGGTGACGACCACCGCCAGCACGCCGGATCCGTGCACCGCTTCAGCCAGCAAGTACGCCGCGAAGGGCACCGCGAACGACAGCGCGGTGTCGGTGAGGGTGTCTTCCAGCTTCGCGCGCACGTACGTCACGATCAGCCCGACCAGGAAACCGACGACGATCCCGCCGGCGGCCGCGAGCAGGAAGTCGAGACCGACCTGCCAGAGGCTGACCGCGCCGGCGATCGCCGCAATCGCGGTCCGCAGCGCGACGAGCGCGGCGGCGTCGTTGAAGAGGCTTTCGCCCTCCAGCAGCCGGACGAGCTTGCGCGGCATCCCGACGCGCCGCGCGACCACGCTCGCCGCCACCGCGTCCGGCGGCGCGACGACCGCGCCGAGCGCGATCCCGGCGGCCAGCGGCAATCCCGGCACCACCAGCCAGGCGACGAGCCCGACGCCGAACGCGGTGAACACCACCAGCCCGACCGACAGCAGCGCGATCGGCCCGCGCAGCTTGCGGAACGCGACCAGCGACGTCTGCAGCGACGCCGAGTACAGCAGCGGCGGCAGCAGTCCGATGAGGACGATCTCCGGGTCCAGTTCGTACTGCGGCACCCCGGGGATGAACGACACCCCGACGCCGACCGCGACCAGGCACAGCGGCGCCGACCAGTCCATCCGGCGCGCGACGACGGTCACCAGGAGGACCGTCAGGACCAGCGTCACCAATTCCGCTGCGATTTCCACCGGACAATCATCACCCGCGGCCCCGGAGGACGCGCGGGGGCCGGCGTTAGGCTGCGATCGTGACGACGGTGGAGACGCGGGCGGGTGCCGTCCGCGGGGTGGCGGCCGACGGGGTCGGGCTTTTCCGGGGAGTGCCGTTCGCGGAGCCGCCGGTGGGGGAGTTGCGGTTCCGGCCGCCGGTGCCGGTGGCGTCCTGGACCGGAGTGCGCGACGCGACGGAGTTCGCCGCCAAAGCCCCGCAGCCCGACGTGACCGGGAAGCGCTTCGTCGGCGACGAGGACTGCCTGTATGTCAACGTCTACGCGCCCGAAGCACCCGGCTCGTACCCGGTGCTGGTGTGGATCCACGGCGGCGGCGGGGTGATGGGTGCGCCGCATCAGTTCGACGCGTCCGCGTACGCCCGGCGCGGCGTGGTCGTCGTGACCGTCGCGTACCGGCTCGGGGTGCTGGGCATGCTCCGCCTGCCCGGGGTTTCCGACGGGAATCTCTCGCTGCGCGACCAGGTTCTGGCGCTGGAATGGGTCCGCGACAACGTGGCCGCGTTCGGCGGCGACCCGCGGCGCGTCACCCTCGCCGGGCAGTCCAACGGCGGCCGTACCGTCGGGACGTTGCTGGCGGTTCCCGCGGCGAAAGGGCTGTTCAGCCAGGCGATCGTGCAGAGCGGCACCGGCGTCGGTTCCGTCGTGCACACTCCGGCCGAGGCGGAAGATGTCGGCGAAGCGGTGCTGGAGGAGCTAGCCGGTGCGGACCTGTCCACCCTGCCGGTCACGGAGATTTTGACTGCGCAGCAACGGGTGACGGCTCAGCTCGGCACGCTCGTGCCGTACCGCGTGGTGGTCGGCGGGGATCTCCTGCCGCGGCGGCCCGGCGAAGCGGTCGCGGACGGCGCGGCGCGGGAAGTCCGGATCCTCGCCGGAACGACGGCCGACGAGCAGGACCTGTTCTCCTGGCTGCAAACCGGCGGCGCGAAACTGCTCGGCACCGGCTCCACGATGCTCGAACCGGACGTCATCGCCCGGATGACCGAGGCGTACCGGGAGCTGCTGCCGGACTGGCCGGAAAACCAGCTGGTGAACCGCGTCCGCACGGCGGGGGACTGGTGGCTGCCCGCGATCCGGCTCGCGGAGACCCAGCACGCGGCGGGCGGCACGGCGTGGATGTACCGGCTGGACTGGCGGATCGCGCCGCGCGGGCGGGGCCTCGGCGCGGCGCACGGGGTGGACCTGCCGTTCGTGTTCGCCGACGTCCGCAACCCGAACTGGCGCTTCCTGTTCGCCATCGCCCGCCCCGATCCGGAGCGGCTGCGGGCGATGGCGAAGGAGATGTTCGAAACGTGGGTCCGGTTCGTGGCGACCGGCGATCCGGGCTGGGCGCCCTACACGCCGGAGGACCGCGTGACCCGGTTGTTCGACGACGTCAGCACGACCGTGTCCGATCCGGATGCCGGACAGCGGCGGCTGTGGGACTAGCGAGCCGGGCCCGCTAGTCCCACCGCGCTCACGCGTGGACGGTCTGCGTGCCGGTGTTCCAGCCCGCGACCCGCACCGACGGAGCCGAGCCGTGCAGGTCGGCCGTGCGGTAGGAGGCGGTGATCGTCACCGATTCGCCCGGCCACAGGCTGACCTGGTTGTCCGACCAGGACACCGGAAGCACCGGCGTGCCCGCGCTGTCCACCAGGTGCGTGTCCACCATGAACGCCGGGGTCTTGCCCGACGAGGTGTTGGTGAGCTTCACCGTGGTCACAGTGGTGCCGTCCGGACCCGGGGCGGAGGTCGCCGCGGTGGCCACCTTCGCCGCGCCCAGCTTCGACAGCCCGGACAGGTCCGCGTACGACGAGGTCGGCGTGTAGTACCAGTCCGACTTGCTCCAGTTGAGCTTGTCGTCCTTGGTGGACAGCCAGTACACGTTCCGGCTGACCTCCTTGCCCGCCGAATCGGTGAGCACCAGCTTCGCCAGGTAGGTGGACGAAAGCCCGCTGACCGAACCGATGTCGAGCGCCTTCGCGTGCGCGCCGCCGCCGTTGACCGAGAAGTCCTTCTTGGTCTTCGAGAACTTCTTCGTGCCGTCGGTGTTGAACAGCTCGACGCTGGCGGTCAGGCCGGACGCCTTCTTCGTGGCGGAGTTGACCACCTCGGCCGACTTGGTGTCGTAGGAGTACTGGATGTGCAGCGGCTCGTTCGCCTTCTTGGCCCCGAAGTAGGAGCCGTTCTGGTCGAGGTAGGCGTCGAACAGCTGCCAGTGCAGCGACGTCCAGCCGCTGTTGAGCATCCAGTAGATGAGCCCGGTCGACGGGTCCTTCGCGTCGGTGAAGTTGCGGGAGTGCGATTCGAACTCCGCGCGGACGTTCTCGTACTGCGCCAGCTGCGCCTTGCGGACGAAGTCGTCCAGGCTCGCCGGCTTGCCGTAGCGGCCGGCCAGCGCGTCGCCGAAGATCTTCAGGTTGGCGAAGGTCTCCGACTCGGAGCGGTGGTACTGCGGCGCGGCCGGGTTCTTCCAGAGCGTTTCCAGCTCGGCGGGCGTCATCATCCGCTTGAGCGTGTCCATCGTCGGGATGTCCGGCCCGGCGCTGGTCTCGGAGTTGAAGTTCCACGCGCCGCCCGCGTCCTTGTGCGCCTTGTCGTACCAGTAGTTCGGCGGGACGTAGTCGTACGGGCCGTTCATCTTCATCCCGGACGGGCCGAGCTTCGGCGACGCCTTGGCCGACGCCGCGGAGATCACCGCCGCGGGCCAGTCCGCTGCGGACAGCGCGTCGAGGTAGCCCTTTTCGATCCGCGCGTCGGGCGCGAAGTCGCTGCCGATGTGGAACGACAGCACGCTCGGGTGGTCGCGCAGCCGCTCGGCCTCGGCGGTCATCGACGCCTTGGCGATCGGGTAGTCCGCTTCGGTCCACGGCTCGCCCTTCTCGTCGCCGTTGACCTGGCCTTCCCACTTGTCGCAGCATTCCCAGCCGGGCATGGTCAGCACGCCCATCCGGTCCGCGAGGTCGAAGAACGCGTCGGGTTCGATGTGGCCTTCGAGCCGCACCGTGTTGAGGCCGAGGTTCTTGACGTAGGCGAGCTTGTCCGCCGCCCGGCCCGCGTCCCAGCGCAGCAGCAGGTCGGGGGACCAGCCGCCGCCCTTGATCATCAGCGGCTTGCCGTTGATCGAGTACTGCCGCCCGCCGCTGGAGTTCAGCGGAGCCTTGACGTCGCGGATGCCGAAGCTGGAGTGGCTCGCGTCGGACGTGGTCCCGCCGACGGTCGCGGTCAGGTCCAGCTGCTGCATCGGCTGCCCGCCCATCCCGGCGGGCCACCACACCTGCGGCTGGTCCACGCCGATCACCGGGAAGGAAACCGTCTTCTTCTCGTGCGCGGCAAGGGAAACGTCCTGGCTCACCGGTTTGCCCGCGACGGTGCCGGACACCGTGGCGCGGACCGCCGAGTCGGAGTCGTTGCGGACGTCGGCCTTCGCCGTGAGGTCGGCGTGGTCGAGCGCGGGCACGTTCAGCTTCGTGACGACGTGCGCGCCGCGGAGCGCGACCGGCCCGCTGTGCCGGACGACGATCTCGCGGGCGAGGCCCATGTTCTGGTCCGGCGGGGTCTGCGCCCAGTCGATCCAGCCCATCGAGAGGTCGTTGTTCGGGTCGTTCGGGTAGACCTTGAACGCGACGCTGTTGACGCCCTCGCGCACCTGCTTGGTCACGTCGAGGTCGTGCCGGGTGTACGGGCCGTTGACGTCGTCCTTGGTGGCGACGCGGGTGCCGTTCACCCAGACGTCGGCCTTGGAGAGCACGCCGCTGACGTCGAGGTAGGTGCGCTGCGAGGAGTCGGCGACCTTGAGGTCGGCCCGGTACCACCACGGGACCTTGAAGTCCGCGGCGGGCACGTTCTTCATGTTCGTGGAGTAGAACGGGTCGGAGTAGCGGCCGTTGGCGAGCAGCCCGGCGTAGACCGTCGACTGCGAGCCGACCGGGTACCAGCCCTTCGCGTCGAAGCCGGGCTTCGACACCGAGGCGTCGTCGGACACCTTGGCCGAGGACTGGATCAGATAACCGGGAATCGCGGCCTGGCCGGGTTCCGGCCCGGCCGAAGCGGCCCCGGCGACACCGGGGATCAACGCGGCGGTCAGGGCGGCGACTGCTAACAGCCGTCCGGGCATTCTTGGCCGGCGTGGGGTCACGAGCGGTCCTCCTCGGGCTCCTGGCGGCGGCGATGGGGGAGTGGCAATTGTTAGTAAAGTTCCTTAACGATTGCCGGTGATGGTAGCCGCCCGGAGCGCCCGGGAACAGACCTCGACGGGGTCTTTTCGTCCGATTTTCCCCTGCGGTTCCGCTTAGCGCGCGTCGACGTAGTACCAGCGCCCGCCCTCGCGGACGAAGCGGCTGTTCTCGTGCTGCGACTCGTCGTGGCCCTGGTAGCGGTAGTGCGCGCGGAACTCGACGGTGCCCTCGTTCTGCAGCAGCGAGCCGCCGGTCTGGCTGAGGATCTCCAGCCGGGTCCACTCCTGCGCGGGGTCGAGCCGCAGCCGCTTCGGGCGGGTGTCCGGGTGCCAGGTGTCGAGCAGGTAATCCGGCTCGCCGACGGCGAACGCGCAGTAACGCGACCGCATCAGCCGCTCGGCGGTCGGGGCGTGCTGGTCGCCGCGGTGGAACCGGCCGCAGCAGTCGGCGTAGGGCTCGGGCAGGCCGCAGGGGCAGGGATTGGTCACGCCGCTGATTCTGTCTCCAGCGCGAGAGCCTGCTGCACCCAGGCGGTGATCTGCTTGGCGTCGACGTACTCGGGGCCGCGCAGCTTCACATGCGCCATCTCGCGGGCGCTCGGTTCGAGACCGCTGTCGTTGATCAGTTGGCCGCGCCAGAACGCGAGCGTCACGTACGAGCTGTACGCCTTCGCGAGGCAGACCGGGTTCTTGCCGGCCTTCCAGGTGGGCGCGCCGTGGTAGAGCGCGGCCGGGTGCGGCATCGCGTCGTCGAGCACCGGCAGGAGAGCGGTGTAGACCTCGCGGAGCGCTTCGGGCTGCGCGGCGACGTACTCGGCGACGGTCGTGAACTTCGGCATGGCTTGTCCTCTCGGCTTTCTGCTGCTGCCGAGCTTGCCTTCCGATGGTTCTTCTTGTCAAGACTAATTTTTTTGTCGGTGATGTCCGCTGGTTCGCCCGCCCGCGGCAAACCCGACTCAGCCGCGAGCCCGGCGCACCCCGGCCGCGGCGGCTTCCTGCGATCCCTTGACTGCGAGCTTGTCCGCGCGCTCGTTCTCCGGAAGCCCGGCGTGCCCCTTGACCCACAGCCACTCGACCTCGTGCCGCTCGCAGGCGGTGTCGAGGCGCTGCCACAGGTCGGCGTTCTTGACCGGCTGCTTCGCCTGCGTCTGCCAGCCGTTCTTCTTCCAGCGCGGCATCCACTGGAGGATGCCGTTGCGGACGTACGTGCTGTCGGTGTAGATCCGGACCACGGACTCGCGGGTGAGGCTTTCCAGCGCGCGGATCGGAGCCATCAGCTCCATGCGGTTGTTGGTGGTGACGGTGTCCTCGGCGCCGTACAGCTCGCGCTCGTGCTTGCCGTAGCGCAGCAGCGCGCCCCAGCCGCCCGGTCCGGGATTGCCGCTGCACGCGCCGTCGGTGTAGATCTCCACGGTTTGTTCTGTCTGCTCCGCCACCCGGCGACCCTACCGTTCTCACGTGGTGGGAGCCGGAATGCCATGCCGGGGACGGTGTTGTGCCGTGGACACTCACGGAAGGGATCCGGACATGGCGGTGGAGTTCGCGCAGGCGTGGCAGGACTGGAAAGCGGAGCGGGAAAAGACGCTGGCCGATCCGTACGGCTGGCTGGCGCTGGTGTCGCTCGACTGGCTCGAGAACTCGCCCCGGACCTACCCCGGCCTGCCCGGCCGATGGTGGCAGGACGCCGAGGCCGCCTACGTCGACCCGGACGGCGGGGAGTTGCGGCATGAAGGCATTTTGCTGACTGAGGTCCACCGTTTCGAGCTGGTGAACAGCGGCGCGGGCACCCGGGTGACGGCTGGCTCGGCAGAAATCGAAGTCGCGCGCCGGTCGGGTTACCTGATCCGCGTGCACGACCCGAAAGCCCCTGTGCTGCACGGCTTCCACGGCGTGCCCTCGTACGAACCCGACCCGGCTTGGGTTCTGACTGGCCGCTTCGAGCTGTTCGACGAACCCCGGCCGACGACTGTGGGTGCGGTCGTAGAAGGACTGTCGCATGTCTATACCGCGCTCGGCCGGGTCGTCTTCGAGCGCGACGGTGTCGAGCACACGCTCACCGCGTTCAACGGCAAGACCGGCGGGTACAGCATTCTTTTCACCGACGCGACGAGCGGCGTGACGACTTATGCCGCCAACCGTTCCCTGCCGGTCGCCGAGGCCGCTGCGGACGGAACGGTGACGCTGGACTTCAACCGGGCGGTGAATCTGCCTTGTGCGTTCACGGACTTCGCCACGTGCCCGTTGCCGCCTGAGGGGAATCACCTGCCGTTCGCCGTGGAGGCGGGGGAGAAGCTGCCTTACGAGCGGCAGTGAGTTTTGGCTGAGTCTGTGTGTCCGGCCGCCGCTGCCGGGCACACAGACCCGCGGTCACTTGATCGGCTCGGCGCTGTCCCCGGCCAGGAGCAGTTCCGGCACCTGAGTGAGCGTCCAGCCGGACCCGGCCGGGGTCAGCACCCAGACGACGTCGAACCGATCGTCCGGCCACTTCTGCGGCGCGACCGCCCCGAACGCGGCCGCGAGCACGGGAATCTCCTCGTGCTGCCAACTGATCAACGTCGGCTCCGTCCGCCGGGCGACCTCCGCCGCGAGCTCGCTCTCGCTGCCCTTGGCGTAGGTAGTCAGAACGGTCTTGCCCAGCCGCTCCGCGACAGGCCCGGCAGTCTCCCGCGGCCGGGTGCCCTCGCCGCCGTCGCCACCCGCCGCGTAGACCGCGGTCGGCCGGGCGAGCCCCTCCCGCAGCGAACCCGTCGCCGGCGCGAACAACTCCACGAGCGCACCGGCCCGGGTCCAGCCGCGGACAGTCAGCGAGTGCGAATCGGCCTTGCCGTTCACGTCGATCCCTTGCGGCCCACCGGACCCGGACGGCTTCTCGGCGTGCCGGATGATCATCACCCGCGCCCCGCCAGGCTGAGCGGGCGGCAGAGCCGCGGCGGTCGCCTTGGCTTGTTTCGGCGCGCAACTGGTGACGAGCAGCGCCGCGCTGCCCGCCACGCCGCCGAGCAACGTCCGCCGTGACCACAGTCGCGCTGTCATGCCGCTCCCCGAATCCGTGCCGCTGAAGTTGACCTTCGCCTGAGTACCCGCCGGAGCCCGGCTGGGCAACGCGGCGCGCACGGGCGCGGTTGAATCCCTTGGCGGGCTTGGGATTTTCCGGACCATCCCGGGCGGCGCGGGACAATTCGGCGGGACCCCGGGCACAGGCGACTTTCGCCGACGCGAACGGCGAGGCCCGGTTGACCACGTCAGTGGGCGGACCCCGAGGGCTTCGCCGCTTCCGGCCGAGAAGAGGAAAACCGATGCTCCACCACGGCAGCCGGTTCACCATCAGGCCCGGCACCGACCCGGGCCTGGGCGCCGTCTTCGTGCGCGAAGATCGCCGAACTGCGCCGGCGCCGGTTCGACAGCATGGCCGACATCGCCGTGCTGGTCTCGGATCTGGGCGAGCACATCGGCACCCGGTGCCGCGATCAACGGAGGGTGAAGACGCGCTCCGCGTTGGTGTGGCCGATCTTGGCTCGCTGCGCGTCGGACAACGGAGCGGACCGGAGGAAGGCCATGGCGTCGGCGGTGTCTTCGTAAGAGGTGTCGACGGCGAACAGGATGTTGTCCTCGCCGACCGCGTCCAGGGCGAGCGCGAGGACGGCCGGGTCGTCGATGCCGCTGGTGGTGATGACGAAGTTGCGGCGGAAGTACTCGCTCGGGGTGAGCCGGAGCTTCGGCATGGTTCCCGCGGCTCCCGGGACGCGAGCGGCGAACGCGTGGCGGTTGTCGATGCGTTTGAGCCAGTACGGAATGCCTTCGCCGAGGTGCCCGAGCACGATCGTGAGGCCAGGGTAACGGTCGAACACGCCGCTCAGGATGAGCCGCATGGCGTGCAGTCCGGCTTCGGCCTGGTAGCCCCAGACCGCGGCCTGCATTCCGTATGCGTCGTATGGCGCCAGCATGCTCGGGAACTGCGGGTGCAAATAGATGGGCGCCTTCGCCGCTTCGCCCCGCTTCGAGCAGCGGGGCGAAGCGCGGCTCGTCGAGGTACCGGCCTTCGGTGTGGGAGTTGATCATGATCCCGTGCAGCCCGAGCGGCCCCATGACCCGCCCGATCTCGTCCGCGGCGGCTGCTGGGTCCTGCGGAGCCACTGTTCCGAGCGCGCCGAAACGGTCCGGGTGCTGCCGCACCAGGGCGGAGAGAGAATCGTTCACAACGCGGGCGAGCGGGACAGCGTCGGCTGCGGGGTAGGGCTGGACGCCGGGCGGATTGATGCTCAGGACGGCCATCGCCTGTCCGGCGGCGTCCATAGCGGCGATCCGCTCGTCCAGGTCGGTGAGCGCGGACCGCAGCGGTTCTCGAGCTTCGACGGTGCGCATGAGGCCGACCTCGGTCCGGTCGCTTTCGAAGACGTCGAGCCGGTGTGCGGTGCCGAGGAAATGCTCGGTGGCGACATGTTCCTCGACGGCGACGACGCGCGGGGTGCTCATTCCTCTATTGCACGGCTGGTTGACGCTCGTGTCCAAGTCGCGTTCGGCATTGCACGATGAGAGCGGGGAATGGATCTGTTCGGTCAGGACGGGAGCCGCGAACGGCGCCGTGCCCGGTCGTGCCCGAATTCCCTTGGCAGGTTTGGGATTTCCCGCGTTCTCCCAACCGGGCGCAGGCAAGTCGGCGAGCGCGCCCGCCTCACCCCCGAGGGCCCGTGAGGTGTCCACGGGCCTGTCGCCAGGTCCGTTCCTGATCGAACGACGGCGTCCACCAGCCGTTGCTGGTCAGCAAACCCTCGTCGCGGAATCGCTTGATCACCTCGACGTGCGGCGGCCAGCGAACGAAGCCGCGCAAGGCTTCTTCGTCGCGCCAGATCGAGACCGAGCCGGTGCGGCCGAGGGCCGGCTGGCACCACAGCCACATGCCGATCGCGCCGGGAAGTTCCGGCCAGCCGCGCCCGAGCCGGAACCCGGCCCGGGCGACCGCGAGCATGTCCCGGCGTCGCTGTGGCCGGAACTCGGTGATCGCGACGAACACCGGTTCGCCGCCGTCTCCCGCCGGGCCCGCTCTCCACCCGGTCCTCAGCACGAGACGGCCCTTGTGCGCGCGGCGGCGGAGCCGGAATTCCCGGCGCGCACGTCCCGGCCGGTGCTCGTCGTTGGCTCAGCCAAGCAGCAGGCAACGACCTTTTCGTTGGCGCGCCTCGATCTTTGCTCTCGGAGGCCATGCGGTGCCGGGTCGTCCGCGATGACGTCACGGATGCGGTCGATCAACTCGGCCGATAAGGAAATTTTAGAACGAACGATCGTGCTTTTATTGAGGCGGAAACCAGTCATGCCGTGTCCTTTGTCCGATGCGGGTTACCTGGCGGCTCGCGCGGCGGCGAGCAGGTTTTCGAAGGCGTGCCGGGTCCTCGCCTCGGCGGAGGGCGCGGCCAGCAGCCGGTGCGCGTGGAAGAACCCGAGCAGCACGCCGTGCAGGTCGTGGGCGAACTGGTCCGGGTCGGCGTCCGGGCGGAACTGGCCCTCGCTGATCCCGGTGCGGAACATCTGCGCGACCGAGTCCGCGAAGTCGAGGTGGTCGCGCACCAGCTGGTCCCGGATCGGGCCGGGCTGGTCGTCGTATTCGGCGGACGCGGACACGAAAAGGCAGCTGGGACCGCCTTCCCGGCCTGCCGCGAGCCAGTGCTCGAACAGCGCGCGCACCCTGGCCTCGCCCCTCGGGGCGGCCAGCGCCGGGCGCACGACCAGATCGGCGAACAGCTCCCTCGCGTGCGCGAGGACCTGCGCCTGAAGGGATTCCTTGGACTGGAAGTGGGCGAACAGGCCGCTTTTCGACATCCCGGTGTCCGCGGCCAGCGATCCGATGGTCAGCCCGGCGAGGCCGATCCGGCTGGCGGTCGCGGCGGCCCGGTCCAGCACGGCCTGCCGGGTTGCCTCGCCCTTGCTCATGAACCCTTTCTAGCACGATCGTTCGTTTTTGGCACGAACCGCGGACGGCCGGTGCTCGGCTGTTTCGCCGCGCTGACCGCAAACCGGGCCGCCCGGCAAGCAGCCAGCTCCGTGCGGGAACGTCGTCGGCTCACCAGCCGCGTTCGCGCTACTCCGCGAGACGCGGACGCTGCTTTCCCCGTTTTCGCAGCGAGTTGCACCCCCGAGCATGCGGCGATGATCCGCGAGCACCCTGAGGCAACTGCTGCTCAACCCTTGAAGTCCGCCGATCGGTGCCCGCGAGGATCAATTGCCGCGCGGCCCGCTCGGCGGGCGGGTTTGGGGCGTTCGTCAGGCGCGAGGCGATTGCCGTCGGTCGTTTGACGGCCAACTCTCCAGGATGGCGCAGGATGCTGGTGGCGCGGAGAAAAGTGCCATGGCACCGAACTGGAGACCTGCCGATAGACCAGGACGTGGCGGCATCGCGGAGACTTTCAGGTGCCGCACGGGATTCCACACGCTGAGGCTGCGGCGCACAGCCGGGTGGCTCCGAATGCGGTGAACTCGTTGGCACCGCAAGGATCTGGTGCCATGGCGGAGCCCGGGGCTGCCTGATAAGTCACAGGCAGCCCCGATCGGGTGGAACTCACCAGCCGCGTTCGCGCCACTCGGCAAGATGCGGACGCTGCTCTCCCAGCGTCGAATCGTCCCCGTGCCCCGGGTAGAACCACGTGTCGTCCGGCAGTTCATCGAAGATCCGCGCCGACACGTCGTCCAGCAGGGACTTGAAGTCCTCCGGCGAACCCGTTTTTCCGATACCTCCGGGGAACAGCGAGTCCCCGGTGAACAGATGCCCGTGCCCCTTCGGGTCCCGGTACAGCAGCGCGATCGAACCCGGCGTGTGCCCGCGCAGGTGGATCACCTCCAGCGTCGCCGCGCCGACCTTCAGGGTGTCGCCGTGTTCGACCAGGAAGTCCGGGGGCACCGGCAGCGGTTCCGCGTCCAGCGGGTGCGCCGCGGTGTTCGCGCCGTTCGCTCCGGCGACCGCGCCCAGCGCCTGCCAGTGGTCGGCGTGCTGGTGCGTCGTCACGACGGTGCGCAGCGCGGGCCGGTCGGGGCCGTGGCCGATCAGGTCGGAGATGCGTTCCGGGTCGTTGGCCGCGTCGATCAGCAGCGCTTCGTTCTCCGCGCGGCACACGAGCAGGTACGCGTTGTTGTCCATCGGGCCAACGGAGAGCTTGGTGATGGTCAGCCCGTCCAGCGTCCGGCGCGCGGCGTCGCCGCCCGGTTCGACGTGTCCGGTGTAAGTGTCGGCGATGTTCACGAGTCCCCACGGTAGCCGGATCACCCGCGCGACGGCCACGTGGCCGTTTTTGTCGGTGCCTGCTGTCAAGATCTCCCCATGACCTCTTGGATCGACCCGCTCGCCAAGCTGGCGCGCGAGCACCTGCCGCCGGACGTGGCCGAGGCGTGGGAAACGGTGTTCCGGCCCGCGATCCGGCTGACCGCGGGCGGAAGCGGCTCGCGCGCCGGCTTTCTCGGCGGGAACCCCGCGCTGCCCCCGGACGTGGAATGGCCGGTCTGGCGGGGCGAGCTGCCGATGAACTTCGTCGCCTCCGTGGACTGCGCGGCGCTGCCCCGGGTGCCCGGCGGGATCGAGCTGCCCGCGTCGGGCTCGTTGCTGTTCTTCTACTGCGACGACTGGTTCCAGGCCGACGCCCCGGTCGATCTGACGGCTCTCGGCGGGGTCGTGGTCGTTCCGGCCGACACCGAGACTGCCGAGCGGGCCGCGCCGGAGGGAGTCGAGGTCTATCCGCGGCTGGAGTTGTCCGCGGAAATCACGGGGACGTTCCCGGGTTCCGAGCAGGAGGTGCTGCGCCGCACACTCGCCCGCGACGGGCTTCCGCTCTCCGATCCGGGCAACTGGTCCGAGGAGTTCTATGAGCTCCTGCGGGAGTCGTCGACCGCGCCCTGCCATCAGATCGGGGGCTGTTCCTGGCCGATCCAGGGCCCGCCGGAAGACGAGGTCGCCGCGGCGGTCCTGCCCGACGACGCGTCCGAATCCGACTCCGCCGACGAAGCGCTGCGCTGGGCCTTGCTCGCCCAGATCGACAGCGACGGCGACGCGGGCCTGACGTGGGGCGACGTCGGCGTCCTGTACTGGCTGATCCGCGAGGACGACCTGGCCGCGGGCCGGTTCGACCGGGTCCGGTGCGTCATGCAGAGCGGGTGAGGGGTCAGCCGCGCCGATGCCGCTTCAGCCATTCCGTCGTGCAGCAGTGCTCGCACGGTTCGAGCTCGCCCGGGATCACCGACGCCCAGGCGATCCGGACGATCTCGTGGGTGTCGCGGCCCATCCGCTCCTGCCGCTGCTGGCCCCGGCGCAGCCAGTAGCAGTCGGCGTCGTTGTGGTAGGCGCTGCCGCCAGCCGTGCGGTACCCGGTCGGCAGGACTCCCGCGTCGAGCTGACGGCAGTCGGCGCAGTAGGCCTTGGTCATCCCGTGCCGGCACTCGTCGTCTTCCGGCGGAGCGATCGGCCGTCCGGTGGGGCGGGCTTCCGTCGCGCGGTCGGCCAGTTCGGCGAGAAGAGCGCGGGCGGCCGGCTCCTCGGCCGTCCGCCAGGTGATCTCGTGGCGGACGGCACAGGTGCGGAGCCGGGTGAGGAGGTCGTCGGATACCGGGCCGTCCAGCGCGGTGCGCAGGTACTCGCTGTCGCTGTAGAGGTGCACGCGGACCGGCCGTTTCAGGCTTTCGAGCGCTTCCAGGGCCGCCGTCAGTGCCATGCGATCGGCGGTCGTGTCGGCCGCCCCGCCGGTGAGGGATTTCTGGTGCTCGCCGTACTTCAGCAGCGCGGACCAGCCGCCCGGTCCCGGGTCGTCGCCGCCTTTCCCCGCCGTGTAGATCCGCACCGCTCCGGCTTCGTCGCTAACCACCCCCCGAACGTATCGGCAGCGCGCCCCGCTTTCCGGAAAACCCGCCGGAAGCCCGTGGCCCGGCCCGGTTCCCGGGGGCCGCGCACCCGGGCCGGGCGGCCTTCGCCGACCTGTATCGTGGAACCGGGCCAGCCCGCGCATCCGCTCTGCCGCGCGGGGCCTCCGACAGCGTCCGGCGACCCCGCCGCGGGCCGCTTCCCCAGGCCCCCGGAGAGCGGAAAACCCCAGGCAGAACACGTGCGGTCCGGTTTTTGTCGGTGGTCGTCCCTACCCTGGGCACGTCCGCCGGCACCGGATCTCCCGGCGGGCCACCGAGCAGAACGACGGAAGGGACGAAGGCGTGGCTGATCGCCTCGTTGTTCGCGGAGCGCGCGAGCACAACCTCCGCGGCGTGGATCTCGATCTGCCCCGCGACAGCATGATCGTGTTCACCGGCCTGTCCGGGTCGGGCAAGTCGAGTCTTGCCTTCGACACGATCTTCGCCGAGGGGCAGCGGCGGTACGTGGAGTCGCTGTCGGCGTATGCCCGGCAGTTCCTCGGGCAGATGGACAAGCCGGACGTCGACTTCATCGAGGGCCTCTCGCCCGCGGTGTCGATCGACCAGAAGTCGACCTCGCGCAACCCGCGGTCGACCGTCGGCACCATCACCGAGGTCTACGACTACCTGCGGCTGCTCTACGCCCGCGCGGGCAAGGCGCACTGCCCGAAATGCGGCGAGGCGATCAGCAAGCAGACGCCGCAGCAGATCGTCGACCAGGTGCTGGAGATGCCCGAGGGCACCAAGTTCCAGGTGCTCGCGCCGGTCGTGCGCGGGCGCAAGGGCGAGTACCTCGACCTGTTCCAGAACCTGCAGCAGCAGGGCTACGCGCGCGTGGTCGTCGACGGCACGGTGCACCCGCTCACCGACCCGCCGAAGCTGAAGAAGCAGGAGAAGCACCAGATCGGCGTCGTGATCGACCGGCTCGCGGTCAAGACCAGCGCCCGGCAGCGGCTCACCGACTCGGTGGAAACGGCGCTGCGGCTGGCCGACGGCCTGATCGAACTCGACTTCGTCGACCTGGACGAGAACGACCCGCACCGCGTGCGCGGCTTCTCCGAGAACCTGGCCTGCCCCAACGGCCACCCGCTGGCGATCGAGGACCTCGAACCCCGGTCGTTCTCGTTCAACTCGCCCTACGGCGCGTGCCCCGAGTGCACCGGCATCGGCATCCGCAAGGAGGTCGACCCGGAACTGGTGGTGCCCGACGACGAGCTGACGCTGGCCGAGGGAGCCATCGCGCCGTGGGCGGGCGGGCAGAGCGCCGACTACTTCCTGCGGCTGCTGGAATCGCTGTCGGAGGCGGTCGGGTTCCGCATGGACACGCCGTGGCGGCGGCTGCCCGCCCGCGTGCAGAAGGCGGTGCTGCACGGCGTCGACGAGCAGGTGCACGTCCGCTACCGCAACCGGTACGGCAGGCAGCGCTCGTACTACGCGGCCTTCGAGGGCGTCATCCCGTTCCTGGAGCGGCGCCTCGAGCAGACCGACTCGGAGTACATGCGCGAGCGGTACGAGGGCTACATGCGTGAGGTGCCGTGCCCGGCCTGCCAGGGCACCCGGCTCAAGCCGGAGATCCTCGCGGTCACGCTGGAGCACGCGACGCAGGGCGACCGGTCGATCGCCGAGGTCTGCGCGCTGTCCATCGCGGAGGCGTCGGAGTTCCTCGACCAGCTGGTCCTCGGCCCGCGCGAGGCGATGATCGCGGGCGCGGTGCTGAAGGAGATCCAGGCGCGGCTGCGCTTCCTGCTCGACGTCGGGCTCACCTACCTCTCGCTCGACCGCGCGTCCGGCACGCTGTCCGGCGGCGAGGCGCAGCGCATCCGGCTGGCGACGCAGATCGGCTCCGGGCTGGTGGGCGTGCTGTACGTGCTGGACGAGCCGTCGATCGGGCTGCACCAGCGCGACAACCACCGGCTGATCGAGACGCTGACCCGGCTGCGCAATCTCGGCAACACGCTGATCGTGGTCGAGCACGACGAGGACACCATCCGGGCCAGCGACTGGGTGGTCGACATCGGCCCGGGCGCGGGCGAGCACGGCGGGCACATCGTGCACAGCGGCCCGTACAAGAAGATCCTGAAGAACAAGGAATCGATCACCGGCGCGTACCTGTCCGGGCGGCGGCAGATCGAGATCCCGGCGATCCGGCGGCCGGTCGACAAGAAGCGGCAGCTCACCGTGGTGGGCGCGCGCGAGCACAACCTGCGCGGCATCGACGTGTCGTTCCCGCTCGGCTGCCTCGTGTCGATCACCGGCGTGTCCGGATCGGGCAAGTCGACGCTGGTCAACGACATCCTCGCGCAGGTGCTGGCGAACAAGCTCAACGGCGCTCGCCAGGTCCCGGGCAGGCACACCCGGGTCAACGGCCTCGCCAACGTCGACAAGCTGGTGCGTGTCGACCAGTCGCCGATCGGCCGCACGCCGCGCTCCAACGCGGCCACCTACACCGGCGTGTGGGACCACGTGCGCAAGCTGTTCGCCGCGACCACCGAGGCGAAGGTCCGCGGCTACCAGCAGGGCCGCTTCTCGTTCAACGTCAAGGGCGGCCGCTGCGAGGCGTGCGCGGGCGACGGCACGATCAAGATCGAGATGAACTTCCTGCCGGACGTCTACGTCCCGTGCGAGGTGTGCAAGGGCGCCCGGTACAACCGGGAAACGCTCGAGGTGCACTACAAGGGCAAGACGGTGTCCGACGTGCTGGACATGCCGATCGAGGAGGCGGCCGAGTTCTTCGAGCCGATCAAGGCGATCCACCGGCACCTGCAGACCCTCGTCGACGTCGGCCTGGGCTACGTCCGCCTCGGCCAGCCCGCCCCGACCCTGTCCGGCGGCGAGGCCCAGCGCGTGAAGCTGGCGAGCGAACTGCAGAAGCGCTCCACCGGCAAGACCGTCTACATCCTCGACGAGCCGACCACCGGCCTGCACTTCGAGGACATCAGCAAGCTGATCGGCGTGATCAACGGCCTGGTGGACAAGGGAAACACGGTGATCGTGATCGAGCACAACCTCGACGTGATCAAGACGTCCGACTGGATCGTGGACATGGGCCCGGAGGGCGGCTCCGGCGGCGGAATGGTCATCGCCGAGGGAACGCCCGAGCAGGTCGCGGCCACGGAGGGGAGCTACACCGGCGAGTTCCTCGCGGAGGTGCTGAACCCGGCCTGACGCGCGGTTCGCCCGCACCCGGCCGCGCGTTGCCAGCGGTGCTTCGAGCCAAGGAGAGCCGCCCAGTCCCTGGACCGGGCGGCTTTTCGCTGCGCGGCGGAAGGTCAGTCCTTCCCGGTGGTGCGCTCGACGACGGGGGAGAGCGGGCCGTAGGTCAGGGCGCGGATCCGGAAAGCCGAGCCTTGCTCACCGGGCAGGAGCGAGAGCGCGCACTGCGTCGCGTTGGGGTCGGTCACCTCGACGGGGGCGAAATCCGGGGTGCCCGGGCGACGGATTTCCAGCAGGAAACCGGCTTCGTCGGTCGAGCGGTCGGTCCAGGCGAAGTGCAGGCTCTGGTCGGCGGCAGGGGTCGCGACGAGGTTGGCCGGGGCTCCGGTCGACGGAGGGGCAGCGGTACCGGATTGAGAAGGATTGCCTGCCGTGACGGTGGCCGATACCGGGCCGGCGAACGAGCGGATTCGGTAGTAGAACGGCGTTTCCGGGATCAGGTTCGGATGAGTGTAAGAAGTCTGGCCAGGCGGGAGGTACTGGAGGGCGGTCCACGGGCCTTCGGCGGCGTTGGCGTATTCGAGGAGGTATCCCGCCGCGGCCGGGTCGGCGGGCCAGTGCAGGACGACGTTCGTCGGCGAGGTGAGGGTCGCGGTGAAGGCCGGGGCGGCTGGCGGCGGCGGGGTGCCGCAGCCGACTAGCGTCGCAGCCAAGAGCGCGGCCAGGGCGGTTCGGGGGATTATCGGCACGGCAGGCCTCCTCGACGGTTCAGGCGGCGGCGTACCCAAGGTGTGGCCAGCCTAGGAAACGGTGGCCAAGATCGACAAGCACGCGTTCCGCTGATCGGGAGAGAGGGACGGCCTGTGGTCCTCGAGAAGAAGAGCGACGCCGAGTACTCGTTCCGGAGCGAGTGGTGGCTGCCGACTCCGCCGGAGCGGGTCTTCGCCGCGATCGTCGACCTCGAGTCCTATCCGCGGTGGTGGCCGGACGTCCAGTCGGTGCGCCAGGTCGACGACGACACCGCGCAGGTCGTCTGCCGGTCCCGGTTGCCGTATCGGCTTGTCGTCGCGATGCACCGGGAGCAGGAGGACGCGGCGGGGCTGCGGGTGCGCGTCCGGTTGAGCGGCGACCTCGACGGGGTGCTCGCCGGGGAGATCCATGCCGAGCGCGGGGGCTCCCGGCTGGAGATCACGCAGCACGTTCAGGTGCGGAAACCGTTGCTGCGCAAGCTGGACGTCGTCGCTCGGCCGTTCTTTCGCGCCAACCACGCGTGGATGATGCGGCGGGGCCAGCACGGGCTGGCTGGTTACCTCGCGGCCTCAAGGTAACCAGCCAGCGGCTAGCGGGCGACCGGCTCGGGAGCGGCGGCAGGAGCCGCGGCGGTCCGGCGGCCCAGGAGCACCGCGGCGAGGATCGCGGCGAGAGCGGTCAACCCGGCGCTGAGCCCGTAAGCCACCCGGAACCCCGACGCCAGCGCCTCCCTCTCCGAAGCACCCGCGCCCAGCAACCCGGCCGTCCGGGTCGCGGCGGCGGTGGCCAGCACGGCGGTTCCCAGCGCGCCGCCGACCTGCTGGGTCGTGGTGATCAGACCGGACGTCACGCCGGAGTCTTCGGGGGTCGCGGCGGACATCGCCAAGCCCATCAGCGCCGGGATCGCCATCCCCGCCCCGGCGCCCATCAGGATCAGCGACGGCAGGACGTGCGTCGCGTAACCGCCTTCGGTCTGGACTTGGGTCAGGTACAGGAAAGCGACCGACGTCGTCAGCAGCCCGGCGACCAGGACCGCGCGCGGGGAGAACCGGGAGTTCAGCCAGTCGGCCAGACCGAGCGAGAAAGCGCCGATCATGACCGGCGTCGGGACGAAGGCGAAACCCGTTGCGAGGGCGTCGAAACCGAGGACCTGCTGCAGGTACAGCGCGGTGACGAACTGGAATCCGAGGAACCCGGCGACCATCACGACCATGGTCAGGTTGGCGCCGCTGATCGCGCGCACCCGGAGCAATCGCAGGGGCAGCAAGGGGGTTCGTGCCCGGGCTTGGCGCAACAGGAACAGCAGGAGCAGCGCGACCGCCGCACCAAGAGTCGCGATGGTCAGGAACGTCCAGCCGGAGTCGCCTGCTTGCACGATCCCCAGCACCAGCAGCATCACCCCGGCGGTGACGAGGAGCGCGCCCAGGAGGTCGATGCCGGTGCGCAGGCCGAGACCGCGGTCGGACGCGACGACCAATGGAGTCAGCACGAGAGCCGCGATGCCGATGGGAAGGTTGATGTAGAACGTCCAGTGCCAGTCGAGACCCTGCGTGAGCGCACCGCCAGCGACCATGCCGATAGACGCGCCTGCGGCTTGGGTGAAGCTGTACACGCCGATGGCCCGGACGCGGGCGCGTGGTTCGGGATAGAGCGTCACGATCATGCCCAAGACAACCGCTGACGTCAGGGCTCCGCCGACGCCTTGGACAAACCGCGCGACTACCAGCGTCGTGGCGTCCGGCGAAAGGCCCGCGGCCAGCGAAGCGGCGGTGAAAACGACGAGGCCGACGAGGAACACCCGCCGCCGGCCGACCAGGTCGCCCAGGCGTCCGGACAGCAGGAGCAGGCCGCCGAACGCGACGAGATAGGCGTTGACCACCCAGGCGAGCCCGGGCGCGCTGAACCCGAGGTCGGTCTGGATCACCGGCAGGGCGACCGCGACGATCGAGCTGTCGAGCACCACCATCAGCGAGGCGGCGGACAGCACGGCGAGCGCCGCCCCGCGACGCCGAGCGGTTTCGGGCATGACAAAGTCCTCCATAACCGGCACAGGGGAGAGTTTTCGCTGGTCGTAGCCAGGGCATCTCTTGTTACAGTGCCCATCATGTGTGACCATGGGGCGGTGCGGAAGGAGGCACTTTCATGTCCCAGGGGAACATCGCTGTGACCGACGAGGCCACGGACTTCGACCCGGCGAAATTCGCGGTGTGCACGGTGATGGAGGTCGTGAACCGGATCAGCGGGAAGTGGGTGATCGGCATCTTGCTGGAGGCGACGCGCGGCCCGGTGCGGTTCACCGAACTCGAACGCTCGGTGCAGGGGATCAGCCGCCGCATGCTGACGCTCACCCTGCGGAACCTGGAACGCGACGGCCTGCTGAAGCGCACGGTCTACCCGACGGTGCCGCCGCGAGTCGAGTACGAGGCGACCGAGATGGCGCGCGAACTGTACGACTCGCTGTCCGGCCTCGTCGACTGGGCGGAACGGCACCGCGAGGCGATCGCGGTCTCGCGACAGGGATACGACGGCCGCACCGCTTGCTGAGACTGGCCCAGACACCGGCGCTCGCCGGAGCGCGGTGCGCTCAGTGCGACGGCCAGGCGTGATAGCGCCGGCGGCCGTAGAGCAGCGGCCGGTGCCCGTCCTGTTCCTCGACGGTCTCGACCTCGCCGAACACCACGACGTGGTCGCCCACCGGCTCCGTCTTGCTCACCCGGCAGCACGCGATCACGTGCGCGTCGCGGACGAGCCGGGGGCCGCCGTTCGCGCCGGCCGCCCAGGTGACCTGGTCGAACCGGTCGGCGGCGCCGGAGGCGAAGAGCTCGGCCACCGCGCGGGCCTTGCTGTGCAGGAAGTTGACGGCGAAGGCCTTGCCGCCGGTCACCGCCTTCAGCGTGGGCCCGACGCGCAGGCAGACCAGCAGGGTCGGCGGGGCGAGCGTCACGCTGCACACCGCGGAGCACGTCATGCCGACCGGGTCGCCTGCCTGGTCGAGCGCGGTCACCACCGCGACCCCGGTGGGGAAACTGCGCATCATCGACCGGAAGCCGTCCAGCAGGCTCTCGTCGGCGAGCTTCTTGAGGGAGTTGGTCATCGCACACCACTTCCGGACGACGAGTGCGCCGGTACCGCGGCACTCCGGGTTTCGATTTTGTCGGCGAGCGCCAGCAGCGGGCCCGTCATGGCGGTGGCCGCCAGTGCCAGCACCAGCAGGGAGAAGAACAGCGCGGCGGAGATGATCCCGGCGCTGTAGCCCACCTGCAGCACCACGAGTTCGGTCAGTCCCCGGGTGTTCAGCAGGGCCCCGAGCCGGAAGGCGGTCAGCCGGGACTGCCCGCCCAGCCGCGCGCCCGCGTAGCCGCCCAGCAGTTTCGCCAGGACGCCTGCGACGAGCACCACGACGACGAACAGCGGGGGAGTGGCTCCGAACGCGGTGAGGAACACGTTCACCCCGGTGATCACGAAGAACAGCGGCACGAGCCGGCGCCCGGTCGCCACCACGGGCCGGATCGCTTCCCGCCACGGGGACGAGGCCCCGGCCGGGAGCACCGCGCCGACGAGCACCGCGCCCAGGACGGCGGTCATCCCCAGATGTTCCGCGGAGAACGCCGCGGCCAGTGCCAGTACGGCGAGGACCACCGCGGCGCCGCGCGGGGACCGGGCGCACCAGGCGCCGGCCGAGCCGGTGCGCAGCAGGCGGTGCAGGATCGCCGCCACGACCGCCGCGCCGGCCACAACGCACAGCGCCCGGACGAAACCGGCCGAGCTTCCGCTGGCGATCCCGACCGCGACCGTCAGCAGGAGCCAGGCGGCGCTGTCGACGAGAAGCGCGGTCTTCAGCGCGATCCGGCCCACCGGCAGCTCGGCGAGCCCCCGGTCGGCGAGGATCCGCGCCAGCACCGGCGCGGCGGTGACCGAGAACGCGACCGCCAGGAAGAGAACGAACGCCCCGGTCGGGGTCGTGCCCCGCAGCGGCGCGTCCCCGGACGCGCAGATCCACCACGCCAGTGCCGCGCCGGCGAGCAGCGGCGGAACGAACGCGCCAGCCGCCACCCACGGCAGCGAGCGGCGCTCGGCGGGGCTCGGGCTGACCCGGGAGCCGTGGGTCAGCCCGGTCAGGAACAGCACCAGCCCGGCGGTGGCGAGGACCTTGAGCACCTCGAGGACCTCGGGCGGGAGCACCGTCCGGAGCGCCGCCGGTCCGGCGAGGCCGACGACGAGCGGCCCGGCGAGCACCCCGCCCAGGATCTCGCCGACGACCTCCGGCTGCCGGAGCCTCCGGGCGGCGAACCGGCCGGCGGCGGCCACCAGAAGGACCGCGGCGACGGCCGCGGCGACGTGGAGCGCGCGGGCGAGCAGCCCGATGATGTCCATTGTGGTCCTTCCGACGACTCGCCCCGGCCGGGCCGTTCAGCCGCGCATGTGGGCGAAGTACTCGTACGGGGTGGGCAGCGACCGCACCAGCTGTTCGCCCTTCGCCCGGATCTCCTCGAACTCCTTCTTCGCGCTGCTCACGTCGGCGAGGTCGAGCGCGGGGGAGTGGCGGAGGGGAATCCCGCCCATCCCGAGCAGGATGCACATGTACGAGTAGGGCGGAAGCCCGTGGTAGTAAGGGAAAACGGTTTCGCTGTCGGGCAGCTGGGTCTGCCACATCTCGATGCGCTCTTCGAGCCCGTCCGGGGCGACGCGCACCTTCGCGTCGCGCCAGTACTGCGTGTCCGACCGCGCGGCGGCCTTGTAGTGCAGGACCAGGAACTCGCGCACGCCGTCCATCACGTGCGCGACGGCCTCGTTGTAGCGGGCGGTCTGCGAGGGATTCCACCCGGCGGCGGGGAAGTTCTTCACCAGCTGCTCCACCGCGTGGTGGATGAAGAAGATGCCGGTCGATTCGAGCGGCTCGACGAAACCGCTGGAAAGGCCGACGGCCACGCAGTTGCGGACCCAGGAGTTGCGGGTGCGGCCGATCCGCATCCGGATGTGGTTGGCCTCCACCTCCGCGGCCTCCGGCCCGACGTGCGCGCGCAGGGTGCGCTCCGCCTCCTCGGGCGTGCAGTAGTCCTTGGCGTAGACGTAACCGGTGCCGATCCGGCCGAACAGCGGGATCGTCCAGATCCAGCCCGCCTCCTGCGCGGTCGCCGTGGTGCACGGGCGGATCCCGCGCTCGCGCATGTCGAACGGGACCTGCAGGGCCACCGCGCTGTCGTTGGGCAGCATGTCCTGATAGGACTGGAACGGCTCTTCGAGCGCCTTGTTGATCAGCAGGCCGCGGAAGCCGGTGCAGTCGATGAACAGGTCGCCCTCGACGATGCCGTGCTCGGCGGTGCGGACGCCGGTGATCCAGCCGCGCTCGTCCAGCAGCACTTCCTGCACGTCGTCCACGATGTGCTTCGCGCCGCGGTCGGTCGAGTACCGGGTGAGGAACTTCGCCAGCAGCGCGGCTTCGAAATGGTAGGCGTAGGGGAACTGGGTCTTTCCCTGGTGCTCCGACATCGTGAGCCCGCGCGGTTCGGCGGCGTGCTCGTCGTAGGACTGTTCGAGCATCAGGCCGTTGAGGTGCCGCGGGCTGCGTTCGGCGTCGCACACCGAGGCCATGACGAAACAGTCCTTGTCGAAGCGGTCGGTCTCGCCCGCCTTGAGCCACCAGTCGGTGAGCGGGAACCCGTCGACCGAGCCGACCTGTTCGAACGGGTGGTAGAAGTGGTGGCCGGGCTTGCGCCAGTCCTGGAAGCGCACCGCGAGCTTGTAGGTGGCGTTGCACTCGGGCATCCACTCCTCTTCCCGGAGGTCCAGGAATTCGAAGAAGTGCCGGATGTCGCTGAACGTCGCCTCGCCGACGCCGATCGAGCCCACCTTGCCGGACTCGACCAGGGTGAGGGAGACGCGGTCGCCGAACGCCGCCTTGAGGTAGGACGCCGTCATCCAGCCCGCGGTTCCCCCGCCGACGATAACCACGTTGTTGATCATGTGTTTCCCTCCAGTAGGTGACCGGTCGAGCAGTCGTTTCCGGTAGAAAGCCGTGCGGGAGCACGCGAACGCGGCCGGTCTCCGGACGCTCGCGTTTCCGGGGCGCCGCGGCGCCCCGGGCGGTGGCTCGGGGACGTCTAGCGTCGGCTGTCCGCGGGAATCCTTCGCGCGGCCCGGTCGAACACTTCGATGAACCTGTCCATTTCGGACGGTGAACCGATGGTGACCCGGATGCTGTCCGGGGCTCCCCAGGAACCGAGCGGCCGGACGAACACGCCCTCGGCCGCCAGCGATTCGGCGACCGCGCGAGCGTCGCCGACCCGCACCTGGACGAAGTTCGCCACGCTCGGCAGCGGTGCGAAGCCGAGCGCGCGCAGGCGGGACACCAGCAGTTCCCTGCCCGCGGCGGTGGCCGCGCGGCGTTCGGCGATCTCGTGCTCCGGCGCGTCGAGGGTGGCCAGCGCCGCGGCCACCGCCAGCCCGTTGACGTCGTAGGGCAGCTGCAGTTTCCGGGTGGCTTCGGCGATTTCCTGGGGCAGCACCCCGAAACCGACCCGGAGGCCGGCGAGCCCGAAGATCTTCGAGAACGTCCGGAGCACCGCGACCGGCCGGTCCTCCGAGCAGAATTCCTTGACGGAGTCGGGATAGCCGGGGTGCTCGACGTAGTCGAAGTAGGCTTCGTCGAGCACCGGAAGCACGTGTGCCGGCAGCTTGTCCAGGAAGGAGCGCACCTCGTCGCGAGTGACCATTCCGCCGGTGGGGTTGTTGGGATTGGTGACATAGGCCAGTTTCGTCCGCGGGGTCACCGCCGCGAGCAGCCCGTCGAGGTCGTAGCCGCCGTGCCCGGCCAGCGGCACCGGGACGGCGGTGGCGCCCCGGTTCGCCGTTTCGAGCCGGTAGGCGACGAACGTCGGGTGGCCGAACACCACCTCGTCGCCGGGACGGAGCAGGCACAGCGACAGGTAGTGGATCACCGCGGTGCTGCCCCCGGCCACCACGATCCGCTCGGCCGGGATCCCATGCCTCGCACCGATAGCCCGGCGCAGGGAGCCCGTGCCCGCCTCCGGGTAGCGGTTGCCCCGTCCGGCCGCTTCCGCGATCGCGCGCCGGGCCGCGCTCACCGGGCCGAAGATCCCCTCGTTCTGGGCGAGGTGCGCGACGGGGTCCGGCGCCGTTTCGCGGCGGGGCTGCTCGGGCATGCGCTAGCCTCCGAAGGTCGGGGAGATCGTCATCCCATTTGAACCCGCGGGCGGCGGCTCGGCGACGGTTGTTCGCAAAATCCCATGCAGTCCGCATTTTTCGGCTGCTCCTCGCGATGAACGCACAGGAGGACGGATGCGCACCGAAGTCGTGACACTGGGAACCGGCGGGGGACCGACGCCGAAACCCGGCCGCAGCGCGCCCTGCCACGCCGTCCGGGCCGGGGAGGCGAGCTATCTGGTCGACTGCGGCAACGGCGTCGCCCGCCAGCTGGTGGCGGCCGGGATCCCGCTCGGTTCGCTGGCGGCGGTGTTCGTCACGCACCTGCATTCCGATCACACGGCGGATCTCGGGTTCCTCTTCCAGGCGGCGTGGTCCCGGCTGCGCGCGCCGGTCGACGTGCTGGGGCCGCCGCCGCTGGGGGAGATGGTCGAGCACTTCTTCGGTTTCCAGGCCTACGACATCGCGACCCGGATCCGGGACGAGGGGCGGCCGCCGCTGCGGCCGTTGCTGCGGGAGCGGGAGATCTCCGGTCCCGGCGTCGTGCACGAGGACGACCGGGTGCGCGTCACCGCCGCGCTCGTCGACCATCCGCCGGTGTTCCCCGCGTTCGGCTATCGCTTCGACACCGAGGACCGCTCAGTCGTTTTCTCCGGCGACACCGCCTACTGCGCGAACCTGGCGAAGCTGGCCGAGGGCGCGGATGTGCTTGTCCACGAAGCGGTTTACCCGCCGGCGCTGGAGAACGGCGCGGGCGGTTTCGGGGGACCGGCGTTCCGCGAGCGCATGCTGCGGGCGCACAGCACGGTCGGCGACGCGGCGAGGATCGCCGAGGAGGCCGGGGTCCGGACGCTGGTGCTGACGTCGTTGTTCCCGCCGGACGGAGTGCCGGACGAGGTGTGGAAATCGGCCGCGGGGCGGGAATTCGGCGGCGAGGTCGTGGTGGCGACGGACCTGATGGTGCTGTGAGCTTCAGGCGCTCGTGGTCCACCGCGTCGACAGCTTGCCCAGCAGGCCGCGCAGCTGCTCGTACTCCGAGGCCGACAACCCGGCGAAGACGTCCTTCCGGAGGCCGCCGACCCGTTCGTCCGCGGCGGCGAGCATGCGCTGTCCGGCGGCGGTGAGTTCGACCAGATAGACCCGGCGGTCCTTCGGATCGCGGCGGCGCTCGGCCAGGCCCCGGCCCTCCAGCTGGTCGACCAGGTCGACGATGGTGCTCGAGTCCACCCGGAGCCGGGCGGCGAGATCCTTCTGCGCCAACGGCCCGCACACGCCGAGCATGCGCAGCACGCTGTGGTGGGCGCCGCGGATGTCGAGGGACGCGAACGTCGCGTCGGTGTCCTTGCGAACGGCTTCGGCGACCTTGCTCAGCAGACAGTCGACCCGGTCCGAGAGCTCCTCGGGGACGAGCGGCCGCCCCTCGGTCCCGGTGGTTCGAGTCATGTGTCCTCCGTTCGACTCCCAGATTGAACCACAGCGGCATCGGAGGACAGTCCAATCGTTGTGCACCCAACTATTGGGTGTTAATCTCGCCGACGTGGCCAACGACACTGGGGTACGACCGGACAAGGTGCTCGCCGCCGTCTGCCTGGGATACGGCATGATCATCGTGGACACCACGATCGTCAACGTCGCCATTCCGACGATGCAGGCGAGCCTGCGCACCGGCATCGACACCATGCAGCTCGTGGTCGACGGGTACGTGGTGATCCTGGCGAGCCTGCTGCTGGCCGGAGCCGCGCTGAGCGACCGGTTCGGCGCCTCGAAGATCTTCCGCGCGGGGGTGGCGCTGTTCGGCGTCGCCTCGGCGCTGTGCGGGCTCGCGCCCAACGGGCCGTTCGTGGTGGCGGCGCGGATGCTGCAGGGACTCGGCGCGGTGCTGCTGGTGCCGTCCTCGCTGCTGGTGCTCACCGCGGCCTACACCGACACCAAGGCGCGGGCGCGGGCGATCGCGGTCTGGGCCACGGTGGCCGGCAGCCCCGCGGCGTTCGGCCCGATCCTGGGCGGGCTGGTCGTCGACACCCTGGGCTGGCGGAGCATCTTCTACGTCAACGTCCCGCTGGCGGCGATCGCCCTGCTGCTCACCCAGCGCGGCCTGCCGGTCTCGGAGCCCAACAAGTCCCGTCGTCAGGACATCCCGGGCCAGCTGCTGGCCGTGCTGATCCTTTCGGGCCTCGCCCTGGCGCTGACCGAGGGGCACCAGCAGGGCTGGACGGCGCCGCTGCCGGCGATCTCGTTCGCCGTCGCCGTGGCCGCCGGGGCGGCCTTCGTGGTCCGGCAGCGGACGGCCGCCGAGCCGATGCTGCCGCCGGATCTGGTGCGGGCGCCCGGTTTCCGCGGTTTCGTCTCGGTGGGCGTGCTGCTCTTCGCCGGCTACTACGGCATGGTGTTCGTGCTCAGCGTCTACCTCCAGGACGTGCGGCATTTCGCACCGTGGCAGGCCGGGCTGAGCTTCCTGCCCTCGGCGCTGCCCATCACCCTGATGCCGCTGGTGGCCGGGCGGCTCGTCGGACGGATCGGCCCGGCCAGGGTCCTGCTCGCCGGGCTGGTCCTCACCGTGCTGGGCGGGGTGTCGCTGGCACTGCTCGGCGGGAGCGGCACGGTGCCGTTGAGCATCGCGCTTTTCTTGCTGGGCTGCGGGTTCGGGCTTTCCGCGGTTCCGCAGATCACCCTGGTGATGGAGACCGCGCCGGCCGGCCGCACCGCGCTGGCGAGCGGGCTGCTCAACGCGGCGAGGCAGTCGGGCACCGTGCTCGGCGTCGCGGTGCTCGGCGGGCTCCAGACCGGCGGCGGTCTCGGCACTCCGTCCTTTGTGGCCACCGCGATGTTCGCGGCCATGCTGGTGTTCGCGCTCGCGGCCGCCCGGGCGCTGCGCCAGGGCTCCGCCCGCCGGGCGGAGCCGGAACCGCTCGCCGAGAAGGTCTGACCGGTGCCCCGGCGCGCTCAATGGATCTCGGCGAGCGCGCCGTTCTGCCTCGGCGCCGCGTCCGGGGTTTGGACCTTGCTGCGCGCGAGTATCGAGCGCAACGCCATGACGAGCGCGCGGGAACTCCGGCTCGGCCGGGTGTCGGCCATCATCGTCACCCCCATGGAGATCGTCGGCACGTCGTCGAGGATCTCCACCACCGAGACCCGCCCGCCGTCGTAGGTCATCGGAGTCGCCACCCGTTGATTGAAGATGGCGACTCCGACGCCGCCCGCGACCAGTCCGCGCATCGTCTCGAAGCTGGTGGTCTTGGCCGCGGGCGGCAGTTTCGAACGGGTCTGGTTGATCAATTGCTTTTGCAGCTGGTGGGTGTGCGGCAGGTCCAGGATGACGAACGCCTCGCTCGCCAGGTCGGCCAGCCGCACGCTTCCGGACTGGGCCAGCGGATGCGAGTCCGCCATCAGCACGTGCGGCCGCAATTGGACCAGCTCGTGAATACCAGTTCGTCGCTCAGCCCGAGATTGTAGGTCAGCGCGATTTCGCACGCGCCTTCGCGCAGCATCCGGTGCAACGGGTCGACGTTGGCCTCGTGAATCCGGATCGACAGCCGCGGATGGCATTCCCGCATCCGGCGGACCAGCGGGGGCAGCAGAAACGGAGCCAGTGTCGTAAAGCACCCGATGTCCAGATGTCCGCGAACCTCTTCCTTCTCTTCTTCGCGGTACTGCTGGAATTCTCGCGCCGACCGGAGCATTCCCCTGGCCTGCGACAGCAGCCTGCGGCCGTGTGACGTCAGCACGATTCCCTTGGCGCGCTGCCGAAGGAAGAGCTGCGTTTCCAGTTGCTGTTCGAGCCGCTGGATCGCGGCGGACAGCGTCGATTGGGAGATGTGCAACCGCTTCGCGGCAGCCGAGATGCTACTGGTCTCGGCCGCGGTGACAAAATACTGCAACTGGGTGAAGCTAAAATTGATCTGACCGCTCATGGTGCCCCCCATGTGGTTCCCCCCATGAAACATCATCGCTTCGCTCGATGTGGTTCTGCGGAATTTCCGGTTTGACTCCTGCGATTTGGTGCTCAGTATAGTGGAAAAGCGGTCGCGACGGTGCTTCCGGGACGACGTGGCAAGGGTATTGCGTTCTGTCTTTCCGTGTGATCCGCACTTCATCTTTCCGGTTTCCTGGAGGCGTAATGAGGCAGTGCCTGACCGAACGCCAGCGTCTTTTCGTCCGAATGGCCGAAGAACTGGCCGAGAAGTTCGCCCCGCGTGCGGCCGGGCACGACAGCGGCAACACCTTTCCGTTCGAGAACTACGAGGATATGCGCGAATCCGGTTTTCTGCGGCTGTCCGTTCCCGAGGAATTCGGAGGATTCGGCGCCGCCCAGGCCGAAATCCTGCCCGCGCTGGAACGCCTCGCGATGGGCGACGGGGCGACCGCGCTGGCGGTGACGATGCACATCTCGCCGCTCGGCCAGTGGGCGGCGGTGTGGCGCCGGACGGGATCGGCGAAGGTGGCCGAGATCCTCCGGCTGGCCGGTGCGGACAAGCTGGTGTGGGCGTCGCTGGGCGCCGAGGCCGGCGCGCCCAACCGGATGACCGACGCGCGCTCGAGCGCGGTCGAGGTCGACGGGGGATATCTGGTCAACGGCAGGAAGACCTTCGGCACCAACACCGCCGTGGCCACCCACTGCTCGACGACGGCGCGGCTGGAGGACGCCGAAGGCGGGCCCCGGCTGATGCTGTTCTGCGTCGCGCTCGACGATCCCGCCGTCCGGATCCACCCGACCTGGGACGTCATGGGGATGCGGGGCACGCAGAGCAACGACGTCGAGTTCACCGACCTGTTCGTGCCCGGCGACGCGGTGCTGCACTCGCTGCCGGTCGGCCATCTCGACGGGCACATCGTGGAGACGGTCTTCGCGTGGTCGATGCCGGCGTTCGGCGCGGTGTACACCGGGGTCGCGCTCGGCGCGCTGGAGTGGGTCAAGGAGCAGGCCGCCCGTCGCGGCCGGACGACGGATCCCTTGGTGCAGAACACCATCGGCGAATGCGAGATCCTCGTCGAGACCTCGCGGTCGGTGCTGAGCAGGCACGCGGCCGACTACGGTTCGCGGGCGCTGTTCGACCAGCTTTCGGTCCAGGAGGGCTTGGCGCGCAGCGCGTTCGCGAAGTATGTGTGCGTCAACAACGCGGCCAGGGCGGTCGACCTCCTCGTCGAGGTCGCCGGCGGGGCGGGCTACAGCCGCAAGCTCCCGTTCGAACGCATGTGGCGCGACGTCCGGGCCGGGCTGATCATGCCGCTGTCCAACCAGCCCGCGCGGCAGTTGATCGGCCAGACCTCCTTCGGCATCGAGACCGCGCCGACGGTCGCCTTCGCCGGGCCCGCCCCGGAACGCGCCACGGATCTGTCCACGGTGACCGGATGACGGGGCGGCCGGAGGAGGATCCGCGGCTCGCGAAACTCGCTTCGTCGGTCTACATCGGCGGTCGTTGGGAGGCTTCGGCGGACGAAACGCCTTTGGCCGTGGTCGATCCGTCCGACGGGTCGACGGTGGCCGAGGTCCCTACGGGCGGCCCCCGCGACGTCGACCGCGCGGTTGACGCCGCCCGCGCCGCGTTCGGGAGCTGGTCGGCACTGCCGGTGCGCGAACGGGCGGAGATGGTGGCGCGGCTGGGGGAAGGTCTGCGGGAGCGCGGAGAAGAGCTCGCCCGCACCATCACGCGCGAGATGGGGACGCCCATCACCGAGAGCAGGCAGGCGCAGGTTCCGCTCGGTGTACGGACATTCCGGCGCACGGCCGAGCTCGCCGCCGGGTTCTCCTTTGAGGAACAGCTGGACGACTGCGTCGTGCGGCACGAACCAGTCGGAGTGGTCGCCGGCCTCGTGCCCTGGAACTATCCGCTCTACCTGACCGCTACCAAGGTCGCGCCGGCGCTGGTCGCGGGTTGTCCCGTCGTGCTTAAACCGAGTGAGATCGCCCCGTTGAGCGCGGTCCATCTCGCGGATGTCGCCGACCAGACGGGACTGCCCGCCGGTGTGCTGAACGTGCTTTCCGGCGGCGCGGCGGTGGGCGCGGCGCTCGCCGGGCATCGCGGGGTCGACGCGGTGTCGTTCACCGGCTCCGCGGCGAACGGGCGCTCGGTCGCCGCGGCCGCGGGGGCGGCGCTGTCGCGGGTCACCTTGGAACTGGGCGGGAAATCCCCCAGTGTGGTGCTGCCGTGCGGCGACCTCCCCGCCGCGGTCGCGGCGACGGTGCGCAAGGGGTTCCAGAACGCGGGACAGACCTGCGCCGCGCTGACCAGGCTGCTGGTTCCCCGTGAGCGGCTGGCCGAGGCCGAGGAGCTCGCCGAAGCGCAGGCTTCGCGCTACGTCGCGGGTGCGCCGCTGGACCCGGCAACGACGTTGGGACCGCTGGGCTCGGTCGCGCAGCGCGACCGGGTCGAGATGTTCGTCCGCTCGGGGATCCGTTCCGGCGCCCGGCTGGTGACCGGCGGCCCCGGCGCGCCGGAGGGCCTCGGCGGCGCCTACGTCCGCCCGACCGTTTTCTCCGACGTCGATCCGGCCGCGGACATCGCCACCGAGGAGATTTTCGGCCCGGTGCTGGTGATTCTGGCCTACGAGACGGAGGAGCAGGCGGTGGCGCTGGCGAACGCCACGGCCTCGGGGCTCGCCGCGGCGGTCTGGGCCGCGGAGGAGGGGCACGCCATGCGGGTCGGGCGGGCGATCCGCGCCGGCAGCGTGGCGATCAACGGTGCTCCGACCCACCCCGACGCTCCCTTCGGCGGCTTCAAGCAGTCGGGTTTCGGCCGGGAGCGCGGCCGGTACGGGATCGCGGAGTTCCTCGCCACCCAAACGACGCACAGGACACGGACGGAAGGGACTGCCGATGCGGGCGCTCACCGGAGGTGAGGCGGTCGTCGAGGCGTTGGCGGCCGAGGGGTTCGACACGCTGTTCGGCCTGCCGGGCGTGCAGAACGACTGGCTGTACAACGCTTTGTTCGACGCCAAGGACCGGATCCGGGTGGTGCACACCCGGCACGAGCAGGGCGCGATGTACCTCGGCCTCGGCTACGCGCTGGCCACCGGCCGCCCCGGGCTGGTCAACGTGGTGCCGGGCCCCGGGGTGCTGAACGCGAGCGCGGGGCTCGCCACCGCCTTCGCGCTCGGCGCGCCGGTGCTGTTGCTGGCCGGTCAGATCCCCTCGGCGTCGATCGGGCGAGGGGCCGGGGTGCTGCACGAGCTTCCCGACCAGCTGGGGTTGCTGCGCTCGCTGACCAAATGGGCCGCGCGGATCGACAGCCCGGCGGACGCGCCGGCGCAGGTGGCGCTGGCCCTGCAGCAGCTCCGGTCGGGCAGGCCCCGGCCGGTCGCCCTCGAAGTGCCGATGGACGTGCTGGAGCGCCGGGCGCGAGTGACGCTGCCGCCGCCGCTGTTGCCGGAGCTGACGCTCCCGGTGGACACCGACCGGATCGAAGAGGCGGCGAAACTGCTGGGCTCGGCGACCGCGCCGATGATCATCGTGGGCGGGGGAGCGCACGGCGTCGCACCCGGCGTACGGCGCCTGGCCGAGCTGATCGAAGCACCCGTGGTGAGTTACCGCAGCGGCCGGGGAATCGCCGACAGCCGGGACTACCACAGCCTCGCCCAGCCCGCTGCGCGTCCATTGTGGACGGATGCGGACGTGGTGCTGCTGCTGGGCGCCAACGCGCGGGTGCCGCTGCAGAAATGGCCTGCCGACCCGGAACGGAAGATCGTCCGCGTCGACGTGGACGCGGCGGCCATGGCCACCCTCCGCCGGCCGGACGTCGGGATCACCGCCCGGTTGGAGGACGCGCTTCCCCTGCTGCTGGACCGCGTCGAGGCGCACAACCGGCCGCGCCCGTCGCGCGCTGAGGAGCTCCTCGCGGCGCGGCGGGCCTGGGAACAGCGCAGCGCCGTACTGGAGCCCCAGCTTTCCTACCTCGCGGCGATCCGCGACGCGCTGGGCGAGGACGGCGTCTTCGTCGACGAGCTCACCCAGGTGGGATTCGCCAGCCGCATCACGCTTCCCGTCTACCATCCGCGCACGTTCATCACCACCGGCTACATGGGCACGCTCGGCTACGGGTTCCCGACCGCGCTCGGCGTCAAGGTCGCGCGTCCGGACGTGCCGGTGATCTCGGTGACCGGGGACGGCGGCTTCCTGTTCGGCTCCTCGGAGCTGGCGACCGCGGTCCAGCACGGGATCGGCCTGGTGACGGTGGTGTTCAACAACAACCAGTACGGCAACGTCCAGCAGATGCAGCGCCGGGTCTACGGCGACCGGGTGATCGCCACCGATCTCGTCAACCCGGACTTCGTCGCGCTGTCCGAGTCGTTCGGCGCGGAGGCGTTCCGGGTGGCTTCGCCCGGCGAACTCGCCGTGGTGCTGCCGAAGGCCGTGGAATCCGGCAGGCCGTGCGTCGTCGAGGTCCAGGTCGGGGACATGCCGAGCGTCGACCAGTTCCGATGAGCGGTCCCGTGCGCCCGAAGCCGTTGATCGAGCCCGGTTCGGTGATCGGGAAGGCCTTCGCCGGGGCTGCCGCGCAGCGCCGGTTCGTCTTCTTCGCCGGGCTGCCCGGGGTCGGCAAATCGTTGCTGATGCAGCAGTTCGCGTTGTCCGCCGCCGACCGGGGGAGGCAGGTGCACCTGGTGCGCTGGGACGTCGTCCGCACGGTCTTCGAATCGCATCCGGCGGCGGCGCCCTTCACCGAGGAGGCCGGGCAGACCCATCCGGCGATCCGCGCGGCCGCCGGGGCGTGGCTGCGCGGCGCGCTCAGGCGGTGGCACCTCGCCCATCCCGGCCCCGCCGCGCTCCTCGTCGGCGAGACACCGTTGCTGGGCAACCGGTTCCTGGCGCCGTCCCGGCGGGAACGGGATCCGGTCGAGGCCCTGCTCGGCCCGGAGTCCGCGGAGTTCTTCGTGCCGGTCCCGTCGGTCGAGGTGCGCCAGGGCATCGAACTGGCCCGCAGGCGGGACACGGCCCGGCCCCGGCACGCGCTGGAGCGGGCCAACGCCGATCCGGACCTGCTCGCCGGGCTGTGGCGCGAGATCGAGCGGGCGTGCTCGGTGCTCGGCATCCCCGCCGGGCCGCCCGGCGCGGGGTACCGGCCCGAGGTCTACGCGGCGTTGTTCGGCCGGGTGCTGCGGGCCAGGCGGCACGCGGTGCTGTGGATCGACGAGCTGCTCCCGGTCGAGGTTTCGGCGCAGGAGCTGGGAAAGCACACCCGCGAGCTGGCTCCCGGCGACGACGAGGTGGCGCGCGCACTGTCCGAAGTGGACGAACGGGGTGCCGGGGCGGCGGCCCGGGACTGGTTTCTCGGGTGATCGCGCCGCGGGCGGGCCGCGGTTCCCCGCCGCTACGGCCGGGCGACCAGTTCGGACAGCTGCGACCGGACCCGGGCCGGGATGGCGGGCGCGAACTCCGCGAGGTAGGCGTCCACGTTGTCCCGGCGGCCGGTGAGGAACGGAAGGTCGAAGGGAACCATGGTGCGCATGCCGAGCACCGGCAGCGGGGCCCGCAGCGGCCGGAAGTCGTCGTTCCACAGCCCCGGTTCGTCGCAGTGCGGGTGGAACTGGCCGATCATCAGGCCGCGGGAGACGAAGTCGCCCTGCAACCGCGCCTGCAGGTCGTTGAGCTCCGCGGGGTCGTCCCGGTCGAACCCGGGCAGCACGAGGACGATGGTGAGGTACGGCCGGTCCTTCTCGGCCAGCTCGGCGGAAAGCTCGGCGTGCCAGTCCCGGTACCGCAGGACCTGCTTCGCGGTGGCTTCGGCGTCCCCGGCCTCGACCCGGGCGAGGAAGAAGAGCGAACGGTCCATCGACGGCTTCGAGTACGGGCAGACCGGCCCGGTGCGGCCGAGTTCCGGGTGCCCCGGCACCAGGAAGTCCTTGCTCCAGCGGGCGATCTCGGCCAGTGCGTCGTCCGCCGCGGCCGGCGGCGTGCCGCCGTCGCTCGCGTCCGCGATGGACCAAAGCGTCAAGTCGTCGCGTACCAACATGATTGCCCTCGTTCCCCCGTGTACAGGACACCCCAGCAGGACGGTTCGGCTGTGTACTTTTCCCAGACTAGCGAAGAATTCCGGGGCGGAGCTGGACCGGAGCTGGATCGCGCCCGCCCGCCCGCGCGGCTCCCGGAACGGCCGCTGACCAGGGTGGACGCTGCTGAGCCTGCCGCCGGGGAAAGGCCGACCGGCAAGAGCGGAGGCAGTGCGGACGGCCGCGCGGCGCCCGGCTCGCCGTCGTTCGGCGAGGCCGTGCGCCTGCGGCGGGCGCGTGCCGGGATGACGCAGCAGGAACTGGCCGGGCTGGCCGGGCTGAGCGTGCGCGCCCTGCGCTACATCGAGCGCGGGCAGGTGCACCGGCCCCGGGCTGGCTCGGTGCGGCGGCTGGCCGCGGTCTTCGGCCTGGACCCGGACGACTGGGCGGCGCCCCGGCCCGCGCACCTGGCGATCCTCGGCTCGCTGGAACTCCGGCTCGGCGGTCGTCCGGTGGATCCCGGGCCGCGCAAGCAGCAATGCCTGCTCGCGTTGCTCGCTCTGAAGGCGGGGGAGGTCGTCGGCATCGGGGAGATCATCGACGCGCTGTGGGGCGACGACCCGCCCGCCTCCTGCCACAACCTGGTGCACACCCACGTCGCGAGATTGCGCAAGATCATCGGCGCCGACGCCGGTGCGCCGGGGATCGAGCTGCGGACCGTCGGCGGCGGGTACCGGCTCGTCGCCGGCGCCGACCAGTTGGACGCCGTCCGGTTCGGTGCGCTGGCCGACCGGGCGGGCCGGGAACGCGGGACCGCCGCCGAAGAAGCGCTTGTCCGAGCACTGGAGTGCTGGCGCGGCCCGGTCCTCGCCGGCCTGCCCGCTGGGATCCGCCGTCATCCGGCGGCGGTGGCACTCGCCCGGCGCCGGATCTGGGCGGTGACGGCTCTCGCCGACCGGGAGCTGGAAGGCCGCGGCGGGCCGAGAAGCCTGGCCGCGCTCCGGGAACTCACCGCCGAAGAGCCGTTCCACGAGGGCCTGCACGCCCGGCTGCTCCTGGTCCTCGCGGATACGGGCCAGCAGGCCGAAGCCGTGCGGCTGTACGGCGCGGTCCGCGCCCGGCTGGTCCGCGAGCTCGGCATCGAGCCGGGAGCGGAGCTGCGCGCCGCCCATCGGCGGGTGCTCCGTCAGGAAGTGCGGACCGGCCGGGGCTGACGCGCTGGGAGACGAAAGCGTGCCGTGGCGCGAGCGCGGGGGGACGCTCGTACCACGGCACGCTTCGCGGCCGCGCGGGTGACGCTAGGTCAGCGCGGCGCTCTTCTCCTGCTCGCGGCCGTCCCCGGGGGATGGGGCGGGTCCGGGCTCGTCGAGCAGGGTCGCTTCGTCGAACGGCGCCTGGCCGGCGAACACCCGCTGCGAGCGCTCCCGGTCGAATTCCTTCATCCACGATCCGATGAGGACGGTCGCGACCGCGTTGCCGGCGAAGTTCGTCAGTGCGCGGGCTTCCGACATGAACCGGTCGATGCCGAGGATGAAGCCGACGCCGTCGACGAGTTCCGGCCGGTGCGACTGCAGGCCGCTGGCCAGGGTCGCGATGCCGGCGCCGCTGACGCCCGCCGCGCCCTTCGAGGCGATGATCATGAACAGCAGCAAGGTGATCTGCTCGCCGAGCGCGAGCGGCTGGTCCTGCGCGGTGGCGATGAACAGGGTCGCCATCGTCAGGTAGATCGCGGTGCCGTCGAGGTTGAACGAGTACCCGGTGGGCACCGTGATGCCGACGACCGGCTTGCTGACGCCGAGGTGCTCCATCTTCGCGATCAGCCGCGGCAGTGCGGATTCCGAGGAGGACGTCGAGAGGATCAGCAGGAATTCGCGGCCGAGATAGCGCAGCAGGCTGAAGATGTTGACCCGCGCGCCGAGCCACAGCACCGCGCCGAGCACGCCGAACACGAACACCAGGCACGTCAGGTAGAACCCGAGCATGATCACCAGCAGGCTGCGCAGCGCGCCCCAGCCGGTCGCGCCCACCACCGCGGCGATCGCGCCGAACGCGCCCACCGGGGCGGCCCACATGATCATCGAGAGAATGCGGAACACGAGCCGCTGGATGTGCTCGATGCCGCGCAGGATCGGCTCGCCGCGCTTGCCGAGCTTCTGCAGCGCGAACCCGGCCAGCAGCGCCACGAGCAGCGTCTGCAGCACCTGGCCCTCGGTGAACGCGGACACGAAGGTCTTCGGGATGATCCCGAGCAGGAAGTCGACCCCGCCCTCGCCCTTGGCCTGCTGGTGCACCTTCGACACGTCGGCCGGGTTGAGGTGCAGGCCGCTGCCCGGGTGCAGCAGGTTGCCGACGACGAGCCCGATCGCGAGCGCGAACGTCGACATCACGATGAAGTAGACCAGCGCGGTGATGCCGACCTTGCCGACCTTCGCCGCCTTCGCGACCGAGCCGATGCCCAGCACGATGGTGCAGAAGATGATCGGCGAGATCATCATCTTGATCAGGTTGACGAAGCCGGTGCCCAGCGGGGCGAGGCTCTTGCCGACGGACGGCCAGAGCAGCCCGACCGCGACGCCGAGCACGACGGCGGCGATCACGGCCAGGTACAGGTAACGCGTGCGGTCGCGCTTGGGCGCGACCGCTGTCGCGTTCTCGGGGGTCGGTGTCGGCACCGTTGCCTCCAGCTCGGTGGGGGGAACGCGGGTCACTATGCGGGGCGGATATGACCGGCGTCACCGTTGTGTTCATTGAGTTCGCGGCGGGGCCGTCCGGTGTGGACTTCCCGGCAGCGGCGCCGGAGTGTTGCCGGACCCGCGCGTGTGCTGGTATGGGCGGGTGCCCCCGACACCTCGGATCCGGACGAGCCGCTGGAGCCTGGCCCGTCAGCTGCTGGTGCTGCAGCTGGCGATCCTGCTCGTGCTCGTCTCCGGCGGGATCACTATCGCCTATCTCGACGCCCGGCGCACGACGACCGACCGGGCCGGGGAGCAGTCGCTCGCGGTGGCCCGTTCGATCGCGGACGCGCCGGACGTCGCGCGGGCAGCGGCGACCGCCGACCCGGCCGCGACCCTGCAGCCGTACGCGCAACGGGTGCTCGTGGACACGCGAGTGGACTTCGTGACGATCATGTCCCCGCGAGGAATCCGTTACACGCACCCGAATCCGGCGTTGATCGGCCAGCGATTCCTCGGGCACATCGAAGCGGCGCAACAGGGCGGAGTGGTGTCCGAGACCTACACCGGTTCGCTCGGCCCGTCGGTGCGCGTGGTGGTGCCGGTGTTCGACGCGAACCGCCGCGTGGTCGCGCTCGTCGCGGTGGGCATCACGATCGCGGCGATCTCCGCCGAGGTGCAGGAGCGCGTCTGGCCGCTGCTCGGGGTCGCGGCGGCGGTATTGCTGGTAGGCGCCTGCGGGGGCTGGCTGGTGAGCGCTCGGCTGAAGCGGCAGACGCGCGGCATCGCCCCGGCCGAGCTGAGCAATCTCTTCGAATACCACGAAGCGGTGCTGCATTCGGTTCGCGAGGGGGTGCTGCTGGTCGGGCGCGACGGCGTGGTCGGGCTGTGCAACGACGGCGCCCGCACGCTCCTCGGGCTGAGCGGTAACCCGGTCGGTCAGCCGCTCGCCGACCTGGGGTTGTCGCCCGAGCTGACGGCGGCGTTCACCGCGCCGGAGAACCGCACCGAGGAACTGCATCTGACCGACTCGCGGGTGCTGGTCGTGAGCACCACGCTCGTCAGTTCCGGCGGTCGCGCGCAGGGCACCGTCGTGATCCTGCGCGACCACACCGAACTCCAGACGCTCACCGGGGAGCTGACCACCGCGCGCAGCCTCGCCGAAGCGTTGCGGTCGCAGGCGCACGAAGCCGCGAACCGGCTGCACACGGTCGTGTCGCTGGTGGAACTGGGCCGTCCCGAGGACGCGGTGGAATTCGCGACCGCCGAACTCGCGCTCGCGCAGGAGCTCACCGACCGCGTGATGACCGCGGTCGCCGAACCGGTGCTCGCCGCGTTGTTGCTCGGCAAAGCCGCGGAGGCGAGCGAGCGCGGCGTGGAGTTCACCATCACGCCGGACACGATGATCGACGACCTCGGCCCCGGCGTCGCCGGACGGGATCTGGTGACGATCCTCGGCAACCTGATCGACAACGGAATCGACGCTGTGGTGCGGGAATCCGGCGCGCGCCCGGCGGTGATGGTCACCGCGCGGTCCGAAGAGGACGGTCTGCTGCTGCGCGTCGCGGACAACGGGCCGGGCGTGCCGGAGGACGCGGTGGGGGAGATGTTCCGCCGGGGCTGGTCGACGAAGGCAGGCGACGAGCACGGTCTCGGGCTGGCGCTGGTGGTGCAGGCGGTCCGGCGCTACGGCGGCACCATTGACGTCGGACGGGACGGCGGCGCGGTGTTGACTGTGCGGCTGCCGAGGCAGGAGGTGTCCGCGTGATCCGGGTGCTGGTGGTGGAAGACGAACCGGTGGCGGCCGAGGCGCACCGGCTGTATGTCGAGCGGATGCCCGGATTCGTGGTCGCCGGGGTGGTGCATTCCGGCGGCGAGGCGCTGCGGTTCTGCGAACGCGAACCCGTCGACCTGGTCCTGCTGGACTTCTACCTGCCCGACACGCACGGCCTCGCGGTCTGCCGTTCGCTGCGCGCGGCCGGGCTGCCGATCGACGTCATCGCGGTGACGTCCGCGCGCGACCTCGCGCTGGTCAAGGCGGCGGTCTCGGCCGGGGTCGTGCAGTACCTGCTGAAACCGTTCACCTTCGCCTCGCTGCGCGACAAGCTGGAGCGCTACGCGTCGTTCCGGGAGGCGTCCGGCGAGGTCACCGGGCAAGCGGAGATCGACCGCGCGCTCGGCACGCTGCGCACCACCGAGGCCGCGCCGCTGCCGAAGGGCATGAGCGCGGAGACGCTCGACGCGATCACCGACGCACTGGCCGGGGCCGGCGAAGGCCTGTCCGCCGGCGGCGCGGCGAGCGCGATCGGGGCGTCCCGGGTCACCGCGCGGCGGTATCTGGAGTACTTGGCGGACAACGGATTGGCCCAGCGCGAACCGCGATACGGGCAGGTCGGGCGACCGGAGGTGTGGTACCGGCTGAAGCCTGGCTGAGCCCGTCAGCGCTTCGTGCGCGCACGGTAAGCGGGCGCCCCGAAGGTGTGGACATCGAAGTTCACGCCACTCAAGGGGAGCAAGAAATGACGCAGAAGATCGCACTGGTCACCGGCGGCAGCAAGGGCATCGGCCGGGCCGTCGCGACACGGCTAGCCCACGATGGCGCACTGGTCGCCGTGCACTACGGCAGCGACGAAGCCGCGGCCAAGGACACTGTCGCGTCGATCGAAGCCACGGGCGGGCAGGCTTTCGCGGTGCAGTCGACGCTGGGCGTCGAGGGGGACGCGGCGACGCTGTACGACCGTCTCGCGGCGGAGTTGCGCGAACGCACCGGTGAAGTCGCTCTCGACATCCTGGTCAACAACGCGGCCACCGGCGCGGGCTCGATCACCACGGCGACGCCGGAGGAGTTCGACCGGGTCTTCGCGGTCAACGTGAAGGCACCGTTTTTCTTGGTGCAGAAGCTGTTGCCGGTGTTTCGGGACGGCGGCCGGATCGTCAACATCTCGTCGGCGGACACGCGCATCGCGCTGCCGTTCGAGCTGGCCTACAGCATGACGAAGGGCGCTCTCGACGTGTTCAGCCGCAGCCTGGCGCAGGAACTCGGCCAGCGGGGGATCACGGTCAACGGCGTCGCCCCCGGCCCGACGCCGACCGACCGCACGGCGCACCTGTTCGCCGATGAGCGGATGCGCGCGGGAATGGCGGGCGCGTCCGCGCTCCGGCGAGTGGCCGAACCGGCGGACATCGCCGATGTGGTCGCGTTTCTGGCCTCGGCGGACGCGCGGTGGGTCACCGGGCAGGTCCTGGACGCGACCGGCGGGACCTTCCTCGGGCCGGTCGCCGGCTAGTTGAGGGCTTGCGCGACATAGGTCATACTTGGCTGATGCGCGTAACGCACGCCCTGGTGCAGCTGGCCGCTGCGCTCATGGCCGCCCCCGAGGACCGGCACTGGGGCTACCGGCTGTCGCGAGCTTCCGGAGTCCGCTCCGGCGCGATGTACCCCCGGCTGACCCAGATGCTGGCCGAAGGCTGGCTGGAAGACGGATGGGAATCGGTCGAAGAGGCCGACGGCCGCCCGCCCCGCCGGTATTACACGCTGACCGGGAAGGGGAAGGCCGAACTGGGCGCGCTGCTCGAACGGGCGGCCGCCGACGAGAGGTTCCGCGGCGTCCGGCTCGGGTGGGCCTGATGGACGAGCTGGCCGGACACGTCGCGACCTGGGGTGCCGGCACGCTCGTCCTGACTGCCCTGGTCTTCGGGTTCTTCCCGGTTTTCGCGGTGAACCTGCTGGCCAGGGTCTACCCGAAAGGGCATCCGCGGCGGGCGGAACTGGTCGCCGAACTGCACGACGTCCCGCGGCGGGAACGGCTGATCTGGGTTGCCGAGCAGTTCGCCACCGTGCTGTTCGACGGTGTGCCGGAGCGGGTGCGGGCGCGTCGGCGCGGCGCTTCCGTCGAACGGGAGCGCCGGGAATTCCAGGAACTGACGGCGGCCGAGCAGATGGAACGGCTGCGGATCCTGATCGCGAGGCTCCGCAGCTTCGGCAGTGACGACCTCATGTCGGAGGAGATCGTCGGCATCACCGCCGGGAAAGCGCGGTTCTCCGGCGACCTCTCGGGGTTTTCCGGGGAGATCGTCCAGGTCCACGTGCGAGCCCACCGTCGGCCGGGTTTCGAGCCGTCGCCGGACTGGCCGAAGATCGGCACGGTCCCCGCGAGATCGTGGTACCGGCCCGCCTACAGTTCCCGGCTTCTGCACCGCGCTCCGCGCCCGGCCGGCTTCGTGAAACCGGGCGGCCCGGCCTGAAACAGGCCGAGCCGCCCGGGGCTCAGCGCGGCCGTCCCGGCGCGTCCGGCCGGGTCTGCCACGGACGCGGGCCGTCGAGCGGCCGGTACTCCACGCCGAGCGCGTCCAGCCTCGGCAGGTGGTGGTCCCGCAGCCGGGGCAGGAACTCGGCGTAATCCCGGGGGCCGCTGCTCCACGCCACCTCGGCGAACGCCGACAGCCGCGGGAACGCCGCGTAGTCCGTCCGCCGCACGGTGTCCAGGTGCTCGGACCACAGCTGCGCCTGGACCCCGCGCACGCCCGGCCCGGATTCGGGCTCGAAACCGTAGAAGTGCTCGAGATCTTGCAGGTAGCCGACCGGGATCGGTTCATCCGGGTGGTCGCTTTGCCGGTGGTCGAGGTACACGCCGTCCTCGGGGCAGAGCACCACCTCGTGCCCGGCCTTCAACGCCAGCGAAGCCCGTTCGCGGTCCTGCCACACGCCGATCACCATCGCCGGCAGATCGCCGCCGTCGAGGACCTCGTCCCAGCCCATCGGCGTGCGGCCGCGGGTGACAAGGTGGTCCGCGATCGCCCGGACGAACCGGTGGTGCGCCTCGGTGACGCCGGGCACCTCGTCGCCGCCGAGCGCGACGACCGGGGACGGGAAGATGTCCAGCACGTGGTCGAAGACCGCGCGGAAGAAGTCCAGAGTGGACTCCGACGGGTCGAGCAGCGAGGTGCTGATGCCCCAGGAAGTCCAGACCTCCCAAGGGGTCTCGGTGGCCGGGCCGAGTTCCGGGTACGCCGTGATGGCGGCCCGGGCGTGCCCGGGAATGTCCACTTCGGGCACCACGGTGACCGACCGGCTGGCGGCGTACGCGACGATCTCGCGCAGATCGTCCACAGTGTAGTAACCGCCGTGCGGACGGCCGTCGCGTTCCGGTCCGTCGTGCCTGCCGACCATCGACGATTTCCGCCAGCCGCCGACCGACGTGAGCTGGGGGAACTCCGGCGTCTCGATCCGCCAGCCCTGGTCGTCGGTGAGATGGAGGTTCAGCACGTTGAGCTTGTGCGCGGCCAGCAGATCGATGAACCGCAGCACCTCCGCTTTCGTCCGGAAGTGCCGGGACACGTCGTAAAGGCAGCCGCGCCAGGCGAAGCGCGGGTGGTCGGTGATCGTCCCGCACGGCAGCTCGACCGGTCCATTGTGGATCGAAGCGGCACGGAACGCGTCCGGACCGGCCAGCTGCCGCAGGGTTTGGCGGCCGTAGAACTCGCCCGCGGCGTCGGCCGCGTCGAGGGTGACGCCGTCCGGTGCGATCGTGAGCCGGTAGCCCTCCGCGGGGAGATCCGCGACGGTCCGCACCTCCACCGGTGCGGGCCACGGGCAGACGCCGGGCGCCGCCTCCGCGGACACCGGGCGGGGGAGGAGCGTGTCGAAGCCGGGCATGGGCATCCCTTCGGTCATCCCTTCACCGCCCCGGCCGTCCCGCCGATGAGCCTCCGTTGCACCAGCACGAAAAACACCAGCACCGGGATCGTCATCAGGGTGGACGAGGCCATCACGGCGCCCCAGTCGGTGTCCTCCGGTTTGAAGAACACCAGGATCGCCTGCGGCAGCGTCTGGTTCTCGGTTTTGGAGATGATGAACGTCTTGGCGAACAGGAAGTCGTTCCACGCGTGGATGAACGCGAGCACGCTCACCGCCACGAGCCCGGGGGCGACGAGCGGGAACAGGATCTGCCAGGTGAACCGCATCCGCGACGCACCGTCCAAAGTGGCCGCTTCCTCCAGTTCGACCGGCACCGCGGCGACGAACCCGCGCAGCATCCAGATCGCGAACGGCAGGCTGAACGCCAGGTGCACCAGCACGAGCGAGCCCAGTTCGTTGAGCCCGAACGCCGGCACCGCCCCGCCGACCGAGCGCATCAGGAAGAACAGCGGAATGGTCAGCGCTTCCACCGGGACCATTTGCGCGACCAGGATCATCACCAGGAGCATTCCGCGCCCGCGGAACCGGAATCGCGTCAGTGCCACCGCGGAAAGGAACGACAGCACCAAGGACAGCAGCACCACGACCACCGCGACGGCGAGGCTGTTGAGGAAGAACCGGCCGAATCCGGAAACCGTGAGCACGCGCCGGAAACTGTCCAGCGAAGGCGCGAACGTCCACGGTTTCGGATGCGCCGACTGGATCTCGCCCGCCGGTTTGAACGCGGAGAGCACCATCCAGTACAACGGGAACGCGACGACCCCGGCGATCACCACCGTCACGATTTCGGCGACGAGCCGCGCGGGGCGGCGGATTTTCACAGCCATGCGGCACTCCGGCGCTGGGACCGGACGTAGAGCCCGGTGATCGACAGCAGCAGCAAGGTCATCACGACCCCGATCGCGGAGCCGAGCCCGTATTCCTGCCCGGCGAACGCCTGCTGGTAGGCGTAGACGTTCAGGATCAGGTTCCGCCCGGCGATGCCGCCGCCGTTGGTCATCACGTAGATCTGGGTGAACACCTTGAAGTCCCAGATGATCGACTGCACAGTCGCGATGGTGAGCAGCGGCCGCACCGCGGGCAGGATCACCGACCGCGTGGTGCGCCAGACCGAGGCGCCGTCGAGCGCCGCCGCCTCCAGCGTTTCCTTCGGCACCGCGCTGATCCCGGCGTACATGGTGACCATGACGAACGGGAACGAGCACCAGATCACCTCGGCGGCGACCAGCCCGAACGTCCCGAAGGTGCCGAACGTCCAGGAATGGTGCTCCATGCCGGTGAACCCGATGCCCGACAGCACCTCGTTGACGAGGCCGAAATCGGTGTCGAAGAGGAACAGCCAGACGTACGAGCCGGCGATCGCCGGGGTCGCCCACGCGCCGAGTGCCGCCAGGAACAGCAGCATGCGCGGCAGCGCGCGGATCCGGCTCGCCAGCACGGCCAGCGCCGTGCCGACGACCAGGCTGCCGATCACGCAGGCCGCGGCGAAGCCGACCGTCTTGCCGAGCACCGTCCAGAACTGGACGTCGGCGAGCAGGGCGACGTAGTTGTCGAGGCCAAGGAACACCAGCGGGGCCGCGCCCGCCGCCTGCGGCTGGCCGTAGTCGTAGAGCGAGATCACGACCAGCTGGTAAATCGGGTACACCAGCAGCGCGGCGAGCAGGATGCCCGCCGGCAGCAGGTACAGGAGGGCCGCGCGGCCGTCGCGGCGGACGGTCGCGGAACGGACTGCGGCCACGGGTCAGCCGAAGTTCTTGTTCATCGCCGCGGCGGCGTCGGCCAGCGCGGCGTTCGCGTCCTTGCCGCCGGTCGCGATCTGCTGCACGGCGGTGGGCAGCACGTTCTGGCTGTCGATCTTGGACCAGGCCGGGGTGGCGGGCACGAACTTCGTGCCAGCGGTGAGGGTGTCCACAAAGGCCTTCAGCGTCGGGTCGCTGGCGGCGAGCTTCTTCTGCACCGACGCGAGGGTGGGCAGGTTGCCCATCGCGGCGTACATCTTTTCCTGGTACTTGATTCCGGCCAGCAGTTCGGCGAACTGGACCGCGAGACCGTGGCGCTGGCTCGCGCCGAACACGCCGAGCAGGTTGCCGCCGGCGAACGCGGGGGCGACCGAGTTCGGGGTGGTGCCGGGCAGCGGCATGATCGCGTACTTGCCCTTCACCGCGCCCTTTTCGACGGCCTTGCGGTTGAAGTCGCCGCCGATCACCATGCCCGCCTTGCCGCCGGCGAACGCGGTGACGCTCTGCGTGCCGGTCAGGTTGGCGCACGCGGCGGGCGGGCAGATGTCGTCCTTGATCAGATTCGCGTACGCGGTGACCCCGGCCTTGGCCTGCGCGGAATCCACAGCGGACGTCCACTTGCCATTGTCCTGTTTGGCCAGATCGCCGCCGTTGGCCCAGATGAACGGCAGCATCGCGTAGGTGTACTTGCCGCCGGTGGCGATGCCGTACAGATCCGGCTTCTTCTCCCGGATCTTGCGCGCGTCGTCGGTCAGTTCGGCCAGCGTCGTCGGCGGCTTGAGGCCGAGTTCGGCGAACACGTCGGTGCGGTAGTACAACGCGCGGATGCCGGTGTACCAGGGAATGCCGTAGATCTTGCCGTTCGCCTTCGCGGTGTCCACAACGGACGGGAGCAGGTCCTTGCCGTCCGACCAGTTCGCGATGTCCTTGGTGAGATCGGACAACGCGCCGGTCTGCGCGTAGCTGGAGACGTCGGTGTTGCCGAATTCGGCGACGTCGGGGGCGTTGGACGGGTCGTTGAACGCGCCGGAGAACTTGTCCGCGCGGCCTTCGACCGGGACCCACTGCACGTCGACCTTGACTCCGGCGTGGCCGGCCTCGAACTCGGTGATCGCTTCCTTGACCGCGGCCTCCTTCGGCGCGCGGTTCGCTTCGTCGAACAACCAGACCCGGAGCGTGCCGTCGGTTTGGTTCCCGCCGGAGGCGGCCGGGCCGGATTGGGTGGGCGCACACGCGGCGAGCAACGCCAGCGTGGCGACAGCGGGCAGGACAGAACGCAGCTTCATCGGTGACTCCTGTCGCGGGGACCGGTCGGAGACCGGAAAAGACGGGACTGCGCGGCGTGACAGCCCCGGTTTTTCTCAGACGAAGAAGACAGAGTTGACGTTCGGCACCGCGAGCGAACCCGCGGACTTGCCGGGCAGGCCGGTGGCCGGGTCGCGCGGCAGCCAGGTGACGGTGCCGGAGCGCTGGTTCGAGACGTAGAACCACTTCTCGTCCGGATCGAGCGCGAGGTGCCGCGGCCAGTTGCCGCCGGACGCCGCCGAGGAGACCAGGGTGAGCCCGGCTCCGCCGTCGGCGACGGTGAAGGTGGCGATGGTGTTGGGGCCGCGGACGGTGGCGTAGACGAACTTTCCGTCGCGCGACACGGTGATCTCGCCGGGGAACAGCTCGCCGGTGCTGCCCGGCGGAACCGCGGGCACCACCGCGATCGGCTTGAACGTTCCGGTGGCGGAATCCCAGCTGGCGACGGTGATCTCCGGCCGCAGTTCCTGGGCGACGTAAGCGAATTTGCCGTTCGGGTGGAAGGCGAGGTGGCGCGGTCCGGCGCCGGCGGGAAGGGTGATCTGCTTGTGCAGCTTCAGTTTCCCCTTGCCGGTGTCGAACGAGTAGACGTACACCGAGTCGGTGCCGAGGTCGACCGCGAGCACCCATTTGCCGGACGGGTCGGTGACCACCTGGTGCGCGTGCGGCTCCTTGCCCTGGTGCTGCTGCAGGTCGGTGGCCGCGCCGAGCTTGCCGCCGGGCTTGATCGGCAGCACGACGACGCTGCCGGAGTCGTAATTTGCGGCCAGCACGTACTTCTGGCTCGGGTGCACCGAAAGGTGCGTGGGCGAGCCGCCCTTCGAGGACGTCGACCCGAGCAGCTTCGGCCGGGCCGGGTCGGAGATGTCCAACGCGGACACCGTGCCGGTCTCCGCGCCCTCGTTCTCATTGGTGACGTACAGGATCCGGCCGTCGCGAGTGCGGTCGAACCAGGAGACGTCGGTGAGCTTTCCGACGGTGCGCACCGGCGTGAGCGCGGGGCTTCCCGCCGCTCGCTGGGTGACGTCCAGCCCGTGGCCGGCCGGTGCGCTGCTGGTGTAGCTGCCGACGTACACTGTCGCGGCCGCGCGGGGCCGGGGTGCTGCCGTGGCGAGCTGTGCGCCCACCACGGCGGCGGCCCCGGCCGCGCCGACCGCGCCGACGAACGTGCGACGGGAAATCTCGGTCATCGAATACCCCCGGAACATGTGCCGATGTGGTTCAGACCAATGCCATCACCAATGCTGCCACACCGAAACCGCTCAGGGAAAGGACTGTTTCCAAAGCCGTCCAGGTTTTCAGGGTCTGGGTCACGGTCAGCCCGAAATACCGGGACACGATCCAGAATCCGCCGTCGTTCACGTGCGAGGCGATGATCGACCCGGCCGAGATCGCGACCACCAGGAGCGCCAATTGTGCTTGCGAATAATGCAGTTCCAGCACCGTCGGCGCGACGATGCCGCTCGTCGTCACGATCGCGACCGTCGCCGAACCCTGGGCGATGCGCATGCCGCAGCTGATGATGTAGGCCGCCAGCAGCACCGGAAGCCCGGCGTCGCCGAGGGAACCGGCCACCGCCTTGCCGATCCCGGTCGCCGACAGCACCGCTCCGAAGAACGAACCCGCGCCGACCACCAGAAGAATCATCGCGACCGGGCGCAGCGCGTTCGCCGAAAGCTGGGCCAGATCCGCGCCGCTCATCCCGCGACGGCGGCCGAGCAGCCACGACGCGAGCAGGGTCGCGATGGTCAGCGCGATGGCCGGCGTGCCGAGGAACGCCGCGATACCCGCCCCGGTGGACCCCTTGGGCAGCAGGATGCTGCCGAACGTGCCCACGAGGATCAGCATCAGCGGCACCGCGATGATCCCGCCGACCAGCTTGAGCGACGGCGCGGGGCCGTCCTGCTCGCCCTCTTCCCCGGCGAGCTTCGCGAAATCCTCGGCCAGCGGCACGTCGACCCGCTTGCCGATCCACGTCGAGTACAGGATGCCGCCGATGAACCAGGCCGGGATGCCGCAGACCGCGCCCATCAGGATCAGCCAGCCGAGATCCACGTGCAGCAGTCCGGCCGCGGCGACCGGTCCCGGATGCGGCGGGATGAAGGCGTGCGTGATGGAAAGCCCGGCCAGCAACGGCATCGCGTACAGCACGATCGACCGGCCGCCCTGCTTCGCCGCGGCGTAGACCAGCGGCGCGAGCACGAAAATGCCGATGTCGAAGAACACCGGGATGCCGAAGATCAGCCCGGAAAGACCCATGGCGAGCGGAGCGCGTTTCTCGCCGAACGTCCGCAGCAGCGCCGCGGTGAGCACGCGCGCGCCGCCGGATTTCTCCAGGATCGAACCGAGCAGCGTGCCCAGCCCGATGATCGCCGCGATGTGCCCGAGAATGCTGCCGAAGCCCTTCTCCAGCAGCGAATCCGAGGTTTTCTGCGCGGTGCCGACCAGGGTGCCGACCGGCACGCCCGCGGCCAGTGCGGTGAGCAGGCCCACCACGATCAAGGCGATGAACGGTTCGACCTTCACCTTGATGATGAGGAAAAGCAGCACCGCGATGGACACCGCGGCCAGCGTGAGCAGGCCGGCCGTGCTGGTCTGCAGCCAGTGAATCATCGTCGACTCCCGGGATGGCGAAGGGAATGCCCGGCGAGCGCGCCGGTGGGGGATCCGTCTTCGAGGGCGGCGACGCCGTTGACGAAGACGTGGGAGAGGCCCGCGGCGGGCTGCCGCGGATTGTCGAACGTCGCGGTGTCGGCGACCGTGTCCGGGTCGAACAGCACCAGATCGGCCGCATGACCGGGCCGGACGAGGCCCCGGTCGGACAGCCCCAGCCGCCGTGCCGCGCGCCCGGTGAGGTGCGCGACGCAGTCGGCCAGTTCGAGAACGCCCAGTTCGCGGACGTAGCGCGCGAGGTACCGCGGGAAGGTGCCCCACGCGCGGGGATGCGGCCGCGCGCCGACCAGCAGGCCGTCCGAGCCGCCGGTGTGCGTGCGGTGCCGCATGATGGCTTGCACGTTTTCCTCGTGGCCCACGTGCATCAGGCACGAGGTGCCGAGCTTTTCGTCGATCAGCGTGTCGAAATACAGTTCTGCCGGGGGTTTCTCGTTCTTGCGCGCGGAGGCGAGGACGCTGTGCCCCACCAGCGCGGCGTTCTCCTCGCGGCGGACGCCGTTGATTTCGATGGCGTCCCAGTCGATCGGCACGCCGTGCGCACCGTCCGAACCGGACTCTTCGATCTCCGCCCGGATCCGTTCGCGAGTGTCCGGATCGGACAGCCGGGCGAGTGTCGGTTCGAGCCCGCCTTCGGTGGACCAGCTCGGCAGCAGTGCCGACAGGTAAGTCGCGCCGGGCAGGTACGGGTACGTGTCGAGGGTGATGTCGCAGCCGTCGTCGAGCGCGTTGTCCAGCAGCCGCAACAGATCCGGTGCTTTGCCCTTGTTGACGGAGAAGTTCATCGTCGCGTGCGCGAGGTGCAGCGGACAGCCGGAGCGGCGGGAGACGTCGACCATCTCCGCGAACGCCTCCAGCGCGCCCGCGCCGTAGCTGCGGTGGTGCGGGCTGTAGTAGCCGCCGCGCTCGCCGACCACGCGGCACAGCTCGACCAATTCCTCAGTGGTCGCGTACATCCCGGGCGTGTAGGTCAGCCCGGACGAGAGCCCGAACGCGCCTTCCGCCAGCCCGGTCGCGACGAGTTCCTGCATCCGGGCCAGTTCGGCGTCGGTGGCGGGCCGGTCTTCCCAGCCCACCACGAGCATCCGCACAGTGCCCTGCGGGACCAGGTACGCGGCGTTCGTCGCGATGCCCTGGTCGAGCCGGTCGAGGTACTCGCCGACGGAGCGCCAGTTCCAGTCGAACCCGGCCGGGTCGTCGTTCCATCCGGCCAGCTGCTGGCGCAGGCTCGCGAGCACTTCGTCGTTGACCGGCGCGTAGGACAGGCCGTCCTGGCCCAGCACCTCGGTGGTCACGCCCTGGCTGATCTTCGCCAAGTGGTCTGGGTTGGCGAGCACTTGCAGGTCGGAATGCGAGTGCATGTCGATGAAGCCGGGGGAGAGGACCAGCCCGGTCGCGTCGAGCACGCGCGGCGCGGTCAGTTCCCCCGGCGCGGCGACGTCGGCGATGCGGTCGCCGGTGACGCCGACGTCGCGAATTTCCAGCGAGGCCCCGGTTCCGTCGGCGACTCGGGCGCCGCGGATCACGAGATCCATCAGAACCACGTCCGCACGAAGTCGACCACTGTCTCGCCGTCGCTGTCCACGACCGGCAGCAGCGACCACTTGTCGAACGTCGTGCACGGATGCGACAAACCGAGCCGGATCCAGTCGCCGACCTCGACCGGCGATCCTTCCGGCAGTTCGAGGAACGCGTGCTGGTCATTGAGCTTCGGGACGGTGTGCCCGGTCAGCTCGGTGACCACGCCCTCCTTGCGCAGCAGTTGCGGCTCCGGCATGCCTTCGTCGTACGGCAGGTCGCGTTTGCCCGCGGTGAGCAGCGCCAGCTCCGGAGTCGGCTTCGACGTGACCTGCGCCCACGCGTGCAGCGCGGGACGGAAGCTGTCGACACCAGCGATGCGCGGGTGTTCGCCGAGCGGCGAGATCTCGCGGTAGAAACCGTCGTCGTGCGTCAGGTATGCGCCGCTGCGCAGGATCGGAACCACTTCGAGACCGTCCGGCCACGGCTTGGTCAGCTCGTCTACCACGCGGTCGAAGTACGCGCTGCCGCCAGCGGTGACGTACACCGGACCGTCGGCGAGCAAACCCTTCTCCGCGAACGTAACCGTCGCGTCGCGGAGACTGTCCACATAGGAACTGATCTTCGCCAGCGCCGCTTCGTCGGTGTGGTGCGAAAGCGCGCCTTCGTACCCGCCCGTGCCGCGCAGCCGAAGCACGGGGCTTTTCGCCGCAGCCGCGGCGACGGCAAGCGCAGTCGCCGCGTCGCGGACACCGGTGCGGCCGCCCTCGCCGCCCAGCTCGACTAGCACATCGACGGGCCGTTCGGCACCGGCGAGCGCTTCGGTCATCAGCTCGACGCTGCGCACCGAGTCGACCCAGCAAACGAACTCGAAGCCCGGATCCGCCGCCAGCTCGCCGGCCAGCCAGCGCAGCGCCGACGGGTCCACGAGCTGGTTCGCCAGCAGGATCCGCGGCACGCCGAACGCGCGGTAGATCCGCACGTGCCCGGCGTTCGCCGCGGTGATGCCCCACGAGCCGTGCTCCAGCTGCCGGGCGAACAGCTCCGGCGCCATCGTCGTCTTGCCGTGCGGCGCGAGCGCGATCCCGCGTTCGGCGCACCAGCGGGCCATGGTGGCGAGGTTGTGCTCCATCGCGTTCGCGTCGAGCACCACGAACGGACCGAAGAAGCCGTCGTCGAAGAGCTTGGCGCGGCGGGATGCGGCTTCGTCGAGCGTGAGTCCGGACAGTGCCGGGGGGAGTGCGCGGAAGCGCCAGTCGATCCGTTCGCCGCGCCCGGCTCGGACGGCGGCGGTGAGAGCGGCGTTGCTGTTCATCGGGGACCTCGGTTGCGTATCTTGCAACGGACGTTGCGCAAAATGCGTTGCCTAGGTGTAGCATCCGGGTGGCCACAGGTCAACGGGGAAGGAACGTCAGTGACCAGCAGTTCGACAGCGTCGCCCGGAGTACCGCCCGAAGTGCTCTGCATCGGCGAGTCGATGGCGTTGTTCGTGCCCGCCGAACCCGGCCCGCCGGACGAGGTGCGCACCTGGCTGCGCTCCATCGGCGGCGCGGAATCGAACGTCGCGTGCCACCTGCCCGCGCTCGGCGTGCCGAGCGGATGGGTGAGCGCGGTCGGCGACGACCCGTTCGGCCGCGCGCTCGTCCGCGAGATCGCTTCGGCGGGCGTGGACGTGCGCGGCGTCGTAGTCGACCCGACGCGCCCGACCGGGCTGTACGTGAAGGAAAGCGGCGCGGGCGGCAGTCCGGTCCGCTACTACCGCTCGGGTTCGGCCGCGTCCGGAATGGGCCCGGAACTGGTGTCCCGGCTGGACTTCTCCGGCGTTCGCGTGCTGCACCTGTCCGGGATCACGCCCGCGCTTTCGGACAGCTGCCTCGCGCTCGTCCGCGCGCTGCTCGACCGTCCGCGCGGCGACCTGCTCGTGTCGTTCGACGTCAACCACCGCCCCGCGCTGTGGACCGGCCGCGACCAGTCCGTGCTCGCGGAACTGGCGGGGAAGGCCGATCTGGTGCTGACCGGCGACGACGAGGCGGAACGCGTGTGGGGCACCGGCGATCCGGTGCGGCTGCGCGCACTTCTGCCCGGCCCGCGCACGCTGGTGGTCAAGCACGGGGAACGAGGCGCGACGCTCGTCGAGGGTTCGGCCGAACCGCTGTTCTCGCCCGCGCTTCGCGTGGACGTGGTCGAGCCGGTCGGTGCGGGTGACGCCTTCGCCGCCGGATTCCTGGCCGCGACTCTGCGCGGCGCCGATCCGCTGACCAGGCTCCGGCGCGGTCATCTGCAAGCCGCGGCGACACTGTTGACTCAAGACGACGTCGGCGTGCCGCTGGCAGACGCCGTCGTGATGAAGCTGGTGCGGGCGGACGCCGACAGCTGGGGTTCGGTCCGGCTCACCGGAGAAGGAGTGGTGGCCACGTGAGCCAAAGCCTCGACCGCGCGCTGACGCTGCTGAGCGGTCTCGCCCGCGGCGGCAAGACGCTCGACGAGCTGGCCGAAGAGATCGGCGTGCACAAGACGACTGTGCTGCGGCTGCTGCGCACCCTCGAATCGCACCATTTCGTGCGGCGCGAAGGAGTTCGCCACTACCGGCTCGGCAGCGCGCTTTTCGACCTCGCCAACCAGGCGCTGGAGGACCGCGACGTCCGGCGCAGTTCGCACGACGCGCTCGCCGAGCTGAACCTGCGCACCGGGCACACCGTGCACCTGGCGTCCTATGAGGACGGCGAGGTGGTGTACATCGACAAGTTCGAGGGGCACCACGCGGTCCGGATGTACTCGCGGGTCGGCAAACGCGCGCCGCTGCACTGCACCGCGGTCGGCAAGGTGCTCGTCGCGGCGATGCCGCGGGCGAAACGCGAGGAGATCGCCCGCGCGATCGACTACGTCGTGCTCACCGCCAACACCATCACCACGCCCGAGGCGTACTTGGCCGAACTGGACCAGGTCGCTGAGCGCGGGTACGCGGTGGACAATGCCGAGCACGAGGACTTCATCCACTGCATTTCCGCGCCGGTGCGCGGCGCGGGCGGCGAAGTGCTCGCCGCGGCGTCGATGTCGGTGCCGAAGGTGCTGCTGGACTACGAGGGGCTGCTGGCGCTCGTGCCCGAGCTGCTGGCCGCCACCGGGAAAGCTTCCGTCCACAGTGGATGGACGGGGAACGGAAAGGGGCAATGATGGGCAAGACGGCGATCACCAGCGAGAACGCGCCGAAGCCGCCGGCGAACTTCTCGCAGGCCGTCCGCAAGGGGAACATCCTGCAGGTCGCCGGCGCGGTCGCGTTCGACCCGGCCACGAACGAGATCGTCGGCGACGACGTCGTGAGCCAGACCCGGCAGGTGTTCAAGAACCTCACCGCGCTGCTCGAAGAAGCGGGCTCGAGCTTCGCGGACGCGGTGATGGTGCGCGTGTACCTCACCGACACCAGCCACTTCGCCGCGTTCAACGAGGTCTACAACGAGCTGATCGGCGAGGCCCCGCACGCGGCCCGCACCACGGTGTACGTCGGGCTGCCCGCCGGTCTCCTGGTCGAGATCGACGTGCTCGCCGTGCTCGACTGACGCTGCCTGTGGTCGGTGAAGGGCTCTTCGAGGGAATCAGCTTCCCTCGAAGAGCCCTTCACGGACAGTCGGGTCAGCCGAGGACGCTCGTGTACGCGTTGATCGCGGGCTGCCCGCCGAGGTGCGCGTACAGCACGTTCGAGTCCTTCGCGATCTCGCCGGTGCGGACGAGGTCGATCAGCCCGGCCATCGACTTCCCCTCGTACACCGGGTCGGTGATCATCCCCTCCAGCCGCGCCGCGGTACGGATCGCGTCAAGCGTCTGCTCATCCGGAATTCCGTAGACCCCGGCGTGATAACGCTCGTCGAGTTCCGCTTCTTCGACTGACCCGGCCTCGATCAGCTCCGCCGTGCTCTTCGCGATCCGGCCGATCTGCTCGCACGTCTCCTCGGGCTTCGCCGACGCGTCGATCCCCAGGATCCGCCGCGGCTTCCCGCTCGCTGCCGTCCCGGCCATCATCCCCGCCTGCGTGCTGCCGGTGACCGAGCAGACCACGACGGTGTCGAAGAAAACGCCGAAATCGCGTTCCTGCTCTTCCAGTTCCAGCACCCAGTTCGCGAAACCGAGCCCGCCGAGCGGATGGTCCGAGGCGCCGGCCGGGATCGCGTACGGTGTGCCGCCGTTCGCTTCGACCTCCGCGAGCGTCTGCTCCCAGCTCTCCTTGAAACCGATGCCGAACGCGGCGTCGACGAGCCGGACGTCCGCGCCGAGGATCCGCGACAGCTGGATGTTGCCGACCTTGTCGTGCAGCGGATCGGCCCAGTCGACCCAGCTTTCCTGCACCAGCACGGCTTTCATCCCGGCCCGCGCCGCCGCGGCCGCGACCTGCCGCGTGTGGTTCGACTGGACGCCGCCGATCGAGACGAGCGTGTCCGCGCCCTTGGCCAGCGCGTCGGCGACGAGGTATTCGAGCTTGCGCGTCTTGTTGCCGCCGTAGGCGAGGCCGGAGTTGAGGTCCTCGCGCTTGGCCCAGACGGCCGCGCCGCCGAGGTGGTCGGTGAGCCGGTCCAGCCGGTGCACCGGCGAAGGCCCGACGAGCAACGGGAAACGGGGGAAGTCAGCCAGGCTCACGCGTCCTCCAGGAGGGCTTCGAGGTCGGTCCAGATCATTGAAGTGAGCTGTGCGGCGGTTTTTTCGTCGCGGGCTTCGAACGCGGCGATGAGCTCCTCGTGCCGGGCGACCGACCGATGCGCGGGCAGCGAGCTGAACCGGGCGTATTCGAGACGGCGCAACAACGGCGTGTAGCGGTCGAGTGTCGCCGCGACCGCCCGGTTGCCGCACGCCCGCACCGGAATGTCGTGCAGTTCGTCGTCCGCTTCGATCGCCTTGCCGACGTCTCCCGCGGCGACGGCTTCGCGAAAGCGGTCGTTGGCCTCGCGCATTTCCGCGATCTGCCCCGGACCGAGCCGGGCTTCGCGCACGGCCAGCTCGTGCAGCGCCCGGACGAGCCGGACCGCGTCGCGTACGTCGCCGGCGTCGAACTCGGCGACCCTCGTGTAGCTCTGCGGCTTGGACACGACCAGCCGGTCCTCGGCCAGCCGCAGCAGCGCCTGCCGGACCGGGGCGCGGGAAAGCCCGAGCTGCTCGGCGAGGTCGGCGTCGCGCAGGGGAGTGCCCGGCGGGAGGCTGCCGTCGATGATGGCGTGCCGGATGCGCTCGTACGCCTCGTCGCGCAGCAACGGCCGGGAGACCTTGGGGAGTGCACTCACATCTAACATGTTAGATGTCGGGGACGGCTGGAGGCAACGGCCGGAGCGAGGGGGCGCTGCTTCTGGGGCGGTGCCGCAGGGTTCCCGCGGGTGGCGCGGCAGGATTTCGCGGCAGGGTTTCAGGGTGACGCGGCGGGCTCTGCGCTTCTTCGGCGAGCCGGGCCATCTGCGCGAGCTGCGTGTCCGCGCCGACCCTGGTCGCACGCACCGCGATCCGGCCGCCGGACATTCACCGTCGCTCCAGGGGGGTGGTGCGGCGGGGGCTCCGGGGCGTGGTGCGGCGGGGTTCAGACGGTGATACGGCGGGGGCTCCAGGGTGGCGCGGCGGGGTTCAAGCGGTGGTGCGGCAGGGCTCCAGGGTGACGCGGCGGGGCCGCCGATCGCGCCGCACGGTTCCGCTCCCGAACGCCCGCGTGCCGAGCCCCTCAGCACCGCCCGTCCTCGCCCGGAAACGGCGAAGACCCGCCCCGGCGGCATCGCGGAGCGGGTCTTCTCTGGGAATGCGGGCCTCAGTAAACCGGCCCGGTGTACTTCTCGCCCGGCCCCTGGCCCGGCGGATCCGGCACGACCGACGCTTCGCGGAACGCCTTCTGCAGCGACTGCAGTCCGTCGCGAAGGGGTCCGGCGTGCAGGCCGAGGTACTCGGCGGAGGCGGTCACGAGCCCGGCGAGCGCGGTGATGAGGCGGCGCGCCTCGTCGAGGTCGCGGTGCGGCGAGTTCTCCGGGGCGGCGTCGGCGAGGCCGAGCCGTTCGGCCCCCGCGGACAGCAGCATCACCGCGGCGCGGCTGATCACCTCGACGCTGGGGATCTCCTCGAGCCCGCGGTCGTCGGGGGAATACGGGGGCGGTGGCGAAGGTTGTTCAGGCACGTCTGGTACCCTTCCATGTGCGACCAGCTCCCGAGCGATCGGGGGCGGCAAGTGGAGCCCCGCTCCCACCCGTCTCACCGCTTCAGGTGTCCGGGTCCGGTCTCGCCGAAGTGGTGCATGCCGTCCTGGCAGCGTACTGCGGAGGCGAAGCGTTCGGCCTCGCGGCCGGGCGCGATCGGAGACAGAGCGGGCCCCGTGCACCGGCAGCAGCCGGAGGCGGGGCCTGAGTCATGAGGGCACCAGGTCGAAACGAGAAAACACAACTCGGACCAAGGAGGCCCCATCAGCTCCGAGACACGCATCAACGACCGCATCCGGGTGCCGGAAGTCCGGCTCGTCGGCCCTAACGGCGAGCAGGTCGGCATTGTCCGGATCGAAGATGCGCTGCGGCTTGCGCAGGAGGCGGATCTCGATCTCGTCGAGGTGGCCCCGCAGGCACGCCCGCCCGTGGCCAAGCTCATGGACTTCGGCAAGTTCAAGTACGAGAGCGCGCAGAAAGCCCGCGACTCCCGGCGCAACCAGCATCTGACCGTCATCAAGGAACAGAAGCTGCGGCCGAAGATCGACCAGCACGACTACGAGACCAAGAAGGGTCACGTGTCGCGGTTCCTGGCGGCGGGCAACAAGGTCAAGGTCACGATCATGTTCCGCGGTCGCGAGCAGTCCCGGCCGGAGCTCGGTTTCCGGCTCCTGCAGAAGCTCGCCGACGACGTCACCGAGCTCGGCTTCGTGGAATCGTCGCCGAAGCAGGACGGACGCAACATGATCATGGTGCTGGCCCCGCACAAGAACGTGAAGCCGAAGGCGGCGAAAGCCGAATCGGCCGAATCGGCTCCCGAGGCGTAGCGCCCCAGCGCCGACCAGCACAGTCAGCGGCACACCGGTGATCCGGTGTGCCGCCGCACGGAAGAGGACTACAACCATGCCGAAGATGAAGACGCACAAGGGCACGTCGAAGCGCGTCCGCGTGACCGGTTCGGGCAAGCTGCGTCGCCAGAAGGCCGGCCGCCGCCACCTGATGGAGAAGAAGTCCAACCGCCTCACCCGCCGTCTCGAGGGCACCACCGAGGTCGCCCAGAACGACGTCGGCCGCGTGAAGCGCCTGCTCGGCCGCTGAGGCCCGCACCCTTTCCCGACCACCCCGGGGTCCTCGCACCCCCCGAATTCGACAGGATGGACCAGTGGCACGCGTCAAGCGGGCGGTCAACGCCCAGAAGAAGCGTCGCGCGACTCTCGAGCTGGCCAGCGGTTACCGCGGCCAGCGTTCGCGGCTGTACCGCAAAGCCAAGGAGCAGACGCTCCACTCGCTCAACTACGCCTACCGCGACCGCCGCGCGCGCAAGGGTGACTTCCGCCAGCTGTGGATCACCCGCATCAACGCGGCCGCTCGCGCCAACGGCGTCACCTACAACCGGTTCATCCAGGGCCTGAAGGCCGCCGGTGTCGAGGTGGACCGCAAGATCCTCGCGGACCTCGCGGTCAACGACGCGGCCGCCTTCACCGCGCTCGCCGAGCTGGCCAAGGCGAACGTCACGACCGGCGAAGCGAAGTCGGCCTGACCAGCAGCGTCTTCCGGCCCGGGGCGGATCCGTTCACCGAACGGACCCCCCGGGTCGTTGCCGCGCGCAAGCTGACCCGGCGCGCGGAACGAGAGAAAACCGGCCGCTTCCTGGCCGAAGGGGTCAACGCCGTCACCTCGGCGCTCGCGCACGGGACAGTCCACGAACTGTTCGTCACCGAACGCGCCGCCGCCGCGCACCCTGCTTTGCTCGCCGACGCTCCTCGCGTGTCGCCGATCACCGACCGCGCGGCCGCGGGTTTGTCGGAAACTGTGACGCCGCAAGGAATCATCGCGGTCTGCTCGCTGGTCGACCGTCCACTGGAGACAGTCCTGGCCGCGGCCCGGCTGGTGGTGGTCCTGGTCGACGTCGCCGAACCCGGCAACGCGGGCACCGTGATCCGCGTAGCCGACGCCGCCGGCGCCGACGCGGTAGTCCTGGCCGGCGACACCGTCGACCCGCACAACGGCAAAAGCGTCCGCGCCGCCGCAGGTTCCACCTTCCACATCCCGCTGGCCCGCGCCCGCGACGTCCCGTCGGTTCTGACGGCACTGCGCTCGGCCGGCCTCCGAACACTGGCCGCACACGGTTACGCCTCGACCTCGCTGGAGACTGTCCACTTCGGAGACCCGGTCGCGTGGATCTTCGGCAACGAAGCCCACGGCCTGTCCGGAGATGTCTTGTCCTCTGTGGACGAAGCAGTCCGAATCCCGTTGTACGGCAAGGCGGAAAGCCTCAACCTCGCGACCGCCGCCGCAGTCTGCGTCTACACGGCGGCGATGGCCGCGCGGCGCTAGACCGTGCGGGACCTCCGGCACGTCTACTGGATCGGCGGCGCCCCCGGCGCGGGCAAATCGACGATCGCCCGCCGCCTCGCCGCCCGCCACGGCTGGCACCACTACGCGACCGACGACACGATGCGCGAGCACACCGCCCGCACGACTCGGGCTTCGGCTCCGATGCTGCACGCCTTTCTCGCCATGAACATGGACGAACGCTGGGTCCGGCGATCTCCGGACGTCATGCTGGAGACGTTCCACTGGTTCCGCGGCGAGGGCTTCGGGCTGATTGTCGAAGATCTCCTTCGCCTGCCACCGGAACCTCGCGTCGTCGACGGCCTCCGCCTGCTGCCGCATCTGGTGAAACCCCTGCTGACGGTTGCGGAACAGGCCGTGTGGCTCCTGCCGACGCCGGAGTTCCGCCACGCGGCGATCGAAGGCCGGAGCGCGCCAGGGGAGGATTTCGTGTGGCGGACCAGCGATCCGGCCCGGGCCGCCCGCAATCTCGCCGAACGGGATCGGATGTTCGCCAGCCACCTGCGCGAGGAGACCTCGCGACTCGGGTTGCGGGCGATCGAGGTCGACACCGCGACTTCGGAGGACGAGCTTTTTCGGCAGGTCGCGACCGCCTTCCGCCCCTGACTCCCGGCTACGTTCGAAGGGTCCCGCCGCGCGCTTACGCTTGCTTGGCGCGCGATCGCCGTTTTGCGCCGCCAGAACCATCACCGATCATGACCGCGGCTGCGTTGCGCAACTCTTCGCCTCCTGCCGCGGATATCAGAAGCCGCCCGGTGAGGTGCCCGATGCCTGGTGCGTCGACAGTTAGTTCCGCGCTTCCGATCGGCTTGCCGCTCTCGCGCCGCGCCTCTGCCGGGGCCCGGCCGCCCTTCCACCGCACTAGTGCCGGGATTCGTTCGTTCTCGCGCCGTACCCGTGCGGGGACTCGGTCGCCCTTCGGTCGCTCCCGTGTCGGGGTTCGTTCGTTCTCGCGCCGTACCGGTGCCGGGACTCGGTAGCCCTTCCGCCGCACTAGTGCCGGGGTTCGTTCGCTCTCGCGCCGTGCCCGTCCTGGGACCCGGCCACCCTCCTGCGGTGTCCGGGCCCGGGATCTGCCTGCCCTCCTGCGGTGTTCCGTGCCGGGATCTGTCCGCCCTCCTGCGCTGTCCGTGCTGGGATCTGTCCGCCCTCCCGCGGTCTCCGTGCCCGGGATCGGGCCACCCTCGCGCCGCGCCCGCGCCGCCCGCCAGCCGCGCCCGTGCCGGGACTCGGTCGTCCTCCGATCGCACCCCGTGTCGCCCTCCCGTCGCACCCGCGCCGCTCTCTGGTCGCACCCTTGCCGGGATCCGGCCGCGCCCATTGCCGCGCGCCCGGCCGCGTCGCCAGCCATCCTCGCCAGCTGCCGCCATCCGAGCCGCGCATTCCGGCTGTCCAGCCCGAGCCCCGATCCCGCGATCCGCGCTCCCGCACATCCCAGGACCTCTCCCGGACACCTCAAGACTTCGCCCGCCGAGCACGGCAGCCCCGCCGTCCCGGGCCCGTCCCGCCGCCGTCCCGCGCGGGCCGCCGCGGCAAGCCGGTCGAGTGATGGTCCTCACCTGATCCGCTGACGTCCGTTCGGGTCCTCGGCGACGGTCGGTCGTGATCACGGGGCGGATCCGGCGCAGCCGCTCCGGAAGCGGAGGGTGAGCGGCCGGGCCCGGCGCCCGATCCCCTAGACTGAGCTGCCCGATGTGCACGTGCGGCGGCATGCCCGCGTGCGGCCGACAACACCAGTCCCAGTGGACGCCGAGGAGTCATGTCCGGAGCCACAGAACAGCCGGTCGACGTGCTCGCACCGGAGACCCTGCGCGCGGCGATCAAGGCGGCCGAGGACGCCTTCGCCGGCGCGGCCGACCTGGACGCGCTCGCCGCCGTCAAACCGGCACATCTCGGGGACCAGTCTCCGGTGCTGCTGGCGCGCCGGGAGATCGCCGCGCTGCCGAAGCAGGAGAAGGCCGACGCGGGCAAGCGCGTCAACGAGGCCCGGCAGGCGGTGCAGTCCGCGTTCGACGCGCGCCGCGCCGCGTTGCAGGCCGAGCGCGACGAGCGCGTGCTTCGCGAGGAGGCCGTCGACGTCACGCTGCCGTGGGACCAGATCCCGCGCGGAGCCCGGCACCCGATCAGCACGCTGTCCGAGCGCATCGCCGACGTCTTCGTCGCCATGGGCTACGAGGTCGCCGAAGGGCCCGAGCTCGAAGCCGAGTGGTTCAACTTCGACGCGCTGAACTTCGGCAAGGACCACCCGGCGCGCCAGCTGCAGGACACGTTCTACGTCGGCGAGGAAGGCTCCGGCCTGGTGCTGCGCACGCACACCTCGCCGGTGCAGGCCCGCAGCCTGCTGCACCGCGACCTGCCGGTCTACGTCGTGTGCCCGGGCCGCACCTACCGCACCGACGAGCTCGACTCCACGCACACGCCGGTGTTCACCCAGGTCGAGGGCCTCGCCGTCGACAAGGGCCTCACCATGGCGCATCTCAAGGGCACGCTCGACGCGTTCGCCCGCGCGATGTTCGGCGAGAGCTCCAAGACGCGGCTGCGCCCGCACTTCTTCCCGTTCACCGAGCCGTCGGCGGAGGTCGACGTCTGGTTCGAGGAGAAGAAGGGCGGCCCCGGCTGGGTCGAATGGGGCGGCTGCGGCATGGTCAACCCGAACGTGCTCCGCGCGTGCGGCGTCGACCCGGAGATCTACTCCGGCTTCGCCTTCGGCATGGGCATCGAGCGGACCCTGCAGTTCCGCAACGGCATCCCGGACATGCGCGACATGGTCGAAGGCGACGTCCGGTTCACCCTTCCCTTCGGAACGGAGGCGTAGTGCGAGTCCCGGTGAGCTGGCTGACCGAGCATCTCGACGTGGATGCCGACGTCACGCCGCAGGACCTGGCCGACGCCTTCGTGCGGATCGGGATCGAGGTCGACGAGCTGAGCGAACTCGGCCCGGTGACCGGCCCGCTCGTGGTCGGCCGCGTCGCGGAGATCGAGGAGCTGACCGGCTTCAAGAAGCCGGTGCGGTTCTGCCGCGTCGAGGTCGGCGAGGAACCCGACCCCGAGCCCGACGACGCGGAACTGTCCGAAGAGGACGAAGACGAGGACGACGGCCCGCTCGAGAACGAGGGCCCGCACGGCATCAAGACGCGCGGCATCGTCTGCGGCGCGAGCAACTTCGCCGAGGGCGACCTCGTCGTGGTCGCGCTGCCGGGCGTGGTCCTGCCGGGCGATTTCGAGATCGCCGCGCGCAAGACGTACGGCAAGGTCAGCGACGGCATGATCTGCTCGGCGGCCGAACTCGGCCTCGGCGACGACCACAGCGGAATCCTCGTGCTCCCGCCGGGCACGGCGAGCCCGGGCGACGACGCGAAGGACCTGCTCGGCCTCGACGACACCGTCATCGAGGTCACGCCGACCCCGGACCGCGGCTACGCGCTGTCGATCCGCGGCCTGGCGCGCGAACTGTCGAACGCGCTCGACGTGCCGTTCGGCGACCCGGCGATGCTCGACAGCTTCCCGGAAGCCGAGGGCGAGGCCTGGCCGGTGCGGGTCGAGGACCCCGAGGGCTGCCCGCGGTTCGTGCTGCGCCGCGTCACCGGTCTCGACGCGACCGCACCGACGCCGTGGCGGATCCGCCGCAGGCTGATGCTGGCCGGCATCCGGTCCATCTCGCTCGCGGTCGACGTCACCAACTACGTGATGCTCGAGCTGGGCCACCCGCTGCACGCGTTCGCGACCGGCTCCATCCAGGGCGACCTGGTGGTGCGCCGCGCGAAGGCGGGGGAGAAGCTCACCACGCTCGACGACGTGGAGCGCACCCTCGACGCGGACGACATCGTGATCGCCGACGACAGCGGCGTCATCTCCCTGGCCGGCACGATGGGCGGCGCCAGCACGGAGATCACGCCGGAGAGCACCGACGTGCTTCTCGAGGCGGCGCACTGGAACCCGGCGTCGATCAGCCGCACCGCACGACGGCACAAGCTGTTCTCCGAGGCGGCGAAGCGCTTCGAGCGCTACACCGACCCGGCGCTGTGCGCGGCCGCGGTGGAACTCGCCGCGCGGCTGCTGCGCCAGTACGGCGACGGCGCGATCCGCCCGGGCCGCACCGACGTCGGCGGCGTCGCCCCGCACGCCCCGGTGACCATGCCGATCAACCTGCCCGACCAGATCGCCGGCGTGCGCTACGAACGCGGCGTCACCGTGCGGCGGCTCGGCCAGATCGGCTGCAAGGTCCAGCTCAGCACGAGCGACCAGGGCGTCGGCCTCGTCACCGCGATCCCGCCGAGCTGGCGCGGCGACCTCGTGCAGCCCGCCGACCTCGTCGAGGAGGTCCTCCGGCTCGAGGGCTACGACAGCATCCCGTCGGTCCTGCCCGCCGCGCCCGCCGGCCGCGGCCTCAGCGACGCCCAGCGCCGCCGCCGCGCGGTGTCCGGCGCGCTCGCCGAGGCGGGCTACGTCGAGGTGCGCCCGTTCCCCTTCATCGGCGACGCGGTGTGGGACGCCTTCGGCCTGCCCGAGGACGACATCCGCCGCACCACGGTGCGCGTGCGGAACCCGCTCGAAGCCGATCACGACCGGATGGCGACCACCCTCCTGCCGGGCCTGCTGGAGACGTTGCAGCGCAACGTTTCCCGCGGCCTGAAGGACGTGTCGCTGTTCCACGTCGGCCAGGTCGTGCTGCCGAAGCCGAACCAGCTCAAGGTCCCGGACCTCGGCGTCGAGCACCGCCCGAGCGACGAGGACCTCGCCGTGCTGGAGGCCGCCGTGCCCGCGCAGCCGGTGCACGTCGCCGTCGTCCTCAGCGGCCAGCGCCCGCGCGCCGGCTGGTGGGGCAAGGGCGACCAGGCAGGCTGGGCCGACGCCGTGCAGGCCGCGCGCCTGGTGGCCGAGGCCGCCGGCGTGCAGCTCACCGTGCAGGCCGCGGATCTCCTGCCGTGGCACCCGGGCCGCTGCGCCCAGCTGCGCGTGGGCGACTGGCCGGTCGGCCACGCGGGCGAACTGCACCCGAAGGTCGTCGAGGCCCTCGGCCTGCCGCCGCGCACGGTCGCCATGGAACTCGACCTGGACGCGATCCCGCTGCCCGACTCCCGTCCGGCGCCCAGCATCTCGGCCTACCCGCCGGTGCTGCTGGACGTCGCCCTGGTCGCCGACAGGGATGTCCCGTCCGCCGACCTCGCCGACGTGCTCCGCGAAGGAGCGGGCGAACTGCTCGAGGAGATCACCCTCTTCGACGTCTACGCCGGCGAGCAGCTCGGCGAAGGCAAGCGTTCCCTGGCGTACAAGCTCCGCTTCCGCGCCGCGGACCGCACCTTGACCGTCGACGAGGCCACCAAGTCTCGCGACGCCGCGGTCGCCGCTGCTGGCGAGCGCTTCGGAGCGACGCTCCGCGCCTGACCCGACGCTGTCCCCGCCCCGCGCTCCGGCCACCCGGCCACCCGGCCGGTCAGCCGGGGCGGGGGAGCGCTGGTGTCATGGCACCCTCCTTTCCTTTCCCGCAAACGGTTCGCTTCACCTGAGGTGCTTCATCGCCTCCCTTGTGGACAGTGGGGACAGCCCCGGGTGCGTCCGGACGAACTCGCGGACCCACTCCGGCTCGGCACGAGCATGGTCCCGCAACGCCCAGCCGATTCCCTTGCGCAGAAAGAAATCCCGATCGTCGAGGTTCGCCTCGATCGCGTCGGCGAGCAGCTTCTGGTCCACCTCGCCCTTCGCGCTGACCTGACAGATCACCGCCGTTCGCCGGCGCCAGCGATCAGCGTCTGTCATCCAGCGACGCAGAACCGGCGTGACCGCCGCCCGGTGCTCGCGCAGGATCGGCCCGACCCGGCGGATCGCGACCTCGTCGACGTAGTCCCACCAAGCCCCGGTGACGATCAGCTCGTCGTACATCTCCAGCAGGTCCGGGTCCTGCCACTGTCGATAGGCGCGGTGCCCAGAGAGGTCGATCGCCGCGTACCGCTCCTCGCGGTACTCCGCCTCCCGCCACAACGCGAGCATGGTTCCGGCGTAGGTCACTCGATCGGGCAGAACATGCTCGGCCAGGACCGCCTTCATGAGCTTGCCGCGCGACGGCTTCGGCACTCCGCGAAACGGCATCGCGGACTTCATGTACGCCTGCATTTCCGGTGCTTTGACCGGGTCCGCCAGCTCGGCGAGCCCGGTTCGCACCGCCGTGTTCAACGCTTCGCCCGCATCCATTGAAGACTGCCTCCATCGTCTCGGATCCCGACGATCGGGGGACGGCGCGGCTCGTGTCGGGAAACGAGATTCTGCCGCGCAGCCGGTAGCTTCGACGAGCCCGGGTTGCCGTCGGACGCAAAGGACCACTGTGAGGAAAATCGTCACCGCGCTGGCCGCCGCCGCTGTCGCGGCCGGAACGCTGGCTGTCGCACCCGCCGCCACCGCGATGCAGCCCCAAGGGCCGGATTACGCGCCGCCGCCGATCAAGTGGGGAGCGTGTTCCGCACCTGGCCTCGCCAAGGCGGGAGCCGAATGCGGATTCCTGGTGGCCCCGATGGACTACGCGCAGCCGTCGGGCAAGACGGTGCAGATCGCCGTCTCCCGGGTGAAGCACAAGACCGCGAAATACCAGGGCGTGGTGCTGGTGAATCCGGGCGGCCCCGGAGGTTCCGGGCTCGGTCTTTCGGTGCTCGGCCGGAACGTGCCCAAGCACGCAGGCGACAGCTACGACTGGATCGGCTTCGACCCTCGCGGCGTCGGCTCCAGCAAACCGGCTCTCACGTGCGACGGGAATTACTTCGCGCCCGCCCGCCCGGCGTATGTGCCGAACACGCCGCAGCTGGAGAGCACCTGGCGTGCTCGCACGAAGGGCTACGCCGAGGCCTGCGCGAAGAACGGCCCGCTGCTCCAGCACATGAAGACCACCGATGTCGCGCAGGACATGGAAAGCCTCCGCAAGGCGCTGGGCGAGAAGCAGATCAACTACTACGGCTTCTCTTACGGCACCTACCTCGGGCAGGTCTACAGCACGCTGCACCCGGACCGCATGCGCCGGATGGTGCTCGACGGAAACGTCGACCCGCGCAAGGTCTGGTACGACGCCAACCTGGACCAGGACGTCGCCTTCGACCGCAACATCAAGATCTACTTCGGCTGGCTCGCGAAGTACGACAACGTCTATCACCTCGGCAAGACCGGTTCGGCGGTCGAGCAGCTCTGGTACGCGCAGCAGCGGAAACTCGACCGGAACCCCGCGGGCGGCGTGATCGGCGGCGACGAATGGCTCGACGTCTTCCTGCAGGCCGGGTACTACGTGTTCGGCTGGGAAGACATGGCCAAGGCGTTCGACGGCTGGGTGCACCGCGGCGACTGGCAGTCGTTGAAGGCGTTGTACGACAAGTCGAACGCGCCCGGCGACGACAACGGATACGCGGTGTACAGCGCGGTGCAGTGCACTGACGTGCAGTGGCCGCAGGACTGGGACCGCTGGCGCCGCGACACCTGGGCCACCCAGCACCGCGCGCCGTTCGAGACCTGGAGCAACACCTGGTACAACGCGACCTGCCTGACCTGGCCCGCGAAGCCGGGCAAGCCGGTGGACATCGACGGGTCGAAGGCGAGCGGAGCGCTGTTGATCAGCGAGGAACTCGACGCGGCCACGCCGTACTCGGGCAGCCTCGAAGTGCGCAAGCGCTACCCGCGTTCGAGCCTCATCAGCGCGCCCGGCGGGACGACGCACGCCGGATCGCTGTCCGGAGTTTCGTGCGTGGACGACCGGGTCGCCGACTACCTCGCCACCGGGGCGTTGCCGAAGCGGGTGCGTGACGACCGCTCCGACGTCCAGTGCGCTTCGGTGCCGCAGCCGGTTCCGTCTCCGGTCGCCACCGGCGCGCAGCAGAAGGCCGATGCCCTGACGAAGGCCGCGGCTGAGGAGAAGCAGAGCCTGCTTTCCGGTTTGCTGCGTTTCTGAGCCGTTCTTCCCGGTGCCCCGGTCTGGCCTGCCAGACCGGGGCACTGTTCTTTTCCGCTGGTCCACCGATCCCCCTCGGTCGTTTTCGTGATCGCCGGGGACGCTACGGCGAGGGTCTGACAATTTCGGACCGCAGTCACTCGATCGCGTTAAGTGATCGAAAATTGTCGGGGGTCGCGGATACCTTCGCGGCCATGACGATCATTCAGGAGCACCGGACCGAGGTCCGGTCAGGAGATGTCCAGTACCAGGTCGCCGTCATCACCCGCACCGAGGACGGCGAGCCGGAGCGAGTCACCGTCACCGTCGGCGGGGAACGGCCGGACGGCGAACCCGTCGTCGAAGGCAGACTCGAACTCGACGTGACGTCCGTGGCGACCGTCGCGGAGCTGCTCGACACGAGCCTGCGCACCTTCGCGGGCGGCGGCTCGCGGCGAAGATCGCGCGGACGCCCGGCCCAGCAGGGCAGACCGTGGACCGACGAGATGGACGCGGACTTGGAAGCCCGCTGGCTCGCCGGCGATTCGGTGACCGAGCTGGCGCGCCATTTCGCGCGGACGCCGGGAGGGATCCGGGCGCGCTTGCCGCGGGTGGGCTGCGACCCGGAGCATCCGGGGAATCATCTGCCGACGCCGCCGAGTCTGCGCGAAGCGGAGGAGGGAGCGGACTGACGCATGCCCGCCGGGTTCGCATCCCGAGGCGGGCCCGGCGCGGCGTTGCCTGCGCAGTGGATTGGCGGCTTGGTGCCGGACAGACGGGTTGGGCGCCGGACAGGCGGGTTGGGTGGTGCCGGACGACCTGTGCTGCCCCGGTTGGCTAGGCGGACGCCGGTTTGGGTGACCGGTGGGTGGGTCTGGGAAGGCCGAGTTCGGATGGGGGTTGTGCCCGGGAAAACCGAGTTTGGAGAGCGGTTGTGCCTGGTAACGCCGGGTTCGGATGGGCGATTTGGGGTCCGGAAGAGCCGGGCCCGGGCGGATGGGACTGCGCGCTGGCCGGATGGTTTGGCGGCGAGAGGTGCGGCTGGCCGAACGACTCCGCGTCGCTGGACCACCCGCTGGCCGGATGGTCCAGCGAAGCGGGGCGGCTCGGATGGCCAGGCGACCCGTGGCTGGATGGCTCGGGTGATCGGCAGCGTGCGACTGGTTGGCTCGGGCAGCCGGGCGATCTGCGGCTGGGCGGCTCGGGTGGTCGGCGACCTGCGGGCGGATGACTCGGGAGGCCGGGCGACGTGCGGCCGGTCAGCTCGGCGAACCACGCGCTCTGGCTGCGCATCCCGCCGGCCGCTGATCTACGACGGGAGGCATCAACAGAAGTCCCGGGGAGGGGACGGTCAGGGTGAGCAAACCCTCTTTGTTTGAGCTTGCACGCTCGTGCATAATCATTCGTATGACGGTGAAGATCGCGGTAGCCGGTGCCAGCGGGTACGCGGGCGGCGAACTGCTGCGCCTGCTCCTGACCCATCCCGAGGTCGAGATCGGCGCTCTCACGGCGGCGAGCAGCGCGGGGACGACGCTGGGCACGCATCAGCCGCACCTTGTCCCGCTTGCCGGGCGCGTGCTGCTCGAGACGAACGCGGAGACGCTCGCGGGCCATGACGTCGTGTTCCTGGCTCTGCCGCACGGCCATTCGGCCGGGATCGCGGCTCAGCTCGGGCCGGAGGTGCTCGTGGTCGACCTCGGGGCCGACCACCGGCTCTCGGACGCGGCGGACTGGCGACGTTGGTACTCCGGTGAGCACGCGGGGCAGTGGCCGTACGGGATGCCGGAGCTTCCCGGTGCACGCGAGAAGCTGGTGGGAACCAAGCGAATCGCGGTTCCCGGCTGTTTCCCGACCGGCGGATCTCTGGCGTTGGCGCCCGCGCTGGCGGCGGGGCTGGTCGAGCCCGCGGTCACCGTGGTGTCGGTGACGGGGACGTCCGGGGCGGGCAAGAGCCTCCGGCCGAATCTGCTCGGGTCCGAGGTCATGGGCAACGCGAGTGCGTACGGCGTCGCTGGGGCGCATCGGCATACGCCGGAGTTCGTGCAGAACCTCTCCGGCGCGGCGGGCAAACCGGTGACGGTTTCGTTCACGCCGGTGCTCGCGCCGATGCCGCGCGGCATTCTCACGACGGCTAGCGCTCAACTCCTCGGAGACGTCGACGAGGCCGCGGTGCGCGCGGTGTACGAGAAGGCTTATGGCGCAGAGCCGTTCGTCCAGATCCTGCCCGAAGGAACTTGGCCGACGACCGCGGCGACGGTCGGTTCGAACAATGTCCAGCTCCAGCTCGGGATCGACGCTGACGCCGGCCGCCTGGTCGTCGTCACCTCGATCGACAACCTCGCCAAGGGCACCGCGGGCGGTGCCGTCCAATCGATGAACCTGGCGCTCGGTTTTCCCGAGGCCACCGGACTTTCCACCGTGGGAGTGGCACCGTGACCGTCACCGGACCGAAGGGTTTCCGCGCCGCGGGCGTGGCCGCCGGGATCAAAGCCTCCGGCGCGCTCGACTTCACGCTGGTCGTCAACGACGGCCCGCTCGACGTCGCGGCGGGGGTGTTCACCCGCAACGTGATCAAGGCCGCGCCCGTGCTGTGGTCGCAGGAAGTGCTGAAGCAGCAGAAGCTGAAGGCCGTCGTGCTGAACTCCGGCGGGGCGAACGCGGCCACCGGGCCGGGCGGGTTCCAGGACACGCACGCCACGGCCGAGAAGGTGGCCGAAGTGCTGGGCACCGGGGCGATCGAGGTCGCGGTGTGCTCCACCGGGCTGATCGGCGAGCGGCTGCCGATGCCGGCGGTTCTGTCCGGTGTGGACAGTGCGGTCAAGGCGCTGGACGCCAGCCCGGAAGCGGGGCTCAACGCGGCCACCGGCGTCATGACCACTGACACCAAGCCGAAGCAGGCGTTCGCCCAGCACGAATCAGGGTGGAGTGTCGGCGGATTCGCCAAGGGCGCGGGGATGCTCGCGCCGAACCTGGCGACGATGCTGTCCGTGCTGACCACGGATGCCGTGGTGGACAAGGAAACTCTCGACCGTGCGTTGCGCGCCGCCACGCACGTCACGTTCGATCGGCTCGACGTGGACGGCGGCACGTCGACCAACGACACGGTGCTCGTGCTCGCCTCGGGTGCCAGTGGCGTCGAGCCGACTGAAGCCGAGTTGACCGAGCTGCTCACCAAGGTCAGCCATGACCTCGTGCTGCAACTGCGGGCCGATTCCGAAGGTGCGACAAAGGATGTCGACGTCACGGTGAAGGGCGCCGCGTCCGAGGCCGACGCGATTGTCGTGGCCCGGACGATCGCCGAGGACAACCTGGTCAAGACCGCCTTGTTCGGGTCCGATCCCAACTGGGGCCGGATCGCGATGGCGCTCGGCCGCGCCCCGGCGCGGATCGACCCCGAGACGGTGTCGATCACGATCAACGGCGTCACCTTGTTCGCGGGCGGCACGACGGCTGAGGACCGGTCGGCGGCCGACCTGTCCGGGCGGGCCATCGACGTCGTCGTGGATCTCGGCGTCGGTTCGGACGAGGCCACGATCTACACCACGGATCTCTCGCACGCGTACGTGGAAGAGAACAGCGCGTACTCGTCATGACGGATACCGGAAGGCTCGTCTCCGCCGACGAACGGCTCGCCAGCGCGGCCGAAAAGGCCGGCGTGCTGATCGAAGCGCTGCCGTGGCTGCAGCGGTTCCACGGCGCGACCGTCGTGGTCAAGTACGGCGGCAACGCGATGATCGACGACCAGCTGAAGGCCGCTTTCGCCGAGGACATGGTGTTCCTGCGGCTGGCCGGCCTGCACCCGGTGGTCGTGCACGGCGGCGGCCCGCAGATCAGCGCGATGCTGTCCCGGCTCGGCGTGCCGGGGGAGTTCAAGGGCGGGCTGCGCGTCACCACGCCGGAGACCATGGACATCGTGCGGATGGTGCTGGTCGGGCAGGTCAGCCGCGAGCTGGTCGGCCTGATCAACGCGCACGGGCCGTACGCGGTCGGCATCTCCGGCGAGGACGCGCGGCTGTTCACCGCCGAGCGCAAACAGGCCACTGTGGACGGTGAGCAGGTGGACATCGGCCTGGTGGGCGAGGTCGCCGAGGTGAACCCGGACGCGGTGCTCGACATCGTGAACGCCGGGCGCATCCCGGTCGTCTCCACGGTGGCCCCGGACATCGACGGCGTGGTGCACAACGTCAACGCCGACACCGCCGCGGGCGCACTCGCCGCGGCGCTCGGCGCGGAGAAGCTCGTCGTGCTCACCGACGTCGAAGGCCTTTACGCCAACTGGCCGGACCGGTCGTCGCTGATCGACCGGATCGCCGTCGACCGTCTCGAACGCATGCTGCCCGGCCTCGCCAGCGGCATGATCCCGAAGATGGAGGCGTGCGTGCGCGCGGTGCGCGGCGGCGTGCGCGGCGCCCACGTCATCGACGGCAGACTCGCCCATTCGGTGCTGCTCGAGGTCTTCACCTCGCGCGGCGTCGGGACCATGGTGCTGCCCGAGGCAGCCCCCTCCGGAACGGAGAACGCGTGACTACCCTCAAGTCCAATGCGGACGGTCAGCAGCACTGGCAGTCGGCGGTCATGGACAACTACGGCACTCCCGGCCTGACCCTGGTGCGCGGCGAAGGCGCGCGAGTGTGGGACGCGGACGGCGCCGAGTACGTCGACCTGGTCGGCGGCATCGCGGTGAACGCGCTCGGCCACGCCCATCCCGAGGTGGTGCGCGCGGTCACCGAGCAGATCTCGAAACTCGGGCACACGTCGAACCTGTACGTGAACCCGGTCGCGGTCGAACTCGCCGAAACCCTTCTCGACGTCGCGGGCCTCAGCGGTCAGGGCAAGGTCCTGTTCGTCAACTCCGGCGCGGAGGCCAACGAGGCCGCGCTGAAGATCACCCGGCTCACCGGCCGCAGCAAGGTCGTCGCGGCGGAGGGCGCGTTCCACGGCCGCACCATGGGCGCGCTGTCGCTCACTGGGCAGCCGTCGAAGCGCGAGGCGTTCGAACCGCTGGTTCCTGGTGTCACGCATGTTCCGTATGGCGACGTCGAGGCGTTGCGGGCCGCTGTCGACGGCGAAACCGCGGCTGTCTTTTTGGAGCCGGTGCTCGGTGAGGCCGGGGTGATCCCGGCTCCGGACGGCTACCTGCAGGCGGCGCGCGAGATCACCAAGGCCGCCGGGGCGCTGCTCGTGCTCGACGAGGTGCAGACCGGGATCGGAAGGCTCGGCACCTGGTTCGGCTTCCAGCAGGCCGGGATCGTGCCGGACGTGATCACGCTCGCGAAGGGCCTCGGCGGCGGGCTTCCGCTCGGCGCGGTGATCGGCGTCGGCGCGGCGGGCGATCTGCTGAAGCCGGGCCAGCACGGCACCACTTTCGGCGGCAACCCGGTGTGCTGCGCGGCCGGGCTGGCCGTGCTGCGCACGATCGTCCGGGACGACCTGCTCGACCACGTTTCGGCGCTCGGCAAGGACATCGCCGCCGGCGTCGAGGCGCTCGGCCACCCGCTCGTCTCCGGTGTGCGCGGCGCGGGGCTGCTGCTCGGCATCGGCCTGCGCGAACCGGTTTCCGCGGCCGTCGCGAAGGCCGCGCAGGACGCGGGCTACCTCGTCAACCCGGTCGCCCCGGACACAGTCCGGCTCGCCCCGCCGCTCGTGCTCGACGAGCAGCAGGCGCACGGCTTCCTCTCCGCCCTCCCGGGCGCGCTCGACTCCACCACCACGAAGGAATCCGACTGATGCCTCGCCACTTCCTCCGCGACGACGACGTCACGCCCGCCGAACAGACCGCCCTGCTCGATCTGGCCGACCAGTTGAAGGCCGATCCGCTCGGCACGAAGGCACTGGCCGGACGCACGGTGGCGGCGATCTTCGAGAAGAACTCCACCCGCACCCGGTTCTCGTTCGAGGTCGGCATCAGCCAGCTCGGCGGGCACCCGGTGATCGTCGACGGCCGTTCGATGCAGCTCGGCCGCGAGGAGACGATCGAGGACACCTCGCGCGTGCTGTCCCGCTACGTCGACGCCGTTGTGTGGCGCACCTTCGCGCAGAAGCGCATCGACTCGATGGCGTCGGTCGCGTCGATCCCGATCGTCAACGCGCTCACCGACGAGTTCCACCCGTGCCAGGTGCTCACGGACCTGATGACCATCCGCGAGCGCAAGGGCAGGCTCGCCGGGCTCACTCTCACCTACCTCGGCGACGGCGCCAACAACATGGCGCATTCGCTGCTGCTCGGCGGAACCACGGCCGGGATGAACGTGCGCGTCGTGTCGCCGGAGGGGTTCCAGCCCGACCAGCAGGTGATGCTGGACGCCAAGCAGCACGGAGCCGAAACCGGCGGCAGCGCGACCGTGTTCACCGACGCGCGCGAGGCCGTCGAGGGTTCGGACGTGCTGGTCACCGACACCTGGACGTCGATGGGGCAGGAGAACGACGGCCTCGACCGGGTCGGCCCGTTCCGTGCCCTGCAGATCAACGCCGAGCTGCTCAAGCGCGCCGCCGACGAGGCGATCGTGCTGCACTGCCTGCCCGCGCACCGCGGCTGGGAGATCACCGACGAGGTGCTCGACGGCCCGGCCAGCGCGGTCTGGGACGAGGCGGAGAACCGGCTGCACGCGCAGAAAGCCCTGCTGGTCTGGCTGTTCGGGCAGAACGGCCGATGACCAGCAGCCGGGTCGGGCGCCAGGCGCGGATCACCGAACTGGTGTCCACGATGGCCATCCGCAGCCAGACGGAGCTCGCGCGGCTGCTGGCCGCCGAGGGGATCGACGTCACGCAGGCGACCCTGTCGCGCGACCTCGACGAACTCGGCGCGGTCAAGCTGCGCGGCGCCGACTCGGGCGCGCCGGTCTACGTCATCCCCGAGGACGGCAGCCCCGTTCGCGGCGTGCAGGGCGGCACCTCGCGGCTGTCCCGGCTGCTCGCCGAACTGCTGGTGTCAGCGGATTCGTCGGGCAACCTCACCGTGTTGCGCACGCCGCCGGGCGCCGCGCAGTTCCTCGCGAGCGCGATCGACCGGGCCGCGCTGGAGGAGGTCGTCGGGTCCATCGCGGGCGACGACACGGTCGCGGTGATCGCGCGCGAACCGCTCACCGGACGCGACCTCGCCGAACGGTTCACCGCGCTCGCGCAAGGTTCGGCGGAAGGGGAGGAGCCGTGACCCGGCGGGTCGTGCTCGCCTATCCGGGCGGGCACGGCTCTTCAACGGCGCTGAATCTCCTTGCGGGACAAAGCGAAGTGGTCGCCGTCGCCGTGGATTTCGGTGCGGGCGACGTAGACCTATGCGGCCTCCGGCGGCAGTCGATGGCCGACGGAGCCGCCGAAGTCGTGGTCGCGGACGTCCGTGCGGAATTCGCGAACGACTACTGTTTGCTTGCGCTGCAAGCGAATGCGCTGATTCTCGACCGCCACCCCCTGGTCCTGGCCCGGCCGCTGCTGGCGAGCCAGCTCGTCGCGACCGCGAGGGACCGGAACGCGTCGACTGTCGCGCACGGTGGCGGAGACGCGTTGTCCAGCATGATCGCGACGCTCGCGCCGGACCTCGAGATCGTCGAACTCGGCGTCCGAGGCAGGCAGGAGTTGTCGACGAGCCGGACTTTGTGGGGCCGGACCGCGAACGATGGCTACCGCTGCACCGAGGACGCCGTAGTGAACCTCGGCATGCCGGACGAGGTGGTCGTCACCTTCGAACAGGGGGTGCCGGTCGCGGTCGACGGCGAGACGGTCAGCGTGGCCGAGGCGGTGCAGCGGCTCGGACATCGGGCCGGGCCGCACGGGATCGGCCGGTTCGAGGCATACGACACGCCGGGCGCGGCGGTGCTGATCGCCGCGCATCAAGAGCTGGAATCGGTCACCCTGGACCGCGATCTGGCGCGGTTCAAACGCGGCGTCGACCGCCGGTGGGCCGAGCTGGTGCACGACGGGTTGTGGTTCTCGCCGCTGCGCGAGCCGCTGGACGCGTTCGTCCGGCAAGCGCAGGAGCGCGTGTCCGGCGAGGTGCGGCTGGTGCTGCACGCGGGCAGCGCGACCGTCGCCGACCTGCCCGGGAGGCGGCTTCGCCCGGTCGGACGGCGGTACCGTCCGGGCACCGGGCAGACTCCGCTGGGGAGCACCCAGCATCCGAGCACCCAGGCGTCCTGAGACGCCGGACGAGAGAGGCAGAACGTGAGCGGGAAAGACCAGCCGGTGCAGCTGTGGGGCGGCCGGTTCGCCAGCGGGCCGGCCGAGGCGATGGCGGCGCTGAGCGCCTCGACCCACTTCGACTGGCGCCTCGCGCCCTACGACATCGCCGGGTCGCGCGCGCACGCCCGCGTGCTGAGCAAGGCGGGTCTGCTCACCGAAGCGGAACTGGCCGGGATGCTGGACGCGCTCGACACGCTGGCGCAGGACGTCGCGTCCGGCGCGTTCACGCCGACGATCGCCGACGAGGACGTGCACACCGCTCTCGAACGCGGGCTGCTCGAACGCGCCGGCACCGAGCTGGGCGGCAAGCTGCGGGCAGGCCGGTCCCGCAACGACCAGGTCGCGACCCTGTTCCGGATGTGGCTGCGCGACGCCGCGCGCCGGGTGGTCGCGGGCACGCTCGACGTGATCGACGCACTGGTGTCGCAGGCGTCCCGGCACCCGGACGCGATCCTGCCCGGCCGCACCCACCTGCAGCACGCGCAGCCGGTTCTCCTGGCGCACCACCTGATGGCCCACGGCCAGGCGCTGCTGCGCGACGTCTCCCGCCTGCGCGACTGGGACGCCCGCACCGCGGAATCGCCGTACGGATCGGGCGCGCTCGCCGGTTCGTCGCTCGGCCTCGACCCGGAAGCGGTGGCCGCCGAACTGGGCTTCGACACCAGCGTGGAGAACTCGATCGACGGCACCGCCTCGCGCGATTTCGTCGCCGAGTTCGCGTTCGCCGTCGCGATGCTTTCGGTGAACCTGTCGCGGATCGCCGAAGAGGTGATCATCTGGAACACCGCCGAGTTCGGCTACGTCACGCTGGACGACGCGTGGGCCACCGGCAGCTCGATCATGCCGCAGAAGAAGAACCCGGACGTCGCGGAGCTGACCCGCGGCAAGGCCGGACGGCTGATCGGCAACCTCACCGGCCTGCTCGCCACGCTCAAGGCGCAGCCGCTCGCGTACAACCGCGATCTGCAAGAGGACAAGGAACCGGTCTTCGACTCCGTCGAACAGCTGGAACTGCTCTTCCCGGCGATCGCGGGGATGCTCGGCACGCTCACCTTCCACACCGACCGGCTCGCCGAACTGGCTCCCGCCGGGTTCACGCTGGCCACCGACATCGCCGAATGGCTGGTGCGCCAGGGCGTACCGTTCCGCGTCGCGCACGAGGCGGCGGGGGAGAGCGTGCGGGTCGCGGAGGCGCGCGGAGCCGGGCTCGACGAGCTGACCGACGAGGAGTTCCAGGCCATCAACCCGGCGCTCACCCCCGCGGTACGCGAAGTCCTGACCGTCGAAGGTTCGGTGCGTTCGCGCGACGCACGCGGCGGCACCGCGCCGGACCGCGTGGCCGAACAACGGGAACGCCTGGTCGAGCGCGTCGCGGCGCATCGGCAATGGCTGAAGTGATCTGTCGTCAGGCCGCTGGCTAGGCTGGCGGCCTGACGAGGGGAGTGCGTGTGGACCGGTTGTTCCGGCGCGAAGAACTGGCACTGGACCCGGTCGACCTGGCTCGGCTGCTGCTCGGCGCCGTCCTCGAGGCCGACGCGCCCGAAGGCCGGGTCGGGGTGCGGCTCGTCGAGGTCGAGGCCTATCGCGGGCTCGACGATCCCGCTTCGCATTGCTACCGCGGCAAAACCCCGCGCAACGCAGTGATGTGGGGTCCCGCCGGACACCTCTACGTGTACTTCGTCTACGGCATGCACTTCTGCGCGAACGTCGTCGGCACCGAGGACGGCCAGCCGGGCGCGGTGCTGCTGCGGGCAGGCGAGGTCGTCGAGGGCGCGGACATCGTGCGGAAGCGGCGGCCGAACGCGCGCGGCAACGGCGAACTCGCCAAGGGCCCGGCCATCCTCACCTCCGTGCTGGGCCTCGCCCGGGAACAGAACGGCGTCGATCTCACCGACCCCGAATCTCCGGTGCGGCTGCGCGTCGGCGAACGCGTGCCCGCGGACCACGTGCGCACCGGCCCGCGCGTCGGCGTCGCGATGGCGATGGAGACGCCGTGGCGGTTCTGGGTCGACGGCTCGCCAGCCGTCTCGACCTACCGCCGCGGCGGGAAACGCCGGCAGGTGCGACCCGCGGGTTAACGGTTTGACCTGGTGGGGGATCATCTACAGGTGTGAGTGAGCACATCCTTGACGAGTTGTCCTGGCGCGGCCTGATCGCGCAATCCACCGACGTCGACGCCCTGCGCCGAGAACTCGACCACGGCCCGCTCACGCTCTATTGCGGCTTCGACCCGACCGCGCCCAGCCTGCACGCCGGCAACCTCGTGCCGCTGCTGATGCTCAAGCGGTTCCAGCGCGCCGGGCACCGGCCGATCGTGCTGGCCGGCGGTGCCACCGGGATGATCGGCGACCCCCGCGACAACGGGGAGCGCGCACTGAACACCCTGGACGTCGTCGCCGACTGGGCCGGGCGGATCCGCGGGCAGCTGGAGCGGTTCGTGGACTTCGACGATTCGCCGACCGGCGCGATCGTCGAGAACAACCTCGACTGGACCGGGAAGCAGAACACGCTGGAATTCCTCCGGGACGTCGGCAAGCACTTCTCGGTGAACGTGATGCTGAACCGGGAGACGGTCAAGCGCCGGCTCGAGGGCGACGGCATGTCCTACACCGAGTTCAGCTACCTGCTGCTGCAGTCGCAGGACTACCTGGAGCTGTACCGCAAGCACGGCTGCAAGCTGCAGGTCGGCGGTTCGGACCAGTGGGGCAACCTCGTCGGCGGCGTTGACCTGATCCGCCGCGTCGAAAGCGGCACCGCGCACGCGCTGACCGCGCCGCTGGTCACCGACGCCGAGGGCCGCAAGTTCGGCAAGTCCACCGGCGGCGGCAACGTGTGGCTCGACCCGGAGCTGACCTCGCCGTACGCCTGGTACCAGTACTTCGTGAACGTCGGCGACGCAGACGTGCTCCGCTACCTGCGCCTGTTCACCTTCCTCGACCAAGAGGAGATCGAGGCGCTGGCGAAGGACACCGAAGAGCGTCCGCACCTGCGCGCCGCGCAGAAGAAGCTGGCCGAGGAGTTCACGAACCTGGTGCACGGCGAGGACCAGACACGCCAGGTCATCGCGGCGAGCCAGGCGCTGTTCGGCCGCGGCGAGCTGACCGGGCTGGACGCGCCGACGCTCGACGCGGCGATGGCCGAGGTCCCGAACGGCAAGGTCGAGCCGGCCGGCGACGCGACGATCGTCGACCTGCTGATCGCCGGGGGACTGGTGGACAGCAAGGGCGCGGCGCGGCGCACCGTCAAGGAGGGCGGCGCGTACGTGAACAACGTGAAGATCGCCGACGAGGAGTGGAAGCCCTCGGCTTCCGACGCGCTCCACGGCCGCTGGCTCGTGGTCCGCAAGGGCAAGCGCAACGTCGCCGGCGTCCGCGTCGGGGGCTGAGCTCCGCTCCGGGCCCGAAACAGGGGGTCTGACCTGCGGAAACGCAGTTAAGGTACCCCCCTGTTTCGGGCCCTGCGAGGGCGTGTAAAGTTCTCCAAGTCGCCAGGGAAACCGGGTGGCCGCCGGGACACGAACCAAGCTCTCGCCTCTAGGGTGATTGAGTGGGTGTCCCACCATA